>NZ_DATJYB010000275.1:0-27443 GCF_035499775.1 Mycobacterium sp. | reverse complement strand
GCTCGAAGCGGTCGTCGGATTCGAAACGTTGCAGCTGATGGAAGGCGATTCCCTGGCCTTCGACCCCGCGACGCCGCATCACTACCGCAACGCGACAAACAAGGTTGTCCGGGCGTTATCCGTCGTTGTACGCGACCCTTCAATCTAGCGTCAATTCCGCTGGGCGGCATGAGTCATCAGCATCTCGGCGAGCGTGGAGATGGCCCGGCTGCGGTGTCGAGCCGGGGCAGAGGCGATAAACAATGTCCAGTTCAGGGTCGGGTGCAGGGTGATCGCGCGTAAGTCGATAAAGCGGTTGGCAGCGCTGACTGGCAGGATCGCTGCGGCCAGTCGGTGCCACAGATGAGTCGCTACTTCGAATCTGGGCAGTTCCGGCCACTGCCCGTTACCGCGAGTTATTCACTCGCCGAAGGACTTCAGGCATATCAGGCCGTCGCTGACCAGACAGCCGGCCGCGTCGTCATCAACCCGTAGCCCCAACGACCAATCTCGAAGACAGGCAAAGCAATGTCCATCAACCTGACCGAACAAACCATCACCGAGGCTGTGCAGCGCACCTTCGACACCTCCGCTGACGAGCGCTTCCGGCAGCTGTTTGTCTGCCTCGTGCAGCACCTGCACGATTTCGCCCGTGAGGTGCGGTTGACCGGCGACGAATGGTTCACCGCAATGGATTTCCTTGAGCGGGTGGGCAAAGTCTCCAGCGCAACCCGTCAGGAGGTGATGTTGCTATCCGACATCCTGGGATTCAGCATGCTGGTGGACACGATCAACCAGGAGAGCGGGTCATCGGTCACCGACTCGGCTCTGCTTGGACCGTTTTATGTCGAGGGCCGTCCTACGGCCGACAATGGCGCCGATATTTCCAGCGGAGTAGCGGGCACACCGATGTTCGTCACCGGCCGGGTTGTCGACGTAGACGGCATCCCGATCGCCGGCGCCCACGTGGATACCTGGCACAGCGATGGAAATGGCTTCTACGACGTTCAGCAGGCGGAGCAGCTGCGCGACGAGTTCGCCATGCGGGCACTACTGACCACCGACGACGACGGCCGATTCTGGTACCGGTCCATTACGCCGCGCTACTACCCGGTGCCCACCGACGGCCCGTGCGGGGAAATCATGCGTGGCGCAAACCGTTCCGTGATGCGGCCCCAGCATGTTCACTTCTGGCTGCACGCCGTGGGTTACCAGCCGCTGATAACCCAACTGTTCTACCGAGACGATCCGTACATAGGGCGCGACGCGGTCTTCGCGGACGTGGAATCCCTGCAGACCGATTTTGTGCGGCACGAGCCCGGGATCGCCCCGGACGGAACGACCGTCGAGGAGCCCTTCGTGACCCTGGACTGGACGTTCGTCCTCGCCGCCCACCGGTAACCAAGGAGACCAGATCATGTCGCGAATACCGCTCACCAGTATTGACCGGAACCCCGAAGCGATCCGCCAGTTCATGGCACGGCGTGGCGAACTAAATCTATTCCGCCTGCTCGCCAACGCCCCCCACATGTTCACCGGGTGGACGCGGATGGTCGACGAGATGCTCGATAGCCCCACCTTCACAGTGCGGATGCGGGAACTCGTGATCCTGCGGGTGGCCCATCTGCAAGGCTCACCCTACGAACTCGTCCAACACGAGTGGCTCGCCCGCTGCGCCGGGCTCACCCAGCAACAGATCGATGCCCTCACCGATGCCGGCGACCTCGACGCGGCCGGCTTCAGCCATCACGAACGCACGGTGCTCGACCTGATCACCGAACTGTGCACCACGCGACGGCTCGCCTACGGCACCTTCGCCGCCGCCCAGACGGCCGTCGGCGACGCGGCGGTCACCGAACTGCTGATGATCATCAGCTGCTACTACGGTCTGGCATTGGTGCTCAACGCCGTCGAACTCGAGGTCGACGCCGTGGCCCGGCTGCAGCTGAGCACGGGAGAATGCGCATGACCCGAATCGCGTACCGCCTCCCCGAACAGATGTCTGGCCAAGCCCGCCAGTTGACCCTGGACCGAGGCAATCTCAACGTGTACCGGGCCCTGGCCAACGCCGCGAACGTGTTCACCGGCTGGATGGTCGCCGGACGGGCGGCCTTGACCAGCCCTGTGGTGCCCGCGAGGCTTCGCGAACTGGTCATCCTGCGCACCGGCTTCCTGATGGGCTGCCCTTACGAGATCGCGCAGCACACCGCCGTGGCCCGCGGTATCGGTGTGAGTGACGGTGAGATCGCCGCCGTGCTCTCTGAATTTTGCCCCGCCGCTTGCGATTTCAGTGAGCTCGAACGCGTAGTCCTTCACCTGACGACGGAGCTGCTGACCATACGCGGCGTCCCGGCCCCAGTCTTGGATGAAGCGCACCGAGCCCTCGGTTCCGAAGGGACCATTGAAGTGCTGATGCTTATCAACCGCTGGGCGGGTTTGGCGCTGGTGCTCAACGCGCTCGACGTCGACATTGACGAATCCGCCCGCATCGTGGTCCCGGCCGTTACGGAATTCTGACCGGTAGCGACCGCCACGTCGTCGAACGTGAGTGCACGCTCGGTGCAAGGGGGGTGAGGTCTGGGCGAATCAGCGGTGCGCAAACGTGCCGTTACAACCCGACGGCCTGCTGTTATATGCGTTCGCGTCAATTGTGGTCGACGTCACCGGTGGGCCGAAGTCCGGATTCGGATTGCGCTGTGGTCTGCTACCTGTAGGTTACGAATCGAGGAGCAGGGTCGAGCAGCGGCCGACCTCGGTGTGCAATTCGAAATGCGACAGTGAAGATGAATGTGATAGCGCAGGCCCTCGAGACAGTCATCGACCGCGTTGCCAACCCGGCGCAGATATCGGATCCGGACCAGCTGCGCAGCGCCGTTTCAGGCAAGACCGTCCTGGTCACCGGGGCGTCCTACGGCATCGGCGAGGCGACCGCGCGCAAACTGGCCGCGGCCGGCGCCACCGTGCTGGTGGTGGCCCGGTCGGCGGAACGGCTCGAAGACCTCGCGGCGGCGATCAACGCGGGCGGCGGAACGGCGATCGCCTACCCCACCGACCTGACCGACGAGGCGGCCGTCTACGGGCTGACGAAGCAGATCACCGAGGATCACGGCGCGCTGGACATCGTCGTCAGCAACGCCGGCAAGTCGTTGCGCCGCTCGCTGCACCATCAGTACGACCGGCCGCACGATTTCCAGCGCACGATGGACATCAACTACCTGGGACCGATCTGGCTGCTGCTCGGATTGCTACCGGCCATGCGGGAGAACGGCGGCGGCCACATCGTGAACGTATCGAGCGTCGCCGCGCGCGTCGTGCCGGGTCCGCAGTGGGGGGCCTACCAGGCGTCCAAGGGGGCATTCGATCGCTGGCTGCGCAGCGTGGCACCGGAACTGCACTTCGACGGCGTGGACGTCACGTCGGTCTACTTCGCGCTGGTCCGCACCCGGATGATCGAGCCGACGCCGATGCTGGGCAGGCTTCCCGGCATGTATCCGCACGAGGCCGCCGACGCGATCGCCAAAGCGATCATCGAGCGGCCCCGCAGCAATGAACCACCCTGGCTGTGGCCGGCCGAGGTGGTCTCGGTGCTGCTGGCCGGGCCCGCCGATTACGCGGCCCGGCTGTGGCATCGCCGGTATTTCGCTGACTCCGCCAACAAAGGGGACCGAGCATGACGAGCGGCAGCGTCGCCGCGACCGCTGCGCGGGCACTGGTGTATTCCGGACTGCTCAGCCCGCCGGCTCCGGTCGCGGTGTTGCGGTTGATCCGAGAGGTGTACCGGGGCGGCACCAATATCTACACGCTGCTGGCCATCGCCGCCGCACGCTGGCCGGACCGGACGGCGATCATCGACGACGACGGCGCCCTGAGTTACCGCGACCTGCAGGCGAAAACCGAATCGCTGGCCCGCGAGCTCTCCTTCGACGGTGTCGGAGCGGGCGAGGCGGTAGGAATCATGTGCCGCAACGGACGCAACTTCGTCGCGGCCGTGTTCGCAACCGGGCTGGTCGGCGCCGACGTGGTGCTGGTGAATACCGAGTTCCGCATCAATTCGCTTGCCGGCGCACTGGATTCGCATCAGATCAAGACCCTGTTCGCGGACGACGAATTCACCCGACAGCTACGCGATGCCGACGAGTCGGTCACGGTGATCGATCCGGAAGCCGTTGAGATCCGCTGGGGCGATGCGCGGCCCAAGGTCGCGGAGTCGGGCCGCATCGTGCTGCTCACCTCGGGCACCACCGGCATACCCAAGGGAGTGCCACGGGCGCCGCGAATGAGCTCGGGAGTGGGCGTCGGCGTGACGATTCTCGAGCGCACCAGGCTGCGTGTCGGGTCGCGAATCGCGGTGGCGGTCCCCATGTTTCACGGACTGGGACTCGGCATGCTGATGCTCACCGTGAGCCTGGGCGGCACGGTGCTGACCCGTCGGCGTTTCGACGCCGAAGCAACACTCGCGCAGGCGTCGCTACAGCGTGCCGACGCGATGAGCGTGGTCCCGATCATGTTGGCGCGCATTCTGGACCTGCCGCACCGGGTGCGGGCGCGGAACTCGCTGCCGTCACTGCGGGTGGTGATCTCCAGCGGCGACCGTCTCGATCCCAGCCTGGCGCGACGTTTCATGGATGCCTACGGCGACATCCTGTACAACGCCTACGGGTCCACCGAGGTCGGCATCGGTGCGCTGGCCACGCCGGTCGAAGTGCGCAACGCCCCGGAAACGGTCGGGAGGCCGGTCGCGGGATGTCCGGTGCGGATCTTCGACAGAACCGGCAGGCCGGTCGGACCGCGAGTCACCGGCCGCATTTTCGTGGGCGGTGAACTGGGAGCCGAGGGCTACACCGGGGGCGGCGCCAAGGCCGTGATCGACCGGATGACCAGCACCGGCGACATGGGTTATCTCGACAACTCCGGTCGGTTGTACATCGTCGGGCGCGAGGACGACATGATCGTCTCGGGAGGCGAGAACGTCTATCCGCGCGCGCTGGAAAACGCACTCGCCGGACACCCCGACGTCGCCGAGAACGCCGTCATCGGTGTTCCCGACGAGAAGTTCGGGCGGCGACTGGCCGCGTTCATCGTGCCCAGGCCGGGGACCGACATCGATCCGGCGGCGTTACGGGAGTACGTGAAAGGCAAGGTGTCTCGGTTCGAACAGCCCAGAGACATCAACATCGTCGACAGCATTCCGCGCAACCCTGCCGGCAAGGTGGTCCGCAAGGAGCTCGGCTAACCCTGCTCGCGCCTATTGCCGCGCCGACCACTCGGCGATCCGTCGTTGGCGATGTCGCCGTTCCGGCGCGTTGACTGAATCGGTGAGCGACTCGCGGGTCGCGGCAATCGCCTCGGCGTATCTGCCTTCGCGGGCCAACAGCTCGCCGCGGACCGCATGCCAGCGCTGATCGGGTGCGAGATCGTCCAGCGCACGCAATCCGGCTGCCGCCCCGTCGGATTCGGCGACCGCGACCGCCCGGGCCAGCGCCGCCGGGGCGCTTGGCTGCACCGAGAGCAACAAGTCGTAGAGCCGGACGATCTCGGCCCAGTCGGTGCTCTGGTACGACGCGGCCCGGGCGTGCTCGCCCGCGATCGTCGCCTGCAGCTGGTAGGGGTCGGCGATCGCACCGGTGCGGCGCAGCGACTCGTCGAGCAGCCGAAGCGCCTCTGCGATCGCGCCGTCGTCCCACAGGGACCGGTCCTGCTCGGCCAGCGGCACCGGATCGCCCGCGCTGTCCACCCGCGCCGCGCGCCGGGATTCGGTCAGCAGCATCAACGCCAGCACCGCCATCGGTGCCGGTTCCTCGGGCATCAATTCGTGCACCAGCCGTGCCAGGCGCAGCGCCTCCACGGCACCGTCGACGTCGGTCAGCTGATCACCGCCGGCCGCGCTGTGGGCGGTCGTGTAAGACGCGTGCAGCACCGCGCACACCGCATTCAGGCGCGCCGGCAAGTCTTTGTCGGCCGGCACTCGGTACGGGATGCCGGCGCGGGCGATCTTGGCCCGAGTCCTGGTCAGCCGCTTGGCAACCGCCGCCTCACTGGTCAGCAGCACGGCCGCGATCTGTGCCGGCGACAGCCCGCACAGCGTCCGCAGCGCCAGCGTCACCTGAGCCTCCAGCGCAAGCGAGGGGTGACAGCAGGTGAAGATCAGCCGGAGCTGATCGTCTGCCACCACGCTGTCGGGCGGCAGATCCGGCGCCGCAAGCTCCACGCTGGCACGCTCCTTGTCCGCTCTGGCGCCCTCCCGGCGCAGCAGATCGATGGCGACCCGCCGCGCGGTCACGGTCAACCAGGCTCGCGGCTCGTCGGGCACACCGTTGCGCGGCCAGTCCCGTAGCGCGCGCAATGCCGCCTCCTGTACCGCGTCCTCCGCGACCTGCAGGGACCCGACGGCCCGGACGAGGGTGGCCAGGATTCGTGCCCCCTCCGCCCGGACCGTCGCGGCGAGTGCCCGGTCGGGACTAGTCAACCGGGCCGCCGCCGTGTGCTGTGCGCGTCCCCCAGTCCAAGATCAGCCGAAGTCGATGATGGGGCGCACCTCCACGGCACCGTCCCACGCGGCGGGGATTTCGGCGGCGATGCGCAGGGCATCGTCCAGATCGTCAGCCTCGATGACGTAAAAACCGGTCAACGCCTCCTTTGTCTCGGCGTACGGGCCGTCGCTGGTGACGACGTCACCGCCGCGCGCGCCGCTGACCCGAACGGTCGTCGCGGTGCTCGTCGGGAACAGCGCGTTACCGCCCCGGATCCGGTCGGCGTGGTCCTGACCGAACTTCATGTATTCGGCCATATCCCCAGCCTGTTCGGGCGCCGTCCAGTCGACATCCCGGGTGTAAGTGAGTGCGGCGTACTGCGGCATGACTCTCCTCCTGTTCACATGATGACCTCGATGATCCCGGTCGTGTCCCGGAATCTCAGTTAAAGGACGAACGGAGCCGGCCGCATCAGGACATAGTGTCCGGTGATTCGCCGGCCGTAACCAAAGCTTGACCGAGACTTGATCGAAATGCTGGCGCGCGCATGCACTTCCACCCGCCGCGGCGCCCCTAGCATCACCAAACGACAGCAATTTTCATCTCAACAGCGGCGGGAAGCGATGCGGGCGGCAGTTCGGTCTCTTCTTGTGGTGATCGGTATCGCCGCGACACTGGTCGCGGCGCCGACTCGGATGAATCTTGCGGCGGCGAACCAGTCGCCCGCTTTCGCCATCGCATCGGTGCTGCCGGCACGCGGCCAGGTGGTAGGTGTCGCACATCCGGTGGTGGTCACCTTCAGCGGGCCCGTCGCCGACCGGCGGGCCGCCGAGCGGGGCCTGGACGTGACGTCGATACCCGCGATGACTGGCAGGTACGAGTGGCTCGACCATGACGTCGTGCAGTGGGTTCCCGACCGGTTCTGGCCGGCGCACAACACCGTGGCGCTTTCGGTGGGCGGCCTGGCCACGGAATTCCAAACCGGTCCTGCCGTCGTCGGCGTCGCCAAAATCTCGGAGCACACCTTCACCGTGACCATCGACGGAGCCGAACCGGGCACGTCGATCCCGCTGCCCGCGCCGCACCACCGAGCCCACTACGGCGAAGACGGGGTGATGCCGGCCTCGATGGGTAAGGCCCAGTTCCCGACGCCGGTCGGCAAGTACACCGTCCTGGCCAAGCGCCGAACCGTGGTGATGGATTCGAGCAGCGTCGGCATCCCCGTCGACGATCCCGAGGGTTACCGGCTCACGGTGGATTACGCCGTCCTCATCAGTAGCCGTGGCCTCTATGTGCATTCAGCTCCGTGGGCGGTCCAATCCATGGGGGCCGAGAACACCAGCCACGGCTGCATCAGCCTGAGCCCTGCCGACGCCGAGTGGTACTTCAACGCGGTCAACGTTGGTGACCCGGTCATCGTGCAGGAGTAGCGGTTGTGCGGGATTAGGGTGTGCCGCCCATGCAACCCGGAACGACGGCCGGGGCCGGAGCGACCGCCCCGACTAGAAAAGGCGCCGGCCCGGGAGGTGCCGGTGCGGGCAACGGGCCGGGCAGAACTACCGGAGCGGACACCGGGTTCGCCGGGACGGTCGGCACACCCTTGCCACCCGCCATCGGGACGATCGGTGCCGCGGCGACAGGCGGTACGCCCGCCGCAGCCGGCACGACCGGTACTACCGGCACCGGGGGCACGACGGGAATCGGAGGCACCACCGGCACGACCGGAACGACTGGGGCGAGCGGACCAGGCAGGACCACCGGTGCGATCGGCGCTGCGGCACCCATCTGCTCGACGCACGTGGGACCGCCGGTGGGCAGCGGTTTGGCTGTCGCGGCCGGACTGAAAGCCAGCGCAGCCCCGCACAACCCCGCGCCGACGACTAGCGCGATGTTGAAACGATCAAAGGTATTCAACATTCTTCCTTTACGCGTGCCCCGTCATTCCGGTAATCGCCCCCGGATCGGAACCGTATCGCGCTCCGGAAATCTTGCCTAGATGGGCGACCGAATTGGTTGCGGAACCGATACTGAGCACGCGTCACGTCGTAACCAAGTCTTTTCTGAATGGTGACCTGCGGCATGGTATTGACGTGCGCCGCCAGCCTCCTTGCGTGAGGCCGCAGCGCAAATGCCCTGCACAACAAGGGATTTCCTGAAGTCTGCGCACTGCTTCCCGTCTCGGGGCTACTTCAAACATCGGACTGTCAAGAAATCGCCGCCAGTCGGCCACTGTCTTGTCTCGGGACGAGAGAAATGCGTTCAGTTCGCCCGGCAAACGGCGGTTAAATACGATGCGTGTAATTACGTCCAGGGCTATGTAGCGGGTTTAGGAATGGTCACAATTCGGCATGCGGTGCCGGCCGACCGGCTCGCGAAGGCATGGCCGCGAACTCGGACCTCACTTCTGGTCGGGTATCACCGCGCCGACGGTCTTCGTCAACCACACGGGTGCCAGCACCGAAACCGCGGTGGCTCCGCCGGTGGCGCCGAGCACTCCCATCCAGGCGACCGGTCCCAGCGGCGTGCATCCGAAAAAGTTGCTGAGAACCGGGGTTTGGATGATGCCGATCAAGACGCCGGCACTGCCCAGGGCGGTCGCCACGACCAACGGGCTGTGTCGGCGGGTGAGCAGCGTTTGCGCCAGCTGCGTGGTCACCAGTGCGGTCAATCCCATTGTGGCCGTGCGACGTTCGGTTCCCGGCGTATAGCGCCCGATGGCCCAGGCCGCCGTCGCGCCGGCAGCCGTGACGACGCCGCGATTGACGATCTGGCGCATCAGGGGCGCGTCGAGCGAGGGCGTCGGCCCGGTGAGTACCGCGTGCTGGTGTGCGCGGCGCGCCTCCTCGGCCTCTTCCTCGGATTCGAAGTCGGCCTCGTCGGGCTCTTCGTACTGCGAGGTGACGGCGACCGCGAGCGCCGGGAACATATCGGTGAGCAGGTTCACCAACAGCAGTTGACGGGTTCCCACCGGCGCCCGCCCGGCGCCGAACGCCGTCCCGATGATGGTGAAGAGCACCTCGCCGACATTGCCGCCGACCAGAATCGTCACCGCGTCCCGCACGCCCGCCCACATGCTGCGGCCCTCGACCAGAGCGTCGATCAGCACGCCCAGGTCTTCGTCGGTCAACACGATGTCGGCGGCCCCACGCGCGGCCGAAGAACCGCGACCGCTGACCCCGATGCCGACGTCGGCCATCCGGATGGCCGCGGCGTCGTTCGCGCCGTCGCCGACCATCGCGGTCACCCGCCCGCAGCGCTGCAACGCGGCCACGATCTGCACCTTCTGTTCGGGACTGACCCGGGCGAAGACCTGGACGTTGGCGGCGAGTTTGGCGTGCGCCTCCTCGTCCAGGCCGGCGAGCTCGGCCCCGGTCACCACCCGCGCATCCGGCGGCAGGCCCAGTTGGCGGGCGATCGCGCGTGCGGTTATGGGGTGATCGCCGGTGATCAGCACCACGTTGCGGTTGGCCTCCACCAGTGCCTCGATCAACGGCCGCGAGGACGGCCGCGCGGTGTCGGCCAGTCCGACGTAGCCCAGCAACTCGAGATCCTGAGCCGCGGCGTCAACGGCGTCGGCATCGGTTTCGTCCTCGTCGGTGGGGTCGTGCTCCCACCGGCGTTGCGCCACCGCGAGCACCCGCAGGCCTTGTTCGGCGAGGCTGTGCACCAGCGACTCCGCGTGCTCCTGTGCGGTGTCCGGGTCGGCGAACCGGCAGCGCGGCAGGACCGTCTCGGGCGCCCCTTTGAGCATCAGCATCGGCGTGTTGGAGTCGCCGTTCATGGTCCCGATGGAGGCGGCGAAGCCGCGACTGGACTCGAACGGCACTTCGGCGAGCACCGTCCACTCCGAATCATCATGTCCGTCAAGTGAACTGGCTGCGTTCAGGATGGCTTCGTCGGTGGCGTGCGCATGGCCCTGGCCCTCGTGCGGCTCGGGGGATGCCCACGCCGCCCTGAGCAGCACGACGACGGATTGCGGATCGTCGATGGAGGGATGCGGCCCCTCCGGGTTGGCGTCTGCCGGCACGGCGCGCACGACCCGCAGCCGGTTCTCGGTGAGGGTGCCGGTCTTGTCGAAACAGATGGTGTCGACCCGGCCCAGGGCCTCGATGGTGCGTGGCGAGCGGACCAGTGCGCCGTGTGCCGTCAAGCGCTGAGCGGCGGCCAGCTGGGACAGGGTGGCCACCAGCGGCAGGCCCTCGGGGACCGCGGCGACCGCGATCGCGACTCCGTCGGCGACCGCTTGACGCAGCGACGCGCGGCGCAGCAACGCCAAACCGGTCACCGCGGCGCCACCGGCCAGCGTCAGCGGAAGGACCTTGCTGGTCAGCTCGCGCAGCCGGGCCTGTACACCGGCCGACGTTTCGACGTCGGCGACCGCCGAGATCGCGCGCTGCGCGGCGGTGCCGACCCCGGTGGCGACGACGATCGCGCGGGCGTGTCCGGCGATGATCGTGCTGCCCTCGAACAGCATGCTGGCCCGGTCGGCGTCGTTGACCGCGACCGGCTCCACCTGCTTGTCCACCGGCAACGACTCGCCGGTGAGCAGGGACTCGTCGACCTCGAGGTCCTCGGCCACCAACAGGCGACAGTCTGCCGGGACGACCTCCGGCGCGGCCAGGTCGATCACGTCGCCGACGCGCAGCGACTTCGCGGACACCGTGGCGGTGCGCGTGGTGTGCTGGGCGGCCTCCAGTCGGCGCCGGGTGGTCGCCACTGCCGGGACCACGACGCGGCGCACCAGCTGGTCCTGTTCGGCGAACAGCTCCGCAGCGGCCGCCTCGGCCCGCAACCGTTGCACCCCACCGGTTATCGCGTTGACCGTCATCACGCCGGCCACCAGAAGGGCGTCGACGTTGCTGCCGACAATGGCCGATGCCGCGGCGCCGACTGCCAGGATCGGGGTCAGCGGGTCGGCGAGTTCGTGCCTGGTGGCCACCAGCAGACGCCCCAGTGTGTGTGCCGGGCCACGCAGCGGCGCCGCCACCGGTTCGTACGACAGGTCGCCCAGAACGCGGCGCCACGTCGGGGTTCCGGGCTCGAGGGCCAGCGGGCGAGCGCCCCCGGCCAGCCGCGAATAGACGATCTCGGGGTCCAGCGCATGCCAGGCGGTCAGCGGCTGCGGGGTGGGATCGGCCAGCCGGAGCACCCTGCTGGCCGACCAGGTCCCCGATACCAAAGCTGTTGCGGCGGCGGCGTTGACGGGATTGAGCCAGCGCCGGAAGCCAACCGCGTTGGTGGCTCTGCCGTCCTCGCCGGTGACCAGCAGCAGGCCGGCCAGCGTGGTGCCGCCCTGGGCAAGGTGCACCGCGGATTCGCTGGCGGACCGGGCCACCGGAATCGCCGACAGGATCCGCACCGCCGCCGCGAGATCGGTGCCGGTGATGATGTCGGCCGTCCACGGTGTGGCCGCGCGGGGATCGTCGAGCGCCACTCCCACGTCGGCGATGGCCAGCGCGGCCAACGTATCGGTCGACGCGAAGTCGCGGTGCAGTGCGGTGATCAGCAGTACCGGTCCGCGATCCGTGCGCAGGTCACGGACCAGTTTCAGCAGCGGCGTGCCGGGCGGATGTGTGGCACCGACGCTGGCGGACAGGTCTTCGGTGCCGGCGACGTGGCGCAAGACCACCCGCGCTCCGGTGCGGTGTGCGGTCTGGAACAGCGGGATGGCGAACGGGTCGACCTCCCACCCGACATCGACGCTGCCCACCCGCTGGCCGTCGACCACCAGGTCGGCGTGTTCGAGGCCCTGGGCGGGTGTCGCCGAAGGCCCTTGCGACTTAACCCATCTCAGCCGCGCGCCGGTGGCCGGCAGTTCGTCCGGGTCGGGTTCGGGGGCTTCCTCGCCATGCAGCAGCGCGTCGGCGACCTCGTAGACGCGGTCGTCGTCCCAGCCGGGTTCGTCGCCCTGCGCGTGCAGGACGGCGCGGTGGTCGCCGCGCAGCGCGGCGCCGTCGATGACGACCACCCGCACCCGGTCCAGGCGGCGCAGTGCGCCCGGGTCGAGCACGAGTTGTCCGGCGTTGGCCAGCCCGCGACCCAGTACCGCCGCGAACGCCTGCCGGCCCATGTGCGCCGCTCGTGGCACGCCGGCCAGGATCGCGCCGGCCGCGTCTTCGGTGCCGCCGCCGGCCAGCAACGCGCTCGCCGCGGCAATCAACGAGCCGTTCGCCGCCGAATCGGCATAGCTTTCCACCGGCCCCTTCATCGACCCCTTGGCGGTGTCGATCGCGGCGTCGATGGCTCCTCCGACTACGACGTGGGCTTCGTCACCCGCCGCTGCGGCTGCCCAGTTATGGCGCGGCGCCTGAGTTTTGACTCCGGCCGACGAGATGACCGGGACCACCGGAGCCTGCGGCCGCTGGGGGGAGGCCAGCTGCGGCTCCCGGTCTCGCCACACCCGCCGGTGCGCCGCCGCCTCGGAGAGTTGCAGGCTACGTTGCGCCAGATCCAGCATCGGCGTGCCGAACGCCTGCGTCATCCCGTTCGCCGCCGCCGTCGCGGCACTGAGCGCGATGTCGGTACCCACTCGACCCAGCCGCGACTCCAGCAGGGACACCATCCGCGGTTGGTGGTTGATCAGAGCGACCACGGCCCGGGTGGTTTGCGGTGCGGCGGGCAACCGGGCCACTGTGCCGGTGATGGCGGCCGTCATCGCGACCAGATCCATCGCCGCTGCGGTGAGTGGCACCAGAATCGCCAACGGGTTACCCGGATCGGCGAACGCCGCGGCCGGTGCCGGCGATCCCGAACTCACGAAGGTCAGATCGGCCGCGACGGCGCCGACCACTTCACGTATCTCGTCCAGGACCTCGTCGGAATCTGTGCCATTCAGGCCATCGTCGATCTCAACCACCAGCCGGCCCAGCGAGCCTTCGACGTGGGCCTTGGCCACGCCCTCGATTCTGCGAACCGGCTCCTCCACCACCGCCGCATGCTCGTCCCACCGCGGGAACGGCAGCAGCGGATCCAGGTCCAGGTGCACCCGCTGGCCGCTGCGCCAGCGCACCGGCGGCATGGGGTGGCCTCCGGAACCGTTGGAAGCGGGCGTCCCGAGCACTCGGCCGGTCGATTGAGCCGCCGACTGCACCACCGGGCCGACCAGCTCCACTACCGGGCTGGCCAGCATCTGCACAGTGCCCGCAGCACCCGCAGCGGCCTGCGCGCCCGCGCGTACTAGTTGTGCTGCTCCACCGGTAACGCCGTCGGCCAAACTTCCCACCAGGCCGACACCCGGAATCCTCACTCGGTCACCCTTCAACTATTGATACCGCGCCTAATACTCCTGGCGTGGTACCCGGCTGTCCACACATGAATCAGATGTGAACCCGAGAGTAGGCGTCGCGAACCTTATCGGCTTGGCGGCAAGCCGAACGCGGGGAACAGCGCCGGGTCGAGAAAGACGGTCAGTGCTGCAATTCCGGTGGCACCGACCGTGATGACGTGAATGGAGTGGGCCCGCAGGACCTGGTCGGCGGCGCGCCGGTATTCGGCGACCGCGGGTTGCCCGTTCGCCGCCGTCGGGATCAGCACCATGTCACCGGCGGTGGTGAAGGCACGCGCCGCAAGGAAGCGCGTCACGGCGTCCCGGCCGGTGAACCAGATAGGTACGGGTGGCATTTCGAGCTTGACATCGGTTTGCAGCAGTTCGGTGAGGGCGGCCATGTCGGCGTTTTCGAATGCCGCGCAGTAACGGTCCAGCAGGTCACGGCGCCCGGGGTCGTCCGGCTCGGCCGCGCTTTCCTCGCTGGGTGCGACCTCGGCCAGACGGGCGCGGGCGCGCTGCAGGGCGCTGTTGACTGCGGCGGGCGTGGTTTCCAGGAGTTCGGCGACCTCGGCGGAGCTGAACTGTACGACGTCGCGCAGGATCAGCACCGCGCGTTGGCGCGCCGGCAGCTCCTGCATTGCGGTCATCACGGCCAGCCGGACACTTTGTCTTGCGGTGAAGGCGGTTTCCGGGGTCTGCAGCATCAGGTCGTCCGGGATCGGCTCCAGCCAGTCATGAAAGCCGCCGCCTCCGTCCAGACTGACGTCCGGGTCGACCGAGGCATCACCCAGCCCGGCCGGCAGCACGCGGCGGGCGCGGTTTTCCAGCGCGCGCAGGCATGCCGTCGTCGCGATCCGGTACAACCAGGTGCGCAACGCCGCACGCTGCTCGAACGCGTCGTACCCGCGCCAGCCGCGCAGGTACGTCTCCTGGACCAGGTCCTCGGCGTCATGCACCGAGCCGAGCATGCGGTAGCAGTGTGCGATCAACTCGGCGCGAAACGGCGCCGCCTGCTCGATGAATTCCTGTTGGGCCGGCACGATCGCTCTCCTCTCTACATCAGTACAGATCCACCCGCGGGGCCAAATTAATCGCCCGGCGGCGATGAATCCGGGCGGCGGTCCGTATCTCAATTGGTATGACCATGAAACAACCAGTTCAGGCCGACGGCCTCGTCGGCACCACAGCGATCGTCACCGGAGCCGGCCGCGGCTTCGGCCGCGCCATCGCCACCGCGCTGTCGGCGGCCGGCGCTCACGTGGTCGGTGTCGCGCGCACCCAGGCGCACCACGACGAGGTGCGCGACCAGGTGGGTGACGCCTTCACCCCGGTGGTCGCCGACGCCGCCGACCCGGCCACGGCCGACCGGCTGCTGGAGGACTACCGGCCACGCACCCTGGTGTTGTGCGCCGGGGCCGCTCCGCAGCTGCGTGCCCTGCAAGACCAGACGTGGGAAACGTTCAGCCAGAACTGGAACGTCGACGTCGCGCAGGCCTTCCACTGGGTCAGGCAGGTGCTGCGGCGCCCGCTGGCGCCGGGTAGTTCGGTGATCGCGCTATCCAGCGGCGCCGCGGTCAACGGCTCGCCGCTCAGCGGTGGCTATGCGGGGGCCAAGGCCACCGTCCGGTTCATCGCGAGCTACGCGGCCATCGAGTCGCAACGGGCCGGGCTGGGGATCAGCTTCGTGTCGGTGCTGCCACGGCTCACGCCGGCTACCGACCTGGGTTCGGCGGCCGTGGCGGCCTACGCCGAGCGTCAGGGCGTGGACGTCGAAACCTTCGTGCAGGCCTCGGGACCGGCGCTCAGCGCCGAGCAAGTCGGCAAGTCGATAGTGGAGATCGCCGGTTCCCGGGTAGACGGTGCCTATCTACTCACATCCACCGGCCTGTCGTCGCTGGCCTGAAACTCGCGAGATTCGAAAGGGAGATCGCAATGAAGACACCTCCGATCGTGTCCGCCGAGGAGTGGAACGCGGCGCACCAGCAGCTACTGGTGAAGGAGAAGGAGCTGACGCGGGCCCGAGATGCGCTGGCCGCGCAGCGGCGCCGGATGCCATGGGTGGCGGTGGACAAGGAGTACGAGTTCGAAGGGCCGGACGGCAAGGTGGACCTGGCCGGCCTTTTCCAGGGCCGACGCCAGCTGGTCGTGTACCGCGCCTTCTTCGAGCCCGGCGTGCATGGCTGGCCCGATCACGGCTGCCCGGGCTGCTCGATGATCGCCGACCACATCGGGCACCTTGCCCATGTGAACGCCCGCGACACCACGCTGGTGTTCGTCTCACCGGCGCCGCAGGCCGACATCCAGCGCCTCAAGGAGCGGATGGGGTGGGAGCTGCCGTGGTACACGATCACCGACAGCTTTGACGTCGACTTCGGCGTCGACGAGTGGCACGGGACCAACGCCTTCATTCACGACGGCGCCCGCGTGTACCGCACCTATTTCATCAACAACCGCGGCGACGAGGTGCTGGGCAACACCTGGAGCATCCTCGATCTGACGGCGCTCGGGCGCCAGGAGAACTGGGAGGACTCGCCGGAGGGCTATCCGCAGTCCAAGCCCTACGAGTGGTGGGCCTGGCACGACGCGTACCCGGAGCATGTGCCGTCGCGGTGGTTCGGTGAGCCCGACCCGAATGATCCCAACGACCAACGTCCGCCGCGCACGAGTTAGCGCTCGGCGGCCTTGGGGCTCGGCGAGCGCGCGCAAAATGCCGGCCCCACCGCCCGGCGTATCTGTGTACATTTGCGCGCGCTCGCCGCCAACGAGTCAGTCGTCGCTCCAGGTGCCCGGCATCATCGGCAGGCGCGGGCCGCCGCCGAACCCGTCGTCGGCCAGCGTGATCAACCCCGCCGCCGGCCCGGCTTCGGCCTTGGCGGCCGTTCCGGCGAACCCTTGGGTCCCCGCGCCCGTGTCCGAGGGTTCCAAGTCCATGTATTCGTAACCGCGCCCGAGCATTTGCACCTTGGTCCGCCGGCGCCGCTGCGGTTGAGCGTCCTCCTTGGGTGTCGGCGCGACGGTGGGGGCCTCGGCGCTGTCGGGCTCCGGAGCTTTCTTTCGGGCGCGGGTGCCCGCCGCCCTCCCGACAGCCGAGTTCAGGTCGCCCACCAGATAGCCGAAGTTCTCCACGCCCGCGCCCATGCCCATTCCCGCACCCATGGTGGCGCTGACGCCCGCGCCGGTCAGCGTCGGTGGTGCGCCGGTCGGCGGCGGTGGCGCCGCGGACGCCGGTGCCGCAGCGGTCGCCTCCACCGGAGCCGGTGCCGGAGACGTGGGGGAGGTCGGCACGCTGGGGGCAAGCGCCGCCAGGGGCGGTGTGAAGGACGGCACGACGGGCGGCGCGGGCGGCGGCACGGCAGCCAGCGCCGCCAGGCCCGTGAGGCCGGCCGGCGCCAGCGCAACGCCGGCGGCCAACGTCACCAACGGGGCGGTCAGCAAAGGCACAAACACTACGAGCAGCACCGCGGTTTGCTCGAGCAGGGTCTTCAGCAGCGCGATGGTGTCGGTGATGATCGTGCCGATGGCTTCGACGGTGGTGAACACAATGGTGAGACCGATAGCCGCGGGATTGCCCGAAGCGAAGGCCGCCGTCAGGTCCAGTGCGATGAATGAGAACGTCTGGGACAGGTAAGCGACATAGGAGCCGATGTCCATCGGGTAGCCGAGAGCGAACGCGATGTTGAACGGGCTGAGGAAGATCAGTGGATTACCTAGCAGCGGCAGGTAAGGATCAATCCCGGCAAACATCGACGCCAAGAAGGGGTTGTTATACAGCGCGTTGGCCAACGGGTCTAGGACGTTGTTGTAGAAGTCGATGAAGCCGATGCTCTGCAACCAGTCAGAGACCTGGGTCTGCGTGTCCGAGGGCAACGGGAACGCTTGGTAGAAGGCGTCCACCAGCGCCTGAAGATTCACGATCTGCGGCGCCGCCGTGGTCTGCGGTGAGGAGGCCACCGCGGCAGTCGAGACCGCGTGGTAGGTACCCATCACGGTGGCGGCCTGGATCCACATCCGGATGTAGTCGGCCTCGTTCAGTGCGATCGGAATGGTGTTGATGCCAAAGAAATTCGTCGCCAGCAACACCGCATGAGTGGCGTGGTTGGCGGCCAGCTCGGCCAGGGTCGGCATCGCGGCCAGGGCGGAGGTGTAGGCGGTGGCCGCGATTTCCTGCCGGGCGGCCATCGCGGTGCTGTCGGCGGCGGCTTGGGTGAGCCATGCGACATACGGGGCATGGCCGGCCGCATACGCCGCCGCGGTCGGGCCCTCCCATGCCCCGGCCTGCACCGCCGCCACCAGCGCGGCCAGCTCCTCGGCCGTCTCGGTATAGACGGTGCTCAACGAGGTCCACGACTCGGCCGCGGCCAGCAACGAACCGGGTCCGGGCCCGCTGCTCAACAGGGTCGAATGCACTTCCGGGGGTGCAGCCATCCAGATCGCGGCGGTCATCGCCGACCACCAGGGGCGCCGGAACAGCTGAACGAGACAGGCAGCGTCATGAGGGGGCCGCTCTCTCCGGGGTACTCCGCCCCGGGCTAGCAGGACGCGATGACGCGAGTCTCCTGGCTCTCGGATCGCTGCTCGCCTCGCCTTCCAACCAAATGGCCGTGGCGTTGTGAGGGTCGCTCCCCGATGACAGTGGCGGGACCGCGCCGGATTCGCACCGGCTTCCTGCGTCGTCATCGCCTAACGGGCGTTATTGTCGCATCCCGACGGCCCGGCAGGGCTGCAGTTGGAAGAATCGGCAATCATGACCAACATGGCTGCCGGCCCCCCGATCGTCGACACCGAAGACGGTGGACACGAGCAGTGTTGGCCGCTGCCGACTGACGAGCACAGCCTGCTGGACCTGATTCACGTCTGCTTCGACGAGTACTGGGACGAGATCTGGTTCGGCATCATCATCGAGGGCGCCGCCTGGGAAGTGGCGGCGCCGAACCCACCGAAGCGCATATCGATGTACGACGGGTACGCGACAGTGGACTTCGGGCGCTGGCATTTCCATCTGTGCATCGGCGAGCATCGGGCCAGTGGGCCCGAGCTGGGCCGGATTCGCAGCTGCGCGCGCGCCGAGCTTTACCGCCGGATCGGTGACGACGGGTTCCCCACCTCGTGGGGCGTGCGCCTGTTCAACGGGCGCCACGAGCAGATGATGACGCTGATGCTGCCCAATCCTTTTCTCACCCGTGAGCAGCAGATCCGCGACGAGCCCGGGTGGGGACAGCTGGAGTTGTGGGACCGGCTGCGGGCTACATATCTGGGCTTAGGTCCAGACCCACTTGATCGGGCCGGCAAGGGATTTCAGCACGGATGAGTCTCGGTGGGTGCCGGTGTGAGCGTGAGTTCGTAGCTGCCCCAGAGTTCGACCTCGTAGCCGAGCTTTCGGTTGACGTTCATGATCGCGTCGGCGGGGCAGCCGCCGCCCGCGCCGAACTCTCGTATACCCTCCTCGGCGAGTCGGGTCACTGCCGTCGCCTTGACCAACGTAGCCAACCCGCGGTGGCGCATGTCCGGGGCGACGAGGGTGACATTGGTTTCTGCGGCGTCGCCGCGTGGTTCGACTTCGGTCAGCGCCACACAGCGGTGGTCGTGCATCACGACGAATACGCGTTCGCCGGCCAGGGCTTTGGCGAACTCCGGGGTGTCCAGGTGCGTACTCGGGGTCGCCGGAGTCACCACTAGCTCGGGGTGGCAGGAATCGTAGAGCTCATAGGCCTTGGGAACGTCGGGGTCCGCAAGTTCCCGGACCATAAAACCCTCGGCGCGGGGGCGGGCGGTGAGCTCGGCGAAGGCCTCGGCCGGTAGTGCGTCGCGGAGGTAGAGATGCGCGGCCCAGGACTGCCAGGAGAGGCTGTAGCCCGCGGCCTTCAGGTGCGAGATCGACGTGTGATCTTGCCGTATGACGCTGATCAGGCGCTTTGCGCGCCCGCGGAGCGCGTCGGCGGCCCGATTGGCGAGCAGATCCCAGGCATCAGCGTCCCCACCGAATATCTCGAGCCGGATCGCATCGGGGAACCCCTCCACGGTTTGCGGCTCGGCCGCGGCCAGGATCTGTGCACCTCGCGAGACCACGAACCGTTCGGCGGGGTTCTCGCGAAGTCGGTTGGCCGAGGTTTCGTAGTGGCCGTCGTAGTGCCGTCGCTGAAGCTCGGCGAACTGCTCGTAGTCGTCTTGCTGGGCTTGGCGGAATTTCAACTTCATCGAATCTGCCGGGAAGGCGTCGTGCCCGCCGAATTACGTGAAGGCGCGGTAGCCGCCTAACGGCTACGCGTCACAATATTCAGCCGAAAAATTGCGCTTACAGGTATCGGTGGTGTGCCCGGCCGACGTGATAGCCGGCGGGGAAAGACTTCTCGATGACCTGCAGGTGGTGGTCCACTCTCGACTCGAGTTCCAGGACGACACAGCTGTCGCCGACGGCCTTTGACTCGAGAACTATGTAGCGTTGCCCGCAATCGGTGATCGGGTCGCCTGAGTGCAATTTTTCGACTGGCACCAACTCCGGTGTTCCGTCTGCCTCCACCCCAGACACAGTAGGTCAACTCAGCGAATCAGGGAATACTTCTCCGGATTGCCACCGGTCAGTCGGCGTGGCTGCGCGTTGCGTCGGCGTCACCGCCGCGCTGCTTGAAGAACACGCTGACGTAAGAAATCAGGCCGTCGTCGTTGCGCTCGAAAAGAAGGCATTCGGGCCACGTCGCGCGCTGGCCGCCGATCTCGAAGGCTTCGGTCAGCTCGACATAGGACACCCTGGAGTCCACATGCGAGACCCGCGTGACGTCGAGGCGGTGGCCCTTCAGTTCGGTGAGAACCTTGCGAAGGTAGGCAAGGTAGTGCTGCTTGCCCTCGATGAGATCGCAGAACGGGCCTTCGCGCGTCAAGCCCTCGTCGGCGATCGTGGTCGCCAAGCCGTCCCAGTCGTGAGCGGCCAGGCATTCCAGGTAGCGCTCGACGATTCCGTCGCCAGGGCTGTGCGACTCCACGCAACCCACAGTAGGACAGCCCCGCCAGAATGGAGCCATGAGCAACCCGAGCGCACCGGAGTCGCCCGCCGAGGCGCCGACCTGCTACTGGCATCCCGGCCGTCAGACTTACGTTCGCTGCACCCGCTGTGACCGGCCCATCTGCTCGGACTGCATGCGGTCGGCCGCGGTCGGTCATCAGTGTCTGGAGTGCGTCCGCGCAGGGGCCCGCACGGTTCGCCAGCCGCGCACCCGGTTCGGCGGGCGCGAGCGGTCGGCCACTCCGGTGCTCACCTATGCATTGATCGCGATCAACGTGGCGGTCTTCATCCTGGAATTGTCGATGCCGGAGCTGAGAGTGCGGCTTGCCCTGTGGCCGCCGGCCGTCGCCGATGGGCAGTTGTACCGGTTGGTGACCTCGGCGTTCATGCACTACAGCACGATGCATCTGCTGTTCAACATGTGGGCGCTGTATGTCGTTGGTCCACCGCTGGAGATGTGGTTGGGCCGGCTGCGGTACAGCGCGCTGTATGCGCTCAGCGCGCTGGGGGGTTCGGTGCTGGTCTACCTGCTCTCGCCGCTCAACGCGGCGACCGCCGGCGCGTCCGGCGCGGTGTTCGGACTTTTCGGCGCCATCTTCGTGGTGGCAAAGCGACTCGACCTCGACGTCCGCGGGGTGGTCGCGGTCATCCTCGTCAACTTGATCTTCACCTTCGTCGCCCCGCTGATCAGTTCGCAGCACATCAGCTGGCAGGGCCACATCGGCGGGCTGGTCACCGGCGCCTTGGTCGCCGCGGCCTACGTCTATGCACCCAGAGCCGGCCGAAACCTGATCCAGGCCGGAGTGACGATCACGGTGCCGGCCGTGTTCGTCGGCCTGATCTGGTGGCGCACCAACGTCCTTCTCGCCGACTTCGGCGGCTACATCCAGCTTGGCTGAGCACCATCCCGGCAAAGCCCCGGTCGCTGCGATCTCTCACGCAGATGCGGCGGCGCGACATATCATCGCTCGACATGGGTTTGCGGGGGAGGTTGCCGTGGAGGGAACGCCGTTCGGGCGTTATCTGCTGATCGAGCAGCTAGGGCGCGGCGGCATGGGCGAGGTGTGGCGCGCCCACGACACATCCATCGATCGCATGGTGGCGATCAAGATGTTGCTCCCGCATTTCGCCGAGGACGAGAAATTCGAGCAGCGCTTTCGCCGCGAAGCCCGCGCGGCAGCACGCCTGGACGACCCGCATGCGGTGCCGATCCATGACGTCGGCGAGATCGACGGGCGACTGTATGTGAGCATGCGGCTGATCGTCGGGGACGACCTGCAAACTCTGATCGAAAACGGGCCACTTGACCCGGACCGGGCTGTCCGGATCATCGAACAGGTCGCGCGGGCGCTGCGCTCCGCCCACAAGGTTGGCCTCGTTCACCGCGACGTCAAACCCTCCAACGTGCTGGTCACCGAAGACGATTTCGCCTACCTCATCGACTTCGGGATTGCGCGGGCCGCAGGAGAGACCAGTCTGACCGCTACCGGCGCGACCATCGGCACCTGGTCCTACATGGCTCCCGAGCGATTCAATGCCGGCGAGATCGAACCGAGTTCGGACATCTATGCGCTGACCTGTGTGCTCTACCAGTGCCTCACCGGCGAGGTTCCCTTTGCCGGCGGCACCCTGGAGCAGGTCGTGGTCGCGCACATGATGCATCCGCCGCCCAAACTCTCCGACAAGCGCGACGACATCTCGCCGGCCCTGGACGACGTGATCGCCACCGGTATGGCCAAAGACCCCAAACAGCGTTACCGAACCACCACCGAACTGGCCGCCGCCGCCCGCAAGGCCGTCAGCCTGCCGGTTTCCCCGGCACCGGCCACGCCGCCTCCGCCACCGGCGCCCGCTCCTACCGCCCTGTCCGATCCGCCCACCCAGCCGCAAACTCTGCCCGCGACTTTTGCCGACGTGAGGGCGCCGTCCACGTCGTCGGCGACCACACCCGCCCAGAAGCCCGCCCAGCGGACCCCGCCCCCGGCGCACAAGCACACGCCTGCTCCGCAGCACACACCGCCCCCGCGGCACACCCCGCCCCCGCAGCACACCCCGGCCAAGCAACCCGCTCCGAGCCCGAAGCCCCCCGTGCCACCGCCCGCGCGGGTGCCCGTCCCACCCGATCCGCCCGCGGGCGGGCGGCGCAAAGTTCTCCTGATCGCGGCCGCGGCTACGGCCGCGATCATCGCTGTCGCGGCTGTCCTGTTGATCCCGGACAGCGGCCCCAAGGGCAGCGCTCCGGGCAGCGCCCCGGGCGGCGCCGCCAAGAAGGCCTCGTATGGTTCGCAGACCGAAGTGCCGTTCGCCGGCTTAAAGGGTCCCAATGCCGTCGCGGTGGACAACAGCGGCGCTGTCTACGTGTCCGACTCTGGGAACAACCGGGCGCTCAAATTGGCGGCGGGGTCCAGCCAGATGGTGTTGAACTTCGCCGACCTCTCTTCCCCCCAAAGTGTGGCGGTGGACCGCAGTGGCACTGTGTACGTCTCCGAATTGCTGTCCGCCCGCGTGCTCAAGTTGGCGGCGTTGTCCAGCAACCAGGTCGTGCTGACCTTCTCCGACGTCGGCCTCGGCGGTGTGGCGGTGGACGGCAGCGGCACCGTGTACGCGACCGGCTGGTTGGGCAACCGGGTGCTCAAATTGGAGTCCGGCTCGACCACACAGGTTCCGTTGGCCTTCACCGGTCTCAACGGCCCCGACGGTGTGGCGGTGGATGGTAGCGGCGCTGTGTACGTGTCCGACTCGAAGAACAACCGGGTGCTCAAACTGGCGGCCGGCTCGAGCAGCCAGGTTCCGGTGGCCTTCACCGGTCTCAACCACCCCAATAGCGTGGCAGTGGACGCCAGCGGCACTGTCTACGTCGTCGACAGTGGGAACAACCGGGTGCTCAAACTCGAGTCCGGTTCAAGCAACCAGGTCGTATTGCCCTTCACCGGTCTCAACGGCCCCGACGGTGTGGCGGTGGACCGCGGCGGCGCCGTGTACGTGTCCGACTCGAAGAACAACCGAGTGCTCCGACTGGCGGTGCTATGAGCTGGTGGGTCGCGCACGCCGAGCGGATGCTGACCGAACGGGTACCCGCGCCACCGGACGCGGTTCGCGATTTCTACGTGGACCTGGACAACATCAAACTCGTGCATCCACTGATCGTGTCGGTGGAAGTGTTGTCCCGCACCGAAACTCCGGACGGCTACGATCAGACCTATCGGGTGGTCGATCGAATTCCGTTGGGACCCTTCACTATCAAGACCGCGTACCAGGCGCGGCTGCATGTCCCGACCGGCGGCGACGTGTTGACCGAGGCCGACCAATCGCCCGGGGTGCGGCTACGTGGGACGGTGAGCTTCGAGCCGGTCGACGACGGCACCCAGGTCACCGAGCGAATACGCTTTGCCGTGCCGCGGCCGCTGGCCCCGATCACGGTCCGCGAGGGCGTCAAGGCGCACATCGCGATGCTGGCCGGGATCCGGCGTCACTTCGAGTCCGCTTAGGTCAGCTGTTCAGAGGCCGGCGAAATCGATGATTCCGCGTATGTTGCGCCCTTCGCGCAGGTCCGCGAACGCCTCGTTGATCTGGTGGAGGTGGTAGTGGCGGGTGACCAACTCGTCGAGCTTCAGCACGCCGGCCTGATACATCGACAACAGCATCGGAACGCTGGTGCGCGGATTCATCCCGCCGTACAGCACCCCCTTGAGTTGTTTGGCCGAGAGCACCATCTCCTGCAGGATCAGCGGAACCAGGGGCTCACTGTAGGGGGTGATGCCGGTCGCCACGCATGTCCCGCCCTTGCGAAGCAAAGTCATCGCCAACGCGATCAGGTCCACGTGCAGCACCCCGGGCGTCAAGATGACGCGGTCAGCCATCAGGCCGGCGGTGATGTCTTTCACCAGCGGTATCGCCTCCTGCGCGGAGGCGGCGGAATGGGTGGCGCCGAAGATCTTGGCCGAATCCCTTTTGTGCGCAACCGGATCCACCGCGACGATGTACGTTGCGCCGGCGGCGCGTGCTCCTTGCAGCGAGTTCATCCCGACACCGCCGGTCCCGATCACGACGACGGTGTCGCCGGGTTCGGTGCCTGCCGAGACCGTTGCCGAGCCCCAGCCGGTGCTGACGCCGCACGACACCAGTGAGGCGGCGTGGAACGGGATCGCGTCGTCGATCTTGATCACCGACCTTTCCGACAGCACCGCATATTCCGCAAACGTGCCGAGTTGACCGTAGGCCAACAGGTTTTCGTCGCCGAGATGCCGACGGCAGGTTCCGTCGGTGGGCATCTCCCGCGCGAACAGGCTCGCGCCGGCGTCGCAGATATAGCTCTGACCGTTGACGCAAAACCGGCAATTGCCGCACGCGGGAATGAACGACATCGCCACGTGATCCCCCGGCTGCACGGTCGTCACGCTCGGCCCGACCGCTTCGACGACACCCGCGCCTTCGTGACCGCCGAGCAGCGGGAACCAGTCGGGTGCGGGCATACCGGTCGCGGCCAGTACCTCGGGAGTGGGCACCACGTCGCCGGTAACCACATGGTCATCGGAGTGGCAAATACCGGCGACTGCAACACGTACCAGGACTTCACCGTCGTGCGGCGGGTCGAGAACCACCTCGCGGATTTCCCAGTCCATGCCGACCCCGCGCAGCACGGCGGCACGACACTTCATTGCAAACCTGCTTTTTCGGCCAGCCGCTTGGCAGCCAGTTCCCGAAGCTCGCCGGCCTTGATCTTGGCAGTGCCGGTCAGCGCCACTTCGTCCTCACCAAAGAACAGCACATGGCGCGGCACCTTGTAACTCGCCAATCGTTGCCGCAGAAAGGCCAGAAGCTGTGTGGGGTCAAGGATCACATCGTCGTGCGGCACGACGCAGGACACGACGACCTCCCCGAGCGTTTGGTGCGGAACGCCGACGGTCTGCGCCACCTTGACGCCGGAATGGGCGATCAGGGTCTCGTCGACCTCTCGTGGCGAGACATTGGCACCGCCGGTCTTGATGATGTCGGTGAGCCTGCCTTGCCAGTAGAGTCGGCCGGCGTCGTCGAGATAGCCACCGTCGCCGGTGGGGAAAAACCCGTCGGCGTCCAGTGTTTCGTCCAGCGGCGTGCCGATATAGCCGAGCATCAGCGTGGGCCCCTTCACGTTGATCTCGCCTGCCTGGCCGCGCGGCACGATGCCACCGGTGAGCGGGTCGGTGATCTTGAGCGTCACACCGGGCAGCGGCACTCCGAAGCTGTCCGCATGGACTTCGGACGGGGTGTTGGCGGGGTAACCTGTTGTGATCGTGAATGTTTCGGTATTGCCGTAGGCGTGGCCGGGCTCGTACCACTCGCCCGACACCGTGGGATGGTGCGCGATCGGGGTCTTGAAATCCGCGAATCTCACGCTGCTCAGATCCACCTGGCCCCAGTTGGGTGCGCCTTCCAGCTGCGCCCACTGGTGGGGCCAGGCGAACGGGAAGTTCACCCGCTCGGCCTGCATGAGCTCGAGTGCCTCGGCGGCGTCGAACGTCGATTGCAGCACGAGGGCCCCGCCGCTGGCCAGCGTCGAGCCGAGCACCATCGTGAAGTTACCGGACCAGAAGAAGCCGTTCGCGGTCCAGCCTCGAACATGGTCAGCCGGGCTGAACCCGTACATGCGCCGGAACCGCCAGAGCTGGATGCACACACCGCGATGCGCGCTGAGGACGCCCTTGGGCTTGCTCGTGGAGCCCGACGAGAAAAACAGCACGGCAACATCACTGGGACGCACGGCCGCGCCGGTCGCTTCGACCAGTTCGCGGGACACCTCGTGACCGGATGCCAGGAACTCATCCCAGGCTTCGATCCCGGGCGCCGGCTCACCCACCAGCGCGAGTCGGCGCAAAAACGGGTACTTCGCCGATTCCAGCTGGCCCAGCCGCCCTGGCCGCATTGCGCCGATCGCCGGTTCCAGTTCGGCCAGCATGGCGGCGAAGTCCTTCGTCAGCACCGTCCGCTCAAAGAGCAGCACCGAGATGGCGGAAGCCCTTATCAGGTAGTCCAATTCGGTGGGTGTGGAGAACGTGCTGAGGGTGACGGCCACCCCGCCGGCCAAAGACGTGCCGAACACCGCGGCCAGCCATTCCGGCCGGTTCGTCATCAGAACACCGACGCGGCCGTCCTTGCCCAGGCCGCACGCGCGCAACGCACGCGCCACCTCGATCGCGCGTTCCCAAAGCTGCGTATACGTCCACCGCGTGACTTCGCCGCCGCTGCGCCACGCCAACGCCTCGCGGTCGCCGTACATCTGCGTCACTTCGCGCAGGAAGCCCGGAAGCGTCAGTGTCCCCAGCCCGGGCTCGTCCGATAGGGGAGGACCGGACACGATCGAAAGGCCTACGGGAAACTCCATGGCTACAACGGCAGTTCAACCTCGGCTGTGCAGCCCACCAGCATTTCTCCGTTCTGGTTGGTCAGGCGCAGTTTTAGCTGTACGAGAGGCACACCCCAGGTCGACTCCGCTTGTTTGTCGACGATCTCGGCGTCGAAATAGGTCACATCACCCTCGAAGGCGGGCGTGCGGAAGTCGGCCTTGGAATGGCGCACCAGGCCGTCGTGGCCGGCCCAGTATGCGAGGTAATCGGTGCACCAGGCGCCCATCGTCGCGCCATAGCCGTAGGCGCGCGCCATGCCGACTTCGCCGGCTCGTTCGGCGTCGATATGCCCGCGCGAGGGGCCGACGTAAAGCCCGTCGCGCTTACGCGGGTCGATCATCGCGTCT
>NZ_DATJYB010000274.1:0-3029 GCF_035499775.1 Mycobacterium sp. | reverse complement strand
TACCGCCGCGCTGATCTGCTCCAGCCAACCCACCGACTCCGCGGTCGGGGTCCGCTGCGTACACAGCTGCTCCAGCCACTCGAACCCATCACCACCCCCCGCCTGCGGGTCCGGCTCCGGCTCAGATGTTTCATCGAACATGTGTTCGACAGTACCAGGCTCCGCCGACATCAGCCGTTGCAGTCGTGCAGGCCGATCTTCGAGCCCGGTCCGGCACCGTCCAGCGCCGCGCCGTCAGCTGCATCCAGGGTGAGCGCGACCCGCCCGGCTAGCATTTCCCCGTCGCTGCTCTCCGCGATCGAGAGGCAGCCCAGTCCCGACGTGACTACCTGACAGTCGTTCGTCTTGCCGGCGACGTCGCACCACAGGACCGCCGCGTCCTCCGCCTTTTGTCGGGTCCGATAGTTGAGCCGGATTGCTTCTTCCCCGTTCGAAGGCGAGGCAGCGATCGCGCCCCAGCATCCCGGCCGGCATTCGAAATCGATATCAGCTTTGGCCACCGGGACCGCCACCAGCGATCCGGCGGCGACGAGAGGGCCGACGACCGGGGCTGGCGCAACGTACCTCAGGGTCACGATCCACAGCGTCACAGCCGCCGCTCGGAACGGGATGAGAACTGACCCTGAGGCCCGTAAGAATGACGGGAACTTGACGACGACCGCTCTGCACAGCACCTTGGTGGGGTGAAGTTGCCTCTGTTGGGCCCGATATCGCTCGCCGGCTTCCAGCACGCCTGGTTCTTTTTGTGCCTGCTGCTCGTGCTACTGGTGGTTGGCGTCTATTTGGTCGCACTTTTGGCCCGCCGCCGGCGGGTTCTGCGATTCGCCAACATGGAGCTGCTGGACACCGTCGCGCCCGTTCGCCGCGGGCGGTGGCGGCACGTGCCCACGATTCTGCTCGTCTCGGCGTTGGTGCTGCTGACGACGGCCATGGCCGGACCCACATCGAACGTCAGGATTCCGCTCAACCGGGC
This sequence comes from Mycobacterium sp., assembly GCF_035499775.1. Taxonomy (GTDB): domain Bacteria; phylum Actinomycetota; class Actinomycetes; order Mycobacteriales; family Mycobacteriaceae; genus Mycobacterium. Next base: position 2,056 of record NZ_DATJYB010000274.1, on the reverse strand, counting down.
GGTGGTGGTGCTGGTCATCGACATCTCGGAGTCCATGGCAGCCACCGATGTCGCCCCGAGCCGGCTGGCCGCCGCAAAAGAGGCGGGTAAGCAATTCGCCGACGAGCTGACCCCGGCGATCAACCTCGGCCTGGTGCAGTTCGCTGCCAACGCCACGCTGCTGGTCTCGCCCACAACCAACCGCGCCGCCGTCAAACAGGCCATCGACCGCCTGGAACCGGCTCCCAAGACCGCGACGGGGGAAGGCATCTTCACGGCGCTGCAGGCCATCGCCACGGTCGGCGCGGTAATGGGCGGCGGCGACGGCCCGCCGCCGGCACGGATCGTGCTGGAGTCCGACGGTGCCGAAAACGTGCCGCTGGACCCTAACGCCCCCCAGGGAGCCTTCACTGCGGCCCGCGCCGCCAAATCCCAGGGTGTGCAGATCTCGACGATCTCCTTCGGCACGCCCTACGGCACCGTCGAATTCAACGGCTCCACGATTCCGGTTCCCGTCGACGATCAAACCCTGAAGAAAATCTGCGAGATCACCGACGGTCAGGCGTTCCACGCCGACAGCCTGGACTCGCTCAAGGACGTCTATGCGACCCTGCAGCAGCAGATCGGCTACGAAACCGTGCGCGGCGACGCCAGCAGCGCCTGGATTCTGCTCGGTGCGGTGGTGATGGCCGGGGCGGTACTGGCCGGGCTGTACCTGAACCGCCGGCTGCCCGCCTGACCGATTACACCGGCAAACGCCGGTTGATCAACAACGCCAACCCCGCCGCGACGAAGGCGGCGATGACACTGAGTCGCAGCCACCCGGAACTGCCAGGCCCGGCCACGATGCGGGATCCGATCTCCTGCTCGATGTTGTCGTAGATGCGATTGAGCTCGCTGAGGTCGCTTGCGGTGTAGGACTTCCCGCCGGACAGCCGCGCGATCGTCTTCATCTGTTCGGGGTCCACAGGCACGTTTACCTGCTGTTTGTCCAGTTGGATGGTGCCGTTTTTGGTGCCGAACGTGATCGTCGAGATGGGTACCCCGTGGTCCTTTGCCAGGCGCGCGGCGGTAAAGCCACCGTCATGCGGATCGTTCGGGTTTTTCGGCTTGTTTTCGGCGCCGTCGGACAGCAGCACGATGCGGGCCGGCGGCGGTTGGTCGCCACCGGATACCGCCGTGGCTTCGATTGCGTGCAGGGCGGTCAAGATGGCCTCGCCGGTGGCCGTGCCGTCGGCGAACTGCAATTTGCCCAGCGCCTCGACGGTCGCCTGGTGTTGCGGGGTCGGGGGGACCAGCAGGTACGGCGTTCGCGCAAAACCGACAAGCCCCAGGTTGATGCCCGGTGTCAGCTGTTCGGCGAACTTTTTGGCCGCCTCCTCGGCAGCCTTCAGGCGATCGGGGTCGACGTCGGTCGCCCGCATCGAATTCGAGTTGTCGATCACCAGGATGACGACGGCGCGGTTGCGCGGTATCCGCATCTCATGGGTGGGCGTGGCCAGCGCGATGGTCAGCAGGAACAGGCAGAGCAGTGCAAATGCGATCGGAAGGTGCCGCCACAACGACTGCGGGACGCGTGCTTCGGTGAACCGATGCAGGCGCTTCTGGCGCTGGGCCTGGATCAGCACGTAGAGGGCGAGCAGCGCCAACGGAACGAGGGCGAACAGCAGCAGGCCCGGACGTTGGAATTGGGATAGCGGTAACGGGCCGATTCCAGGAAGCGTCACTGTGCTCACCTCCCGTCAGCCGCCCCTTTGTACGCCGGCGGGCACTTGCCGCCAGTAAAGAGGAACCTCGATCGTCCGTCAAACGGGCCTGGCCAGCCCGGGTCCTACTCGCGCCTCAGCCGCGATTCCACAAACTGTTCCAGCTTTTCCCATTCGCGGACCGCGGCGGAATACGGGGCCGCGGGTTTGCTGACGGAGTCGGGCTCCAGCACGTAGGCCACCAGCTTGCCCAGCGGCCGGCTGGTTTCCAGCGCCTTGTCGACCGTGGTCTCCTCGGAGTACGCACCGATGTCGCGGAGCAGTTCGACCGCCAGGTCGAGCTGCTCGCGGTCCACGGCGTCCGGCCCGTC
>NZ_DATJYB010000273.1:0-2014 GCF_035499775.1 Mycobacterium sp. | reverse complement strand
CAATCAACCCGTCGTCAATCGCGCGGAGGGGCACCTGGTCGGTGGAGTTCCAGTCCCCGTGATACCCGAGGGCGGTGAGGGCATATTCGTCGTCTCCGTTGGTCCAACTTCGGCGGATCAACCCGTTGAATCGCCGGGAGTGCTCCGGATTCTCCCACGGTCCGTTGTTGTAGGAGGCTTCCACTCCCAACGTCGTGGTCGCCTGGTTCCCGCCGGCGAGGTTTTCGCCGGCTACCAAGCGGCCGTAGTCATGCGCCCCCACTTCGACCTTGGCGAAATCCTGGGGCAGCGTGCGCACGAGTTGGAACTGGGCCGCGCCGGCGGCGGAGAAGTCGCCGTTTTCGGCAAACGAAAGGCCCTTCTGGTAGGTGATGCTCTGGACGAACTCCGGGATGATGAAATTCAAGTCGGAGTAGCCCTGGCCGTGGGCGTTGGTGCGCATATTCACCGGCAGGCCGTCGACCGAGGTCGCGAAATCGGTGCCGTGATCGAGGTCAAAGCCGCGCAGGAAATACTGGTTGGCCTTCCCGTCGCCGGAGTGCTGGGTGATGATGACCCCGGGGATGACCTCCAGCAACTCGCCCCGACGCAGGAGCGGCCGGGCGTCGAGTTCGGCGGCGCCGATCTCGCCCACCGATGCCGATGGCACCTCGCCGATCAAATCGGTCTGCCGCCCGTACACGACCACAGGAGCGAGTTCGGTCGTCCGGTCCATGCCAGCGCCCGCACCCGCAGCGATCATGGTCTGGCCTTGCAGCACCTCGCCCGTGCCAAGGCATGGGCCGAGGAGGCACCCAATGAGCCGGAAGAGCGCCGGGCGGTTCAAGGTCAAAGCGGTTCCGTTGTCTGGCACGCTCCCGCGGGTAGTCAGGCCGGCAGATCCTTCCCCGTGCTCGTGATCGTGAGTTTACCGTGCTTTACGCCCTTGGCAGCGATCATCTCGTCGGCTAGCTGCTTGATCTCTGTCGCGTCGCCGCGCACGGCCAAGATCTCGAGGCAGTTGTCCTGATCCAGGTGCGCGTGCAGGGTCGCGATAATGACACCGCCATGGTCGTGCTGCAGATCCGTCAGCAGATCGAGCAAGTGGTGGCGGTGATGGTCGTAGACCAGCGTGATGCTGCCGCCGATCTCGCCGATGCCTTTCTGCTGGCGGTGCTCGACCAAGTGCGCCCGGATCATGTCGGCGATCGCGAGCGAACGGTTGTCGTAGCCCTTCTCCCCCGCCATCTGGTCGAGCGCCCGGGCAAGCGACGCGGGCAGGGATACGCTGAAGCGGGTGACCGGTTCGGAGGTGGTGTTACGCATGATTCAACTCGTAACATCAAAATCGTCCGTTTGGGAAGCTGTTAATCTCGGCAAAGCGTGGCATCAGCCAACTGGGCAGACAGTGGATGCCAGATACCGCCTCCAGACCTGTAACGCTTGTTACGCAAACCCGGGGCGTTCTGGCCCGGCAGGCCGCAGCGCTTCTTGTTCCGCCGATCGGTCAAATCAACACCAGAGGAGAAATGCGTCTTGATACGCTTCTTCGCGTTACGCTCCGTCCGGGGCAGCCATCAGCAGCGGAGCAGTAGCACAGCAGCAACGAAGCAGCATCACAGCAGCAGCCGAGTAGCGGTGTAGTAGTGGTCGAGTGGCGGCACAGCAGCGATCGAGCTTGCGGATCGCGAGAGGGATTGTTGCGTGGCGCGCAAAGATGTGGGACGTCGGCGTGACCCATGATGCCAGGGTCAGAACGCGACCTTCGCTCCCGCGGTGAGTGTGCGCCCGATGTTCGGGCCCCAGATGTGGGTCACGTCGAGGGTGCCGGCACTGTCCACCCAAAGATAGCTGTCCTTTCTGGCCTGCTGGTAGTCGAACACATTGTTGACGCCAACATAGGTCGAGAAGGTCTTGTTCCACTGGTAGGACACGCGGAGATCGACGACCCAGAAGCTCGGGCTCTTGTCGGTCTTGGGCGTGCCGTCGAGGTTGTAGCGCTGGGTGTCGGCGTAGTCGTAGAACTTGGCCAGGT
>NZ_DATJYB010000272.1:0-12738 GCF_035499775.1 Mycobacterium sp. | reverse complement strand
CAGGTCGACGGCATCCAGCATCGCCTGCAACGGCCCGGGCTTGCGTAGTTGGCGGGCGGCGACGGCGACCCGCACCACGCCGCCGCGACGGGCGATCCGTTCCGCGGACAGCACCACCATCCGGCACCACCACGGCTCGGTCAGGAAGCCTTCTCCGATACCCAGCACCCGGGTGCGCACGGTGGTGTGCCGCACCAGGTCGGTGATGCCGTGCAGATCGGCCAGCAACCGAAAACCATTCCGCGGCAATGCCTTGACGACACCGGGCGATACCACCCAGCCTGGCGCCGCAAACAGCCGGGTGCGTAGCCCGAGGTGCTCGAGCACCCGGTCGGCGGCCATCAGCCGCAGGTTGGCCTCATGCGCGCGCAACATGGCAAATTCGCCGCGCCGCTTCTTGGTGGCCGCGTCGTCGTAGCCGTGCAGCACGATGGCGCTGCCGCCGGCGCGCCGCTCGGTCAGCCATTCCACGGTGCGGGGGTCGCGGTCGAGCCGGTAGTCACCACTCAGGCGAGGAGCCACCAGCAACGACACCGGCACCGAACGGGCATCCATCTGTGCGCAAAACGCCTCGACGTCGGTCAGGGTCCGCTCCCCTATCCCCGAGACCGAGACGATCAGTTTTCCAGACACACTTGTAGTTTGCCGATTGCAGATGTCGAGACGGTGAAGTACACGCAGACGCCAGGCGTATATCCAATCGTCTTGCCAACGTGGCGAGATACCTGCGTCAACCGGGGCGGCGTGCCGACAGGCCGACCCGGAAACCCACATTCGCCCCCAGCCAGCAAACGACTACCCGCGTGGGCCGGCCAAAACGGTTCGATATGCTAAGCAACGCCATGGACAAGGCCCGTTCCGCGGCGGCCGACGCACCGCCGTCCACTATCCCCACCCTGCAGTCAGGCGTGGGTGAACACGTCTATCCGGACAAGCTGGACGCCCGGCTGCTGCGGATCTCCGGCGTGTGCATTCTGGCCACGGTGATGGCGATTTTGGACGTCACCGTCGTCGCCGTCGCACAACGCACCTTCATCGACCAGTTCGGCTCTACCCAGGCCGTGGTTGCCTGGACGATGACGGGTTACACGCTGGCCTTGGCGACCGTGATCCCGGTCGCGGGCTGGGCGGCCGACCGGTTCGGAACCAAGCGCCTGTTCATGGGCTCGGTGCTGGCCTTCACACTGGGCTCGTTGCTGTGCGCGGTAGCGGCAAACATCCTGCAGCTCATCCTGTTTCGAGTGGTGCAGGGCGTCGGAGGCGGCATGCTGCTGCCGCTGAGCTTCATGATCCTCACCCGGGAGGCCGGCCCCCGGCGCCTCGGTCGCCTGATGTCGATCCTGAGCATCCCCATGCTGCTCGCCCCGATCGGAGGGCCAATCCTGGGCGGCTGGCTGATCGACACCTCCAGCTGGCGGTGGATCTTCTTGATCAACCTGCCTTTCGGCCTGGTCACGATCGCGCTGGCAGCCCTGGTGTTCCCGGCAGATCACCCGGCGCGGTCGGAAACCTTCGACGTCGTCGGCGTGCTGCTGCTCTCGCCGGGCCTGGCGACGTTCCTGTTCGCGGTGTCGTCCATCCCCCGCCGCGGGACGGTGGCCGATCGCCACGTGCTGATACCGGCGATCATCGGCCTGGCGTTGATCGCCGGGTTCGTCGCGCACGCGTGGTTCCGCGCGGATCACCCGCTCATCGACCTGCGACTGTTCCGCAACCGCGTGCTCACCCAGGCCAATGTGACGATGGTGGTATTCGCCGCCGCGTTTTTCGGCGCCGCCCTGTTGCTGCCGAGCTACTTCCAGCAGGTGCTGCACCAGACGCCGATGCAGGCCGGCGTGCACATGATTCCCCAGGGGCTCGGCGCCATGCTGACCATGCGACTGACCGGACCGCTGGTGGACCGGCAGGGACCGGGCAAGATTGTGCTGGTCGGCATCGCGCTGATCACGGCCGGGCTGGGCACCTTCGCGTTCGGCGTGGCCCGCCAGGCCGGGTACCTGCCGATACTGCTGATCGGACTGGCGATCATGGGCCTGGGCATGGGTTGCACGATGATGCCGCTCACGGTGGCGTCGGTGCAGGCGCTGGCTCCGCACCAGATCGCGCGGGGCACGACGCTGATGAGCGTCAGCCATCAGGTGGGTGGCTCGATGGGAACCGCGCTGATGTCGATGGTCCTGACCAACCAGTTCAATCGAAGCGAAAACATCACCGCAGCAAACAAGCTGGCGATCCTGCAGCAGAAGGCTGCCGCCAGCGGGGTGCCGGTTGACCAGTCCGCCATACCCCGCCAGACCTTGGCTCCCGGCTTCGCGGGCAATGTGGTGCACGACCTTTCGCACGCCTACACAACGGTATTCGTGATCGCGGTCGTGTTGGTGCTGTTCACCATCATCCCGGCGGCGTTTCTGCCGAAGACGCCCCCCGAATAGCGGCCAGCTAGCCCTCGAACAGCATCGTCGCGATCCGCATCACGGTCTCCATCGGATCTGCTGCGCGGACTTGAGGATTCACCGCGTCGTTGAGCCACAGCATCGAAAACCCATGTACCAGCGACCAGGCCGCCAGCTGAGCTCCGGTCGGATCGGCAGTTGCGTTGGGATCCCGCAGTGTTGCCACCCCGCGCGCCAACTCGGCGGCGGCGCCCGCCTCCGCGGCGGCCAGTTCGGCGTCCGAGGTGTCGAGCAACGACTTGTGGAACATCACCTGGTAATGGCCGGGGTGATCGATGGCGAACCGCACGTACGCCAGTGCCGCGTCGGCGAATTGGGGCCGCGCGTCGACGAGCGCCTCGGCTAGCAGCTGAAAGCCCTGCGTGGCCAGCGCGGTGAACAAGCCGCGACGATCCGTGAAGTGGTGCGCGGGTGCGGCATGCGATACGCCCGCGTCCCGAGCCAACTCGCGCAGCGAGACCTGGTCAGCGCCGCGCTCGGCCACCAGGCGTGCGGCTTCGTTGAGGATGACGGCCCGCAGGTCGCCATGGTGGTACGTGGGGCGGTTCACGGCGCCAGCGTATCGCAGAGAACTTGACAGTGACTAGATACGAGCCTACGTTTGGCGATACGCGCGAACTTGACAGTGACTAGATTGGAGAGGTCGAGATGGCTCCGTTGATCACCCTGCTGGTGGGCACCATCGTCGCCAGGGTCGCCGGCTGGCTCGGCGTCGGCTACCTCAACAGTTGGACGACGGCGATCGCCGCGGGACTGGCCGCAATGTTCGTCCTGACCGGGATCGCGCACTTCGCGCCGCCGCTGCGGCGCGACCTCATCGCGATCGTTCCGCCGCGGTTCCCCGCGCCCGCGTTGCTGGTCACCGTGACCGGCGTGCTGGAGTTGCTGGGCGCGGTGGGACTGTTGCTCCCCGCCACCCGGGTCGCGGCAGCCGCGTGTCTGCTGGTACTGATGCTCGCGATGTTCCCGGCCAACGTCTACGCCGCGCGGATGCCGAATCCGCCCAAGTCGATGACGACGCGGCTATCCGTGCGTTCCGCCGTCGAGGTCGTCTTCCTGGCCGCCACCGTAGCGGTCGCCGTCGGCGGCAGCTAGCAGCCAGGCATACTGGTACGCGGTCTCCTTCCAGGCCTTGTACCGACCGCTGACTCCACCATGGCCCGCGGCCATCTGAGTTTTGAGCAGCACCGGATTTGCATCCGTCTTGGTATGGCGCAGCGCCGCAACCCACTTCGCCGGCTCCACGTAGTAGACCCGAGTGTCGTTCAGCGACGTCATGGCCAGGATCGCCGGGTAGTGTTTGGCCTCGATGTTCTCGTATGGCGAATATGACTTCATGTACGAGTAGACATCGTTGTCGCTCAACGGGTTTCCCCATTCGTCCCACTCGGTGACGGTCAGCGGCAACGAGGGATCCAAAATGGTGGTCAGCGGGTCGACGAAGGGCACCTGCGCGAGGACCCCGGCGAAGAGATCGGGTGCCATGTTGGCCACCGCACCCACCAGCAGGCCGCCCGCGCTGCCGCCATAGGCCACCAACTGCTGCGGTCGGGTCGATCCCGAGTCCACCAAATGCTTTGCCACTGCGACGAAGTCGGTGAAGGTGTTCTTCTTCTCCAACAGCTTGCCGTTCTCGTACCACAGTCGGCCCATCTCACCGCCGCCGCGGACATGGGCGATGACGAACACCACACCGCGATCCAGCAGCGACAACCGCGCGATGGAAAAGCTCGGGTCCGTGCAGATCTCGTAAGCGCCATAGCCGTAAAGCACAGTCGGCGCGGGGAACTCGGTGCCGGCCCGGTGCACGATCGAGACCGGGACCTGGGTGCCGTCGTCGGCGCGCGCCCAGTCACGGCGTTCCACGTAGTCCGACGGCCGGTAGCCGCCGAGCACGGGCTGCTCGCGCAGCAAGGTGCGCTCGCCGGTCTCCAGATCCATGTCGTAGACCCGCGACGGGGTGACGAACGATCCCGCCCTGATCCGCAGCTTGGGTGATTCCCAGTTCGGATTGGCGCTGAGGCCGGACGACATCAGTTCGGTTTCGAACGAAATTTCCTCGGGCTCACCGTAGTTGCCGTCGAAGTGGACGGGCCACAGCTGGATGCGGGGCAACGCCTCGCGCCGGTAGCTGACCACCAGATGGCGTGCGAAGGCATCCACGTAGTCGAGCCGGACGTCCTCGCGGTGTGCAATCAGAGTGCGCTGGCGCGCCGGATCGCTAACCGGGGCCTCGACGAGGGTGAAGTTCACCGCACCGTCGTTGTGCAGGATCAGGAACCGGTCTTCTCCCCCGACGACCGCGTGCTCCACTGAATAGTCGACGCCGTCGCGTCGTGGCAGCACCACGGTGAATTGGGCATCGGGATCGGCCGAGTCCGCGTAGCGGACCTCGGAGGTGATCGCCGACCCCGCCGAAATAAAGACGTAGGCCTCACTTCGGGTGAGCCCCACCCCGAGCCAGAAGCGCTCATCGGTCTCGTGGTACACCTGCTCCGCCGGGCCACCGGAGCCAAGCTGGTAGCGCCACACCTTATCCGGTCGCCGGGCCTCGTCCAGGGTCGTGTAGTACACCGTGCGGTTGTCGACGGCCCAGGTGACTCCCGCTCCGACTGGTGTGATCTCGTCGCTGAGTAGCTCGCTGGTGCGTAAGTCCTTGAAACGCAGCGTATATTGCTCGTCACCGAGGACGTCGACGGAGTACGCCAGCAGATTGCCGTCCAAGCTGACCAGGCAGGCGCCCAGTGCGAAGAAATCGTGGCCTTCCGCCTCGACATTCGAGTCGAGCAGGATCTGCTCCCCGGGAATCTTGGTGTTCTCGTCCAGCACCGGCGGGGTCCAGTCGTCGGGATCGGTTACCGGGCAACGACACTGGACTCGATACTGCTTTCCCTCGAAGGTGCGGCCGTAATACCACCAGTCGCCTTGCCGTACCGGGACCGACAGGTCAGTCTCCTTGGTGCGTGCCTTGATCTCATCGAAGATGCTCTGCCGCAACGGCTCAAGGTGAGCGGTCGTCTGATCGGCATACTCGTTCTCGGCCTCGAGGTAGGCGATGACTTCGGGGTCGGCCTTGTCACGCATCCATTCGTACGGGTCGACGAAGACGTCACCGTGGTACTCACGTGTGGTATCGATACGTTTGGCTACCGGGGGAACGGGTGCACCGGTCATGCGCTGGGACCGATCCAGTCGTCGAAACTGAGGCCGGAAATCCGTTCGTAGGCATTGATATAACGGCCGCGGGTGGCGTCGATGATGTCGTCCGGGAGCGGGGGTGGCGGCTCGGTGCCGCCGCGGTCCCAGCCGGACGCGGGGCTGGTGAGCCAGTTGCGGACAAACTGCTTGTCGTAGCTGGTCTGCACAACACCGGGCCGGTATTCATCGGCGGGCCAGTAACGGGACGAGTCCGGAGTGAAGATTTCGTCGGCCAGCAGCACATTGCCGTCGGGGTCGACGCCGAATTCGAACTTGGTGTCGGCGACGATGATTCCCCTGGTCAGTGCGTGATCGGCGGCCTGCACATAGATCTGCAGCGTGCGGTCGCGCAGCTGGTTGGCGTGCACCGTGCCAACCATTTCGATCACCCGAGCGAACGAAATGTTCTCGTCGTGATCCCCCAGCGCAGCCTTGGTCGCCGGCGTGAACAACGGTGTGTCGAACTTGCTGGCCTCGACCAGACCCGGCGGCAACGCAATGCCGCAGACTTTGCCGGTCGCCTGGTAGTCCAGCAGCCCCGAGCCGGTCAGATAACCGCGGGCCACACATTCCACCGGAAACATCTCCAGCTGCCGAACCACCAGCGCGCGGCCCAGCACCTCGTCGGGAATGCGGGGGTCATCCGGCGGGCCGGCCAGGTGGTTGGGCGCATCGACGAGCCCGAAGAAGAACACGCTCATCGCGGTCAGGATGCGGCCCTTGTCCGGGATGGTGCTGTCCAGAACGTAGTCGTAGGCCGAGATCCGGTCGGACGCGACCAGCAGCAGATGCTCGTCGTCGACGCGGTAAATCTCGCGGACCTTGCCGCTGGCCAGATGCTGGTAGTCGGACAATGCTGGGCGCATCGGGTCAGCCTATCCGGCAAGCTACGCGCAAAGTGTGCTGGTATCAGTGCTATGAGGTTCTTGCCGTACTCCACCAAACCCGTGCGACTTTTTTTCCAACTGATGAGCGATATCACCGTCTCGGTGTGGACGACGATATGGGTGTTCGTTGGTCTCGCCGTGCACAGCGCCATCGCGACGATCGCGGTCGCCGGACGGCAAGTGGAAAGTGGCTCGAAAGGTGTTGCTGACAACCTGGCGTCGGCGGGCCATGGCGCACAGCATATTCCGCTGGTGGGCGACGCGGTCAGCAAGCCGCTAAGCGCGGCCAGCGAAGCCGCTCTGGACATCGCGGGCGCCGGACATGACCTCGACACCACGGCGAGCTGGCTGGCGGTGGTGCTCGCGCTGGCGGTCGCCGCGACGCCGATCCTTGCGGTGGCCGGGCCCTGGCTGTTCCTGCGGCTGCGCTTCTTCCGACGCAAGTTGGCGGTGACCGCCCTGGCCGCCACCGCGGCCGGTCAGCAACTGCTGGCGCTGCGCGCATTGGCGAACCGTTCGCCGGCCAGACTGGCCGCGGTCAGCGAGGATCCGGTGGGCGCGTGGCGCCGTGAGGATCCGATCATCATTCGCAGCCTGGCCGCACTCGAGCTGAAAGCGGCCGGGATACGACTACGCATGTATTAGCGAATATTAATGCCGTAGTTCGGTATTCGCAGTGACCACTAAGCCTGCCGGCACACCGCTCAGCAGGGCAGGAACGGACTGCAAAGCGGCGGTGTCGGTGGCGGAACCCACGGGTGCGCGCTGGCGCCGATTGTGCACGAGCGCTCGGCGGGGTCGCCGCCGCACTGCGCGCGTCCGGTCGAACACCCGCGGCACGCGCCAACGATGCCTTGATCGCCGCTAACGCGATCGCTCACGACATCGCCCGTATCCGCAGCTGCAGGTGCGCCCGATCACGCACCAGTGAACTTCGATCGTCGGATAACGTTCGTCTTGTTCGCTGAACCGTAAGGAGAAGCGGTGAGAGTCCGGGCGTTGTCTGCGATGTTCGCGGTGCTGTTGGGGATCGGCGGTGTCGCTGCCACAGCGCGGGCCGAGCCGGCCATCACGGGCGAACGGCTGGTGGGTTGGGACACCTACCGTCGACTGGATCGGTTGCCCTACCTGAGCGCGGACACACGGTCGCTGCAGGTGTCGAGCTTCGACCGCAGCGGCGGTAACTTCGACATGTCCACCGGTAACGACAACGGCAGCGGTGGATGTCTGGCGTCCGGCGGTGCCGGCTGCGTCATCGCCGAGGATCGCGGCGCCGGGGAGGTTGATTCGATCTGGTTCACCCGCGACGGCGGCAATGTCACCCGGATGGGCGCGATCCGCATCGATCTCGACGGCCGGACGGTGATCGATGCGCCGTTGCAATCGCTGGTCAATGGTGAGCAGGGCGCGCCGTTCGTGTGGCCGCTGGTGGCCAATGCCACGCAGTCGGCGGGGGGCGTCTACATCAAAGTGCCGATGCCGTACCGCCAGTCGATGCGGATCAGCGTCGCAAATAATCTGCAGTACTACCACGTCGACTATCGCAAGTTTCCGACCGCCGACGGCGTGAGCACCTTCTCGCCGTCCGACCCCGCGCTCGACGTGATCGCCACCCTGCGCGCCGCCGGCACTGCTGACCCTAAACCGACGGCGGCCGCAGCGACGCATGACCGCCGGGTCATCGGTATAGGCCCCGAGGCCGCAGCGACCATCGCGGAATCGACTGGGCCGGGCATGATTTCGGCATTGCATGTGCGGTTGCCCGCGCCGGCGGATCAACTCCTGGCCGGGTTACGGTTGCTAATCGAGTTCGACGACGACCAAGCCACGGTCGACTCCCCGTTGGGGGAATTCTTCGGCGCCGGACTGGGCGTCAATAGCGTGCGATCGCTGATGTTCGCCGCGGTCCCCCAGGCCGACGGATCGTTGCCGCTGTCGGCGTGGTGGCCAATGCCTTTCGCACGCGCGGCCCGTGTCACCCTGGTCAACACAACCTCCCATCCCGTCGCGGGGATCGAGACCGATGTGGCGACCACGCCCGATCCTCAGTGGGCACCGGCGCTGGCCAGTGGGCGGGCCGGCTACTTCACGGCACGTTCGCATGCCGGACCCACGACCCCGGGTCAGGACTGGCTGTTCGACGATGAGACTGGTCACGGCAAGTTCGTCGGCGTCAGCCACACCATCAGGGGTTCTCGCATCAAGACGGCGTTCAGCGACGACGCGCCTTACTTTCTCGAAGGCGCCGAACGCGTCTACACCGACGGTTCCGCGTCGCCCCAGTGGTACGGCACCGGCACCGAGGACTTTTACGAGGGCGGTTGGTATTTCAACGCCGGCACACACTTCAGCGACCCACTCAACGGCCAACCCGACCAACGTACGGCAACGGGCGGCTGCGCGGACTACTGTGTGGCCGTCTATCGGCTCACGCTGGCCGAGGCCATCGGCTATCACTCCGCGATCCGATTCGGCATCGAGCACGGCAAACGCAACATGGTCCAACCCGACTACAGCTCAACGGCTTTCCTGTACGCACAACCCAACGGCACCATTACACGCGGCGACGAAGTCGACACCGGGGATCTGGTGAGCCGACTCCTGCACGGCTATATCGACGCTGACGCCGCGGACCAATTGCTGCTCAGCACGTATGAGGGCAGCGACGACGCCCGACCCGTCGTCGAGTCGGTGCGTGCCACCCACGCCGCGATCAGCTTCCATGTCCAAATCCCGCCGGACAACCACGGTGTCCTGGTGCGCCGAACATCGGACCAGGCCAACGGCTTTCAATCAGCCGACGTTGCCGTCGACGGTGTGCCCGTCGGGAACTGGATACAGCCGCGCAGCAACGGCTTTCATCGTTGGCTGGAGGACACGTTCGTCCTGCCTGGCTCCCTCACCGCGGGCAAGGCCGCGATCACGATCACGCTCACACCGATCCCCGCCGCCCCGCCGTGGACCGCGAGCCGTTACCGACTGGACGCGCTGACGGGATCCTAGTACCAACCGTAAAATAAGGAAATCCCTTGTCAGCTCCGATATTTCGCATGCTCACGGGACGACGCCGGGTGATGCGGTTGGGAGGCCGACCTCGCGGCAGCCGTCCACCAATCGGTGGTCGTATGTGACGAAGGCTCGGAGTTCCTGCTGGATTTGAGCTGCCGCCGCAAGATGGATCGCGTCGAGAGAGCGCAGAGCTGCCGCGCCGATTGTTTCGGCCAGTACGATCACCGGTTCGGTAATCGGCAGGATGTCCAACCCGTCGAGTAGGTAACGCGCCCGCTCTGCTTGGCCCGGTTGTCCGTACCGGGCCACAACGCGCATCAACTCGACTCGGCTGAGCGCGCTCGTCACCGTGTACTCACCCTTGTCGGTTTGCGTGGCAAGCCACTTCCGCAGTTCGGGCGTCTCAGGTTCGGCGACGAGCAGCTTGGTTAGGGCCGAGGTCTCCAGGTAGATCACTGCTCGTCGCGCATGTCATTGAGTACATCGGAGAGATTTCGCTGGCCGGCGCCCGCCGGTAAGGGCTTCACATCGAGCAGGTTTCGCGGCTGGCGAGCAGGAATCAAGGTGCCCGATTCAATCAAGGCATTGCGTGAACGGTCCGCCGCGTCGATCGGGACGAGTCGGGCCACAAGCCGCCCTTTGTTGGTGACACCGAGTTCCTCGCCGGCCTCAACCCGGGCGAGGTATCGCGATGCGTTCTGTCGCAGTTCTCGGACGCCGATTACTTCCACCGCCGCATAGTAGCACATTATGTGCTACATGATGTTTCGCTCCAAGAACCAGAACCTTGCAAGTTGCTCGACCCAGCCTTGAGCGATGGCGACCACGCAGGGAATCGTTGACAGAAAGAAATGGGCGCGGGCAACACAACCGCGGCTGTGTACCTGGAAGTCGCGGAACTGCGCAGTCTGGTTAAACCCTGACCGCTCGATTAAGCCCCTGCGCCGCGGGCGATTCGGTCGGCACGCCAACACCACGACCGCATCGGAACGTCAATGGTCTCGGCACCCGGGAAACGCGCCTCCAAAGCGGCGCGCGCTTCGGCCAGCCGCTGTGCGCGGTCGTCGGCAGCGGCGACGATGACCCTGCTGTAGGTGCCCACCATGGCGACGACGTCGTCGGCTGCCATCGTCCGCACGAATCGGAACGTCTCGCGCGCAATGTTGTGGAAAATCTGCGGCTCCGGGAGTTCGAAGTGCAGGCGCCGCCGGAATCGGTCGGCTGGCGACCCCTCCGACGTGTCCTCGCTGCGCAGTCGGTCCAGGTTGCGCACCCAGTCCACCTCGCGGTCCCGGCTCGTCCAGATCAGGCCCAGCCGACCGCCGTCGCCCAGCACCCGTCCGATCTCGGGAATCGCCCGTTCGTGATCCATCCAGTGCCACGCCGACGAGACGAACACGGCGTCGGCTGCAGCGTCGGGAAGCGGTATCGACTCGCCGCGGCCCTCGAGCACCCGGACTCCCGGGGATCGCGCCGCCAGCACGTTGCGCATCCGCGCATCGGGTTCCACAGCAATCACCTGGGCCACCCTGTCCACCAGCGTGCGGGTGAACAGTCCGGTGCCCGCGCCGACGTCGACGGCCACCTCACAGCCCGGCGGCACCATCCAGTCCACCGCCTCCGGTGGGGCCTGCGGGCGCAGGCCGTCGTAGTCCTCGGCGATTGATCCGAAGGACATCGCGCGTTCTTGACGATCGGTCACTGACGCGACGGTAGTCCCGCTCACTGTGTGGCTGCTGTGCCGAAGCGGCCCTCTGCCGCACGCCAAAGTAACGAAATGAACAAAGTTATTGGTGCATAAAGCATCTGACCGCGATCCACATCTCACGTCCGGACTAGTCACGATACGACGCGGGCGGCAACCCGCATCAGTCCGGCGATGGCCACAATCAGCCACGCCGCCAATGCGTTCCAGAAGAAAACCAGCGACACAGTCACCAACGATCGCTGACCGATCTCGGCCGACATCGCGTAGCTGGCCGCGGAGTACATGCCCAGCGGGAACACCATTGCCCACCACACACCGGCGAAATGCAGCATCTCGGGCCGCCGGCTGATCCGGTGCACACCGAAGTAGATCAGCGGCGGTATCCACAGCGTGGCGGCCACCCAAGTCACGATGGTGACCGTGCGGACCGGCCCGCTGAGCCATGCGGGAGCCAGGCTGTGGATGTTGTCACCGGCCAGCGTCGCAATTGCCAAGCCGCCCATCAGAATCCAGGAATCGGGCTCGAAACCGTCAAGGTCCTGACGCTCGGCGACCGCCCGCCACAGGATCAGCCACGTCATCAACAGGTAGATACAGAGCGCCGCAGCCCAGACCGGGACAGCGAGCCCGAGCCACCATCGCTCGCCGGTGTGTTGGCCGATCTTGGTGGCCACGATCGCCAGACCGGAGGTGCCGACGCTAGCGAGCTCCCAGGCGCCATGCGCCCCGTCCCGCAGCACGCCCCACGGCCGCGTCGACATGGCGCGCGCGGTGAGGGTCACGAGCGCCAGCCAGGCTACCAACGCGACCGCACCGAGTAGCAGCACCACCACGAGCGGGGACGTCAGCTTGCTGTCCAGCACCGCGCACGCAGCGACAAACGTGAACAGCCGCAAGGTGACATCGGGATCCTTTAGCTCCCAGCGCTTAGCTGCCCCGGTCAGAAACGCCAGGCCGACGAGAACCAATAGGCCGATCGCCGCGATAATGCCCAGAGCTTCGCTGATTGCCAGGTAATGGTGTTTGCCTGCAGCGATCGACAAGATCCCGGTCGCCATTATCGCCGCGAAAGCATCGGGTGACGGCTCAAGGTCGGCGACGCGGATTGTCACGGCAAGATTGTAACCCGGCGGCAGGGTGCGGCCTTCCAAAGACTAAGTGCGGAAGGATCTTTCGGGCAGTGCCGATCAGACCTCGGCCTTGCTGGCCCGAATCGCCTCGAAGACACCGGGATCGAGCAACGTCGACGTGTCGCCGAGTTCACGGCCTTCGACGACGTCCCGCAACAACCGCCGCATGATCTTGCCGCTACGGGTCTTCGGCAGCTCGGGCACCACGTGGATCTCGCGCGGTTTGGCGATCGGAGATATCTCCCGGGCCACCTCGGCGCGCAGGTCCTCGACCATATGGTCATGCGGCTTACCGGACGCACCGATTTTAGGATCACGAACGCGCAGATGGCCTGGCCCGTCTGCTCGTCGGT
>NZ_DATJYB010000271.1:0-3877 GCF_035499775.1 Mycobacterium sp. | reverse complement strand
CTGTCGGTCGTGGTGGCCACCGAGACCCGCAAAGCAGTGCTGCGGCGGGCCGCTGCCCGTCCCTGACGGCGCTGATCGACTTCCGCCGCGGGGCGGAGGTCTGCGGGATCGAGGGCACCGGAAGCCCGCTCACCGCGGCCCTGTGCGTGCCGAGAATCTCGTCCATGGCTCTGAGCAGCAGAGTTGCTCTTCCAGCCGTCCGGCCGTGATGATCACCGATCATGTGCCTGCGGTTCATCTTCCTCCTAATCACGCGGGCCACCGCATGGCTGCGGCTGTCCCGACGCAAGGAGGCGTGGAAGACCGCAGAGATCTTGATCCTGCGCCACCAGCTCGCCGTGCTGCAACGGCGGCAGCCCGGCCGCCCGAACGTGACCTGGGCGGACCGGGCCCTGCTCGCGGCCCTGCTCAGTGTGATACCCAACGCGCGGCGCCAGGGCTTGCGGCTACTGGTCACCCCGGACACGATCCTGCGCTGGCACCGCAACATCATCCACCGCCGCTGGGCCGCCAGGTCCATACGCGGTAAGACCGGCCGGCCAGCGACCCGCCGGAACATCAGGGCCCTGGTCCTCCGGCTGGCCCGTGAGAACCCCAGCTGGGGCTACCGTCGGATCCATGGCGAGCTGGCCGGCCTGGGAGTGAAGGTAGCGGCGTCGACGGTGTGGGAAATTCTGAAGAAGGCCGGGATCAACCCCGCACCGCGCCGAACTGGGCCGCCCTGGTCGCAGTTCCTGCGCTCCCCAGGCCGAGGCCATCCTGGCCTGCGACTTCTTCACGGCCGGCCTGCTCGATGGCACCCAGGCTAATGTCCTGGCCGTGATCGAGCACGCCACCCGGCGCATCCGCATCCTCGGCATCACCCTGCATCCCACCGGAGAATGGACCGCTCAGCAGGCCCGCAACCTCCTGATGGACCTCGGCGATGAGGCGCAGCGGGCCAAGTTCATGATCCGCGACCGCGGCTCGAACTTCACCGCCGCGTTCGACGCGGTCCTCGCCGACGCCGGGATCCGGACCGTGCTCTGCAACGTCCGGACGCCTCGCATGAACGCTATCGCCGAACGCTGGATCGGGGGATGCCGACGCGAACTGCTGGACCGCACCCTCATCTGGAACCAGGGCCATCTGCGGCGAATCCTGCGCGAGTACGAGACTCACCACTTTACCAGAATCAGCACCGGCCTCACAGGTCGCTGAACGGCGCTGCGCCGCTGAAACCGCTACCCGAACCGATCGATCTCGGACAGTACCGGATCCGAAGACAGGCTCGCGTCGGTGGCCTGATCAACGAATACCGCCTGGTCGCGTGACGTGGATGAGCTTCTCGGCACCCACAGGGTGCCGCGCGGGCTGGCGAGGAACTCCAGCGCCGGGGTTGTGCCACTCCAGGCATCAACGACCTTGAACGCTTGCATTGCGGTCGTCGGCGCCCAGCAGCGACCAGAGTGATGCCCGAGTAAGTATCAGGCCATGTGCCGCGGCGCCCCGCGCAGGGTGCGTCAGGTGAACCTCATCGGTAGCGCGTCATGGACCGGTTTCCGCAATACCGCTGGGTATTTGGAGAGATCGGGCGGCGCGATCAGATCGCTCGTCGCGTTGCGCGCAGCACGACGTCGTCGACGTGGTGGGTGCTGGCCGCACCTGGGGGCCGTGGCCGGGTTTCGTGGACCTCGATGTGCCAGGTTTCAGGGTCCGCGGTGAGGGCGACGGCTACCTCGTTGACGCCGACGAACGCCTCGGGGTCATACATCCGGGTCTGGGTCGCCACGTCGAATGGCTCGCTGAATGGGGTGAGGTCGTGGTGCACGACCAGGAGCGTGCCGCCGGGAGCGACGGCATCGAGCAGACTGCGCAGCCCGCGCTGGTCGGGCGTGCGCTTGAAGGAGCCGTACTGCAGCGAGACCAGATCGAAAGTCTCGGTGCCGAAGGGTGCGGGATCGTTGGCGTCACTGCGTAGGAGATCGACGGCGAGTCCGCGTCGAACGGCTTCGGCGCGCACCCGGGCGAGCGCGTTGCCGGAGATGTCGGTGGCGGTGACCTTCCACCCGTGTTCGGCCAGCCAGAGGGCGTCGGCGCCCTCGCCGGCTCCGACATCGAGTGCCCGGCCCGGTGCCAGGTCGGTGATCTCGTGGACGAGCGTGCCGTTGGGGTTGCTGCTCCATGCTCGCTCTATACCGCTGTAACGGTGGTCCCAGTCGGCTTCTTCGCCGGAGAGCCGAGCGGCGTTGCGCAGGTCCTCCTCGGCGAGGCTGACGGCGATCATGGCGCCGACCTGGCTGCCTTGGGCGGCCGAGGGCAGCACTTGCAGGCTCGGGTCGGTGACGTTGCCGGCCGCATAGACCCCGGACACGATGGTCTCGCCGCGCGGGTCGACCGCGAGGGCGTCGCCGGCACCGGTGGGGTGCGGGGTGGTGGTGAGCCCGACCCCGGCCAGCACGTCAGCGCGGGCTCGGAATCGCGACCCAACCACGACGGCGTCGGCGTCGAGGAGGCGACCGTCGCCGAGTTCGACACCGGACACCTCGCCGTCCGGCCCGGTGAGGATTCGGCTGACCTCGTTGTGTTCGACGACGACGCCGGAGGCGGCGAGGGCGTCGACGACCCCCTTATCGAGTCCGGTCCGATCGTGCAGTACGACGGTCAGCCGGTCGGTCAGATGCCGGAACAGGGGGGTCGGGTGGAGGTTCAGAGGGTGGGTGACGATCTGCACCAGGCGCTGGTGGCGGACCTCGAAGCCGTGGCAGAACGGGCAGTGGATCACGCCGTGCCCCCACTGTTCGGCGACGCCATCGATCGCAGGGAGCTGGTCGGTCAGGCCGGTCGCGGCGAGGACCCGGCGGGCGACCAGCGTGTGGCCGCCGGTGAGGTCGAGCCCGAACCTGCCGTCGTCGCGACGGCGCACCCCCGTGACCCGGCCGGTGAGTACCTCCCCGCCGTAGCTGCGCACCTCCGCGCGCCCGATCCTCGTCAGCTCTCCGGGAGCCGTGCCCTCGCGTCCCAGGTAGCCGTGCATGTGCGGGGCCGGGGCATTGCGGGGGGTGTCGTCGTCGACCACGATGACGCTGCGCCGCTGTCGGGCAAGCTGCAGCGCAGCGGCGAGACCGGCGGCCGAGCCACCGATCACGGCGACGTCGCAGTGGCGCTCCAAGGTGGGGTACTGGACAGGGCCGCCGCGCTCTGGGTGCTTGGGAAGGGCTGAGTGCTGGCCTTGCGCGGGTTGCTCGCTCATGAGTTCGACTCTACGGCGTCAGGCGCTTTTAGCAAGGGCTTTTGCGGAAGTCGCAAGACGTGTGTCAGGATGGCCAGGTGAGCGGAGCCGCCGATGTCGAAGCGTTGGTGCGGTCGCGCCTGCGGAGCATGCGCACCACGCTGGGATATTCGCTCGACGAGTTGGCTGAGCGCACCAACCTCAGCCCGTCGACCATCAGCCGGGTCGAGACCGGCAAGCGCACCCTGAGCCTGGACGTGCTCGTGCCACTGGCCAACGCCCTTCAGGTGAGCCTCGATGTGCTCTTCGGGGTGCCCACCGACGATGACGTCGTCATCCGTCCGGTCGCGCACAGCAGCGGCGCGCGGACGACGTGGCCGCTGAGCCGTCCAGACGGGCGCACGGTCGCGATGAAGATGCGCTTCGAGGCATCCGACACACCGCCCGACCAGCGGGTGCACCCGGGTCACGACTGGTTCCTGGTGCTAGAGGGGCGCGCGCGGCTATGGCTGGGTGAGCGGCAGATCGACGTCGACGCGGGAGAGGCAGCGGAGTTCGCGACGATGGTCCCGCACGCGATCACCGCGCTGGACGGCCCGGCCGAGCTGATCATGATCTTCGACCGCGACGGACAGCGGGCGCATGTGCACCAGTGAGTGCTCAGGC
>NZ_DATJYB010000270.1:0-25944 GCF_035499775.1 Mycobacterium sp. | reverse complement strand
CTAGAGACCCTTGGTCACTATGCCGTTGACAGGTGAGCCGAGTTTTGTGCGGGGATGCGTGCGTCGTGGAGGTATTCGTCGACGTGTCGGTCGATGGTTCGTAACGCCTGGCGTAGCGGTAGCGGGGCGGGTGGCGCGTTTGCGGCCAGCAGCGGGCGCAGCAGGCGGTTGTGGAGTTTGGTGTAGAAGATCGCGAACCGCTGCCCGTCGTCGGTGAGGACGTAGGTGTTGGAGTGTTCAAGCCGCACGATCAGGCCTTTGAGGCGGAGTCGGCGCAGATCGTAGCTGCAGCGGCCCTGTCCGTAGGGCTGGTCATTGAGTTGCGCGGCGATGAGCGGTCGCAGCGTTTTGTTGCTGAACCCGCCGATCAGGTTCGACGTGACAGCCAAGGCGCCGGCCAGGGCCATGACCCGTGGGTCGCCGAACCGCAAGGCTGGGGCCCTCCGGCCGTCCACGGCGGACGGTCGCGCGATCCGCTCAAAGGCTGGACTCGCAAGGACGCAACCCTGGCCGACATGTTCATGGTCCAACAATCGGCGGTTGACGTCACGGGCTTTTGCCTGCAATTCGTCGAGATGGGGTAGTCGCCGCAGCACACCAAGATCGGTGGGGTCGTTGATCACGGTCTCGATCCGCAACGCCCGCCCTTCTTTGAAGTACTCCTTGACACGGGAGTGCTTGTAGCCGGCGTTGATGGTGACATCGACGCCGCGAGTGACGACCCGGGTAGCAAAGACGCCGGTCGTCGTCGACCGGATGGCCCGGCCGAAGATCAGTTCCACTTGTTCGGGGCGGCCCAGGTCAAGATTGTCGGCTACCAGCGCCTCGAAGAACATCCGCCCGTTACGGGGCCGGTCGAACACCAGAGTCCGCGATACCTCGATCTGGCGCATCGACAGTTCCCACCAATACCCCGCAGCCCGATCCGCCGGGCCCAGCGGCAACGGCAGCCGTGACATCCACCGTTCGAAGAACACCCCGATGGTGCCGGGGCCAAGCCGGTCGCAGATCGCCTGCAGCGCAGCGGGATCGGCACAGGTAGCGAAGCCGTTGGCCAGCGGCCTAAACCCGATCCCGGCGTTGGCGGCCTGCCGTTTGGCCCATTCGTGGCCGTTGAGCCACACCTTGATCGGGTACGGGAAGTAGGTGCAGATCTTGATGAACGCCGGCCCGAAGTCCTCATCCCAGAGGTAGAAGTAAAAACACGACACGCGCCGGTCGGCCCGATCCCACCCGAAGTGCGGCGCCCCACCGTTGCGGGCCGGCTTGGTGGTGCAGGTGGCGACTCGCTGGAACTCTTGGGCCACCCCGATCGCTGCCACCCCGGACCTACCGCTCAGCTCCTGCCTGGCGAGGTGTTTGCTCATCACCGCGATCTTGCGGTCACCCTTGGCGAAACGCACCACCGGAATGTGATTGTCATCGGCGAACAGGCGCACCGCCTCCCGAAATCGTTCCCCGTTGCGGTTGACTACCGCCGGTGAGGGGATCGGGAATCCCCGCGCCGCCAAGAACTGCACCACCTGCCCGCCGACCTGCAGGTTGGGCACATACCCGTTCAGGTAAATCCGGTCCAGGCATTCGATATCCAGGCTCACATGCCCCGCCAGAAACTCGCCCGTCGTCACCAGCCGCGTCGCCATCGCACACCTCCCACGGCCACCCGGCCGTCATGCACCAGACTGCTCCGCAACCCGAGGTGCCGTCACCTCGTCGGTGAACCACCGCCGCCGCTTTCGCACTGAAGCGACAGAGCACCTGGGCCGGCGTCGGACCGCCCACGCGACTCACGCATGACCGCAACCTAACCGACCAACCCGGCCACCGCTCGACGGTCCGAGGCCGGCCTCATTAGCCCAGTAGGATGTCTCCCGCGCCCCACCACGGCAATACCTGAGTCATCTTCTGCGCGGTGCTGGGGGACCATCAAGTCGTGTTGGGTACGACAGATTTATTGACGGAGGACCAGTTTCGACTTTCGACGCCCCGCGTTGTCCCCCACGGATTGCCCTCCGCGGATGTATATCTGACGTCGTCGCTTTAATGCCGGTATTCAGAAATGTCTGATTTGTTTCGACGGAGTCGTGCCGCTGTTAGGGAGTTATGTTTCTTTCCCTTCGACGACATCCACGACCGCGCCCCACGGAGACCTGACGAACAATTCACCAATGTTGTCCTCGGCAGCGTCGGGGTCTGCTTCGATGGGCCCGTCGAGTGTGACGCGGTAAACAGAGAAATCAGCATGTCTTGCGGCGATCGAGCGCGCTATGTCAAGCCGGGTTGTCGCGTACGTGTATTCCTTGTTATCGCGCGGGTCTAGCGTACGAGTTGCGGCGTCTCCGGGATTAAGGCCCTGCACATCAGCCCGGTAGTAGGCCGTGTCATCGCTCATCTCGACAGCCCCTCCGGGGTCCGTCTATTTACACCCGCCGACGGTACAGCTGTCGGTCTAGCGGTGCACTTTGCTGAACCTGCCCAGATGTGGAATCCCAGGATGGTTCACTGCGTGGGTCCATTGCGGTCAGAATTGGATATTGGACCTGATGGGCGCCGAGGGGTTGCGAACTGTTGCGCCAAATGTCGGGCACCGTGTATGCCGTTTTGACACGATCGCGCGGCGGCCGCTGCAGCTTCGACGGCGCGCCACCACATAATCGGGCCCGCCCCAATCAGTTGGCGTGGTTTCCCAAGCGATGCCAACGTCAACGCGGCAGCCGGCGGGACCGACTGCCTGTACTCCAGCCGTCGCGGATTCCGAGGGCGACTCCGCGAACACCACCGATGACACCCTGGACCCAGGCCCGACCCGGCCGGCCTGCCACCGACCGACTACCTTTACTCCAGCCGTCGCGGATTCCGTTGGCGCTTCCCTGAATACCGCCGATCGCGCCCTTCACTGCAGCGCCAACCACCCCGCCGGCCACCGCTGCCGTGACATCGCCCAGCCCGGACGTCGCCTTACTCGCGCGTGATGTGCTGGGCGGGTGCGGTTGTGTCATCAGCCGTTCAGCCCAGGGGAGGGGCGGCCGTTGTGCGGGGCTTCGGCGATCCTCAATGCCATCTTGGCCATCTTGCAAAATTAGACGAGACCAACCCGTTCGGGAGCCTTTTGTCGACACGAATCCTGGACTATCCCAGTTCACGCTGATTGTCTTTTCTGTCTCAAGCTGCGTCTTGTCTCAACCTGCGAAAGGTACATACTGACAGGATGCCGCCCACGCGGTCGCGGATGCCGAACAGGTTGGCATCCGCCGATAACACGGTCCCGCGGGTCAGGGCACGCCTGCCGTGGGTGGTGAGGCCCGCGGCGGCGCCGGCGTTTGGGCTGGTCGTTGTCCTAGCTGTGGTCTTTCTTGTTGCCGAGACCGTCTTGGTCATTCTTCTCAAGCAAGTCGATCCGCGGGATCCCATCGGTGCGGCTATCGCCGTGTTCATGGGTGTCGCGTTGGTAGCCAACTTCGTCGTGGGCGTCGCGGCAGCGCGCGCGGTCCTGGCCGATCGGCGCCGCGAGGCCGATCTGGCAGCCGAGTTGGCTCGGGTGATGTTGCGTGCCGTCGATCTGCGATCGGCGTCGGATCGCGCGGGTGAATGCTTGGCGGAGGCGCTGACGTTGTCATTTGTCGCGCTCGAGCTGGATGAGGTCGCCGGGGACGAGCGCCGCTCGGCGATCCCGTTGCGTGACGGCGCCACGGTGCTCGGCACGCTGGTGGTTCCGGCCGATCTGCCCACGGTGATTCAGCAACGTCTGCGGCAGCGGGTAGCGCCCTCCCTAGAGGCACTCCTTGCCGCCGTGCGTGACCGCGAGCGCATCAGCACGGAGCTGATCCAGAGCCGTCAGGCGTTGGACGAGTTTTTCAATCTGTCATCTGACGTGTTGTGCATCACGGGCGCCGACCGGTTGATCATGGTCAATCCCGCCTTCGAGCGCACCCTTGGTTACACGATCGAGGACTTGGCGTCCCGACACTACCTCGACATTGTCGATCCCGCGGATAGAGACCACGTGCGCGCGGTGCTCGACGGCCCCAGCCGTGATAGGCCGGCGCGGTATGAGAATCGGATCATCTGCCGCGACGGCTCGCGGCGCTGGATCGAGTGGAGCGTCACGTCGCATCGGGGCGTGCTTTACGCCGCCGGCCGCGACGTGACCGACCGTCGCCGTGAGCAGGATCAGTTGCATCAGGCCCAGGTCATGCTTGAGGCCAGCCGCGACCGGCTGAACGCGCTAGCTGAGCAGCAGGCGGCGTTGCGGCGGGTGGCAACCCTGGTCGCGGAGGGCGCCAGCCCGTCAGACGTGCTGGACGCGGTGGCCGAGGAAATGGGCCAATGCCTGAAGGTGGCGGGCGCGGCAGTATCTCGCTACGAAGACGACACCGTCGCCATGGTGGCCGTCGCACCGGTCCCGCCTGAAGTCAAAGACATGGTGCCCCTAGGGAAGCGCTTCCCCTTGGAGGGTGACAACGTCCACACCAGAGTGATCCGCACCGGTCGTGCGGCCAGGATGGACAACCACAAGGATGCCACCGGTGCTGGCGCCGAACAAATGCGTGAGCTGGGCGTGCAGTCCATCGTCGCGGTCCCGATCCTCGTCCGCTCCCGGGTGTGGGGCGCGGCCACCGCCGGCTCGGTTGGCGATCCCATGCCGTCGGACACCGAGACGCGCATGAGCGACTTCGCCGATCTGGTTGCGACGGCGATCGCCAACGCCGCCGCCCGCGCCGAACTACAGGCCAGCCGCGACAGGCTGGGTGTGCTGGCGGCGCAGCAGGCGGCGTTGCGGCGGGTGGCGACCTTGGTCGCGCGCGAGTTCGACCCGTCGGAGGTGTTTTCGGCGGTGGCCGAGGAGATGGCCCGCTGCCTGGATGTACAGGAGTCTGAGGTCGTGCGGTATGAAGGCAACGATGCGACGATTGTGATGGCGTCCTACACCCTCCCAGGGTGTGGCCGTCCGCCCGTCGGCGAGTGCCTCACCCTGGAGGGCGACAACATTGCGGCGAGGGTTTTACAAACCGGGCGCACTGCCCGGATGGACAGCTACGAGGACGCCGCCGGTTCTCTCGCGGCCCGCAACCGTGAGCTGGGGCTGCGTTCGCGGGTGGGGTCGCCCATCGTGGTCGGGGGGGACCTGTGGGGATTGGCGGTCGTGGGCTCGTCGCGAGCTGAGCCGCTGCCTCCCGACACCGAGGAACGCATCGCCGACTTCGCCGAGCTGGTCGCCACGGCGATCGCCGCCACCGCGACCCGGGCGGAGTTGGTCGCCTCGCGCGCGCGGATGGTGGCGGCCGCCGATGACGCCCGGCGCCGCCTGGAACGCGATCTTCACGACGGCGCCCAACAGCGGCTGATCGCTCTGGGGCTGAAACTTCGCGCCGCCGAGGCCGCGGTGTTACCCGAACAGTCCGACCTCAAAAGCGAACTGTCGGAGGCCATATCGGAGTTGATCGGGGTCTCAAGCGAGCTGCAGGAAATCTCCCGCGGAATTCATCCGGCGATCCTGTCGCAGGGCGGACTCGCACCGGCGCTGGATACGC
This sequence comes from Mycobacterium sp., assembly GCF_035499775.1. Taxonomy (GTDB): domain Bacteria; phylum Actinomycetota; class Actinomycetes; order Mycobacteriales; family Mycobacteriaceae; genus Mycobacterium. Next base: position 20,413 of record NZ_DATJYB010000270.1, on the reverse strand, counting down.
TGGCGCTGCGTTCTGCGGTTCCGGTCGACCTCGACGTCGCGATCAACCGGCCGTTGTCCGACCCCGTCGAGGTCGCCGCGTACTACGCGGTGGCCGAGGCGCTGACCAACGCCGCCAAGCACGCCCACGCCTCCCAGGTCACCGTGCGCGCGCAAACCACCGTTTGCGCCTTCCACCTGTCGATTTGTGATGACGGAATCGGCGGAGCCGACCCCCGTAGAGGTTCCGGACTGATCGGCCTCAGAGACCGGATCGAAGCGATCGGCGGCCAGTTGCATACTACGAGCCACCCTGGAAGTGGGACAGCGATTGAGATCGCCGTCCCACTCGATAGCGCATGAGGACCGGGCCGCCGGGCTGCCGATGTAGTTTCGGTGCTGAAAGTGGCAACTGGTCTTCCCGGAAGGCTGAAAATGCGCCTTTCCGGGATGCCTGCCAGCCGGAATTGGCCGAATCCAGCGTTGATCGGACAACCCCGGATCCGCCGGATCGGTAGCGGTTGTTGTCCGGTCGTTCGAAGATGATCAAAGCGAGTGACTTGTGTCGCCCGCGAAAAATGCGTTGGGCAGATTTGGAGTCAGGCGAAGAATGGACTTCTTGCTGAAGATGGCGCGGCTGTGACGTCGGCACGGGTGGTGGTGGCCGAGGATGAGGTCCTGCTCCGGGAGGGTTTGTCCAGCCTGTTGGAGCGCTCCGGTTTCGAGGTGGTCGGGCAGGTCGCTGATGGGGCGCAGCTTGTTGCGGTGGTGCGTGACAAGGAGCCCGAACTGGTGGTCGCCGACATACGGATGCCGCCCACCCATACCACCGAGGGGTTGGATGCGGCCCGGGTAATCCGGGAGGAGTTCCCGGAGATCGGCATCCTGGTTTTATCGGCGCACGTCGACGTCGTGCACGCGATGGAGCTACTTGCCAGTGGGCACAGTGTCGGCTATCTGCTAAAAAGCCGGGTCATCGATGTGGCGGAGTTCATCGATGCGCTCGACCGGATTGCCAAGGGGGGTTCGGTGGTGGACCCCACGCTAGTGGCCGAGTTGGTGTCGCGGCGCCGGCAAAACGACCCGCTGTCGGTGCTCAGCGCGCGGGAGCGAGAGGTGCTGGCCCTGATGGCCGAGGGACGATCCAACGGCGCAATCGCCCGAGAGCTGTGGGTCACCGGGGGCACCGTTGAAAAGCATGTGCGCAGCATCCTCATCAAGCTGAACCTCGCGGAGACCGACGACGTTTCCCGGCGCGTGCTCGCCGTGATCACCTTTCTGAAGGCTCGCTGACCGGAGGGGCGGCATCACCGTCATCCCCGCCGCGAAGGAGATCGCGGATCGCTCCCTTCGATAACGCGGACTTGGCCAGGAACCCCACAGCCGGGCTGCGCTCGATCATTTTGCCGAAGTCGTTCTCGGAATGAGTGGAGATCAGTATCACCGGTGGCGGTGTCGGCCATCCTGACCGGTGGAGTTGTTCCGCGAGCTCGAAGCCGCTCTCTGCGCCGAGATACACATCGACCAGGGTGACGTCCGGCCGGAGTTCCTCGTAGTGTTGCAGCGCCTCGGCGCTGGTCGACGCCACGCCGACGACCGTGATGCCCTGACGCTCAAGCAGTCTCCGCGCGGCCTCGATGAAAGCTGGGCTGTCGTCAACAATTAGACAGCGCATGGCATCACCCCTAAAAGCATGCCATCACTGTTTCAGGGTAGGCCGCCGCGACGCACCCCAGCCAGCCGGTATTCTGCTACCGGCTTGGGGGATTGCAGCCGACCGCGTCCGGGTAGGTGAGGGCCTGAGTCACCGTGACATACGTCCCCCTGCACGGCACCCGGAACCCAGGTGCCGTGCAGGGGGACAGATTTCAGCTGTTTACGAGCGCAGTCAGCTGGCCGGGGCCGCCATAGGGACCGGTGTTCAATATGGGTGACATTCCGGAATGATCGTCGGGCGGGTGACCACGTGATCTGGTGCGTTGGACGCAGTAGCAAACCCGGTTTCGCTTCTTCGCCCATAGCGACCGGGCGGCGAACTGTGTTCGCCGCCCGGCCCAGCCATGTCGAATCAGGCCGCCTGTGTTATGCGCGTCGGCTTCCCGTCGGCGATACTGGCCACCTCACGGCCGGCATTCCTTACGAGGAACGCCGCGGCGATCTGGGCCACCCCGTACACGATGGCTCCCGCGGCGACCCAAGCCACCAGTAGGACGACGGACGCCTTCCAAGAACCGGCAGCCCAGAAACCGAGCGCGATTTCTAGCACCCCAACGATCAGCAGCACCCACCAGCCCTGGATCATGCTCGCGGCGAATGACATTGCGATGTCGTACACCCCGCGGAAGACGAAGTAGAAACTCATCAGGAATGCCAAACTGACGAAGGTGTCCCCCGGGTTGTAGAAAGCGATGATGCCGACGACGACGAACAGCGCCGCAAGTAGCCCGCGGAATACGCGCCATCCCGACGACGACACCGATGCGACCATCATCTCGTTGGCTGCCGCGACGAGGCAGAAGACACCGAAGAGTATGGATACCGCCTCAACCGTGGTGTAGTCGAAGCGCAGGATGAAGATTCCAACTACGACCCACGCCACGCCGGTGACCAGAAGCAGCCACCAATACTTCGTTTTCGATACGATGTTCTCGAGGGCGCCATGAAATAGCCCCGATGTTTTTGCCGGGGCCTGGCGAATACTGGTCATCTCTGCTCCAAACGTTAGATTGGTCGATTGATTTTTCACGGCGTCAGGGTGGTCCGCTCGGCGGCCTTAGCCATCGCACCAGGATTGCCCGGTACCGCCCAGATGTCGTGACGGCACACCCGAAACCCCGATGGGGGCTCACTGCAATGCAGACCTTCCTGCATACCGGAATGACCGGCAACCACCGGGCACCCAGAATCGACGCGGTGGGCGGAGCGACCGCCTCAGACGATGCAAGGAGTTCCCAATGGCACAAACGGATTTCAGCGCGAAATTCCAGAAGATCTCCGACAAAGCGGAAGCGGCAACGGACCAGCTGAAGGCCGCCAATCAGCGGACCAAAGCTGAGCTCGAGACGGAGGTCGACCGAGCGCGAGACAAGGCGACTGCGGCTGCCGACCAGTTCAAAGAGAAGGCACACGCCGCCCACGACAAAACCTCGTCACAGTGGGACGAGATGCGTGCCAAGTGGCAGGCCCACGTCGCGAAGGTAAGGGGAGACATCAAGGAGAAGAAGGCGCGACACGAGGCGAAGGAGGCCGGTTGGGACGCTGACATGGCCGAGGGCTACGCACTGGATGCCATCGATTTCGCCGAGGCGGCGGTCGAGGAAGCCGAGTACGCAGCGCTCGACGCCATGTATGCGCGAGCCGCGGCAGTCGCGCTCAGTTCCTGATCGCGGCGGCGCCCTTGCCCGCCCCCCGGCGGGCGCCGGCACGCCGAACCGGCCCGTCCACAGCGGCATTCGTCATTGCTGGGGTTGCGCAGCCACGTGCCGTGCGACCAGCAACGACGAATGCCGTCGGCCGGTGTCTTGCCGCCTCGGTGAAGGCCCCTAGTAGGGGCAGGCCACTGGTGGTGGTGACGAACAGTCTCGGCGCTGGCGACCTAAACCTGCGAGGGAGGGCGCATACCCGTGCTGGTCGTCGACGAAGCGCATCTGCTCAACAACCACCAACTCGAAGCGATGCGGCTCTTGACGAGTTGACAATGTGAGCGCAGTCGCGAAGCGGCGGCGCCCGGGCAACCTTGTGTGCACCGACACCAAAGGCTGGGCAGCGTTGTGCACGTCAACGTCGACACGATCGGTCACTCGTCAGACGATCGAAACGTCCAAGAGAACGCGATGCCGCCTCCACGGACTACAAGAAATCCCATCCAGATGAGGTCACATGACTGCAACCACCCAGCCTCGGCATGCGCCCTGCGCACCGACCCCGAACGAACCCCGCCCCGCTTCGGCCAGAATCAGCGCTGTGTCGGGCATCAATGTCCTGGTGATCGTTGGAAGCCGGGCCAGGACCCTCGGTCCCCAACTGATCAAACTCGCAGCACAAAGTCCACGGGATGGAATAAGGCTCAACGTGTTCGACGGCCTGGCCGAGCTGCCGCCCTATAGCCAAACCGTGCCGACCCAACGAACCCCCGATTGTGTGGTCGCACTGCGCGCTGCGGCTGCCGACGCGCAGGCGGCGCTGGTATTGACCCACTACCGCGGACGCATACCCGCGATGCTGCACAACGCAATTGAGTGGCTCACCGGGTCGTGGAATGGAAGCTCACTGCATGACAAACCCCTCGCCGTGATCGGCCCAAGCGCCAAGTACTACAGCGGAGTCTGGTCGCATCACCAAAGTACCGATGGCGGTCGCAGGTCCGGACCCCACATCATCGAGCCCATCACCGTGGCGACCCTAGCGGATGCGGTGCGAAAACTGGCCGATGAAGCCAACCCTGCCGGCGCGGCATGTAGGGCTGTGCCAGCACCCGAAGGTGGCCAATGAAATACGCCTTGCGTGGCGGACTACTGCGCTGGATGACCGCTTATCCCTGATGGGCTGGCTGGAAGGATGTCACTCTGGCTAGGCCGTACCCGAGGGAGTTCCGCGATGATGTTGTCCGGGTTGCTCGCAATCGCGATGAGGGTGCTGCGATCGGGTTGGTGCTCGATCTGCCCGGCCGCACCGACGAACTTGAATCCGCCTCTCGCCGTTGTCGTTTGACCCAGCTGCGGCGCGTCGCGCTGGCCGCGTGGAGCTGATCGGGCCTGGTTTCCGCTGGCCCCACGTCTAGGTCACGTCGTCCGGGTGGGGCGGACAGGCGCTGCCGCGTACGGCTAGCCGGTAGCGCGCCACACCGGCGGGCCGGAACACGAAATGGTGGCTGACCTCGAAGGTGCGCGACTGGCCGAACGCGATTCTTAAGGGGTAGGCGTCGCTCGAAGGAGTGAGAGATGTTGCAAGCGCAGAACACGAGAGGTCGCCAATCCGCGCAGGTCTGCAGTGCGCAGAGGCGAGGAGATGCAAAAACGCGTGTCAGCGCGATCGGGGGTGCCCGCACGGCGGTCAGGACGATCAGTGGTGTGGCGCTGGTGCAAGCACGCGAACGGCGATGATGGTCGCAGTTGCGGCGATGCTGCCGCTCCATTTGATCGGCGGCTCCGACCCTGGACGCGCTCTGCTGCCGCCCGCCCAAACGGACGCCGCACCCAAGGCGCGCCCGGTGCTGCTGGTACACGGCTTCGGGGGCGGAAAGTCAAGCTGGTCTGTGATCGCTGAAAACCTAAGTGCTCGAGGCCTCACCGTCGACGCGATCACCTATCCACCGTTCGGAGCCTCGGTGGAACAGCTCGCCGATCGGCTCGTTCTCGAGGTAAAGCGGAAGTTGTCTCAAACCGGTGCGGAGAAGGTGCATCTCGTTGGACACAGCCTGGGTGGGGTCGTCATAGCGCAGGCCATCGCGGGCGGTCGCCTCGCCGGGTTGATCGACACGGTCGTCACCCTCGGGTCACCATTCGGAGGCTCGCCTTGGGCGAAGTTGCTGCCATTCGGCGCGATTGTCCCGGCGCTGCGGGAGAATTCGCCATTATTGCGCCGACTCGCCTCCGCGCCGATACCCGACGGCGTTCGCTGGCTGGCATTTGCGGCCACACTCGACGTGGTCGTGCCCGGCCTTCGGTCGATACCGGCCCACGCCGAAGTCGAGGCGATAACGATCAGGGGTGTCGGCCACCTCGGGATGCTGCTTAGTCGGCAGGTTGTCGGCCGTATCGTCGACGCGTTGCCCGCATAAGGGTGGCCGTCGCGTTACGGCCGTCGCCCACGACACCACGATTTCCCATTGCGGTGCTTGACTTCCGGTGCCAGGCGCCCGAGGGTCGCGGATCGTCTTGTGCTCGAGAGGTCGCCGCGGGAAGGCTCCGCCGCCCGGAACGCCTGCCCGAGTTGCGCTACCGTCATCACCTGACGTCGGGAATTGGCACGGTGTCGGCTCGGGCAGGTGTAGGCATGCGGGCCGGTCCCAACGGGAAATCGGCGCACACAGTGGTGCCAGCTCCGGGGGCCGTCTGCACCCAGAAACTACCGGCGAGTGCGTCGACCCTGTCCTTGAGCCCGACCAAGCCGGATCCGCCCACGAGGTGGGTGCCGCCGCATCCGTCGTCACTCACTCGGACCCGCAGTACACCGTCACCGCCGCCGCCCGTGTCGATCTTGACTTGGACCGTGGAGGCGTGCGCGTGCTTGGCGACGTTGGTCAGCGCCTCGGCCACCAGGTAGTACGCGGCGATCTCGATGTGCTCGTGCAGGCGCCGCTCGACCCGCACGTCCAGCTCGACGGGCACGGTGCAGCGTTGGGCAAGGGTTTCGAGCGCCGGGGACAGTCCGCCTTCGGCGAGGACCGCCGGGTGGATGCCACGAGCCAGCTCGCGCAGCTCGTCCAGAGCGGCGGTCGCCTGGGTCGCTAGCTCGTCGAGCTCTGCAGTGAGCTCATTGGCTCCGGGCGGCACCGAGCCCTGGGCGGCCCGGAGCCCGAGTGCGAGACTGACCAGGTTTTGCTGGGCACCGTCGTGCAGATCGCGCTCGATACGCCGGCGCGCCTGGTCGGCGGCGGCGACGATCCGCGCGCGCGACATGGTGAGCTCGGCATACAGTTGTGCGTTGTCGAGGGAGACGGCCAGTTGACCGGCGATGAGTTTGAGAGCGTCGAGCCGTTCGGTGGAGAACGCGCCGCGGATGAGGCGGTTCTCCAGCAGCAGCAGCGCCTGCAACTTGCCGCGGTTCAGAATGGGTAGGGCCAGCAGCGAACAGCACTCGACATCGGCAAAGTAGGGGTCACGGCCGAAGCGGTCGTCGCTGGTGGCGTCGCCTACCACCAGCGGCTCACCCATCCGTTGGGCGTAGCGCAGCACCGACATCGGAACCGCGCATTCGTGCCCGGTGTCGACCTCGACGGCGCCTTCTGGTGCGGGCATCAGCCAGCCTTGTCTGTCGTCGTTCCACAGCACCAGATACACGCCTGTGGCCCCGGTCATCGTGCGCAGCACTTCGACCACGCGGGCGTGCAGGCTTTCGATGCTGGTCTGGGAGCTCAGCGCTTGCGACGCGGACAGAATGGCCAGTAGGTCGATCGTTCCGGTCGTGACGGCCGAGCGGCGATGTGCGTAATCGTCGGACTGGTCGCCCTGCTCGGCTGTCGCGTCGGGCTGGGATCGCAGGGTCGGGTAGGCCCAGCTCAGCTGGTCGGCCTTCGCGGTCGCGCCCCAGGCCAGGTACTCGTGGCGGGCTTGGGCAAGCAGGTCGTAGCCGGCGTGTTCGAGGCCGTGGGCGAGACAGAAACGAGCAGAGCGTTCGGTGATCAGGGCTCGATGCCAGGGCCGCTGCCGGTCGGCGACTTCGCGCCGGGCGCCGTCGAAGGCCAAGGTGGCGGCGCGGAAGTCGTCGATCGCCCAGGCCCGCTCGGCCTCGATCAGCCGCACCAGATGCAGAAAGTTCTCCGGCGCGTCGGCTGCGCGGGCGGCCAGCCACTTTGTCACCTCGTCCAGCTCGGCCAGCAGATCGTCGCGCTCGCCATCATTTGTGGCGCGGACCTGCTCTGTGAGGGCTAGCCCGCGCAGCACGTGTACCGGCGCCATCGAATACGCGCCCGCCGCGACAACCGGCAACATCGGCATCGCCGACGCGGTGTGGCGCGCCAAACCAACCTGATCGCCGAACACGGCGGCGACGACCGCGCGCGTGGTATGCGAGTAGAGAACCGCCAGCGGGTTGCCGGCGTACGAGTCGATTGGAACCACCTCACCGGCTGTAGCGGACCTTTCGCCGCGCAACACATCAGCCAGCCATCGGTAGTTGTCGAGCCACTGGCCGGTTTGTTCGCCGCCGGTCTTCCGCGCGAAGGCCAGTCCCGCCTCCACCTCGGCCGCATAGACGTTCAGCGACGAAGCGCAGTCCATCAGGTAGGACGCCGCCGTCTGGTAGGTGTAGCCGGCGTACGTGAGGTCCGCACCCGCGATCAAACCCTCGCGGGCGCGGTGGGCCGCGTGAAGGCTGTCTTCGATCGGCTCCGACCAGCAGCTCTGCACAGCGAACAGGTAGCGCGCCTGCGACGTGTCGGGCTCGTAGCCGCGAGCTTCGCCAAGCGCCAGGATCCGCCGCATCGCCCGGTATCCGCGAGAATAGTCGCCGCCAAGGGCCACCGCCGTGAAGACGCCGGTGCTGGCCGGACCGATCAGGGTGCGGCCCGGGCCGTGCTCGATCCAGATCCGCAGCGCCTCCAGGCTTAACCAGCCGTGCGTGGCGAGGTCCTCGGCGAAGTAGGTCGCAGGCAGGATCGCGTTGATCAGACGGGTCGCGGCGATCAGCGTCGGGTCGGTGATGTCCGGCCGAGCCAGATCATCCGCGGCTTCGTGGTCCAGCCACCGGTACAGATGGTCGAACTTGTTGCCAAGCTCCGTGGGGAGCCGGTCCGCGTCCGGGACGGTGATGCCGAGCTTAGCCAGCGACTCCACGCCCAGGCCGATCGCTTCCGCCAAGCGGATCCGATTGGTGAGGCTGCGAACCTGCACGCACGTCGCCTCCGCATGGCTCAAGGCAGTGGTGCCTAGCCCAGTGATCGCCCGATACTCCTCGTCGGCCTCATCTAAGTACCCCATACAGAACAGCGCTGCGTGACGGCCAGTGCGGACCTCGATCAGCGTGTTGGTCTGACTGGGTTCGATGAGCCGCAGCGCCGCTGCCAGCAGCTCGCTCACCCGGGCGTGGCTTCCGGTCAGCGCGGCCTGGTCGGCGGCGCGGCGCAGCAACCCCACCAGTTGGCGCCGCTCCACGGCATCGTCGACCGCGTCAATCACCGGCAGATATTGCTCTACGGCGACCGCGAAAAGCTCCGGCACGCCCGCTAGCCGCCGCGCCAACGCCAGCTGCAAGGCGCGTCGGCGCTGCGGGTGCAGACCCTTCAGGACCGCCTCGCGGATGCGGTCGTGGCGAAACCGCACCGCCTGGTGGACCCCAGGCTCGACCACGAGCACCCCTTGGTCGAACGCGGCCCCCAGCCGATTTTCCATCACGTCCGTCGAGGCGCCGGTCGCGGCCTGCAGCAACCTCATTTCGGCTCGCCCGCCCAGACACGCCATTGCCTCTACTGCCTGCCGACCCGCCGGCGGCATCGCGTCTATACGCGCCCCTACGAGCTCGGCGACCTCGGAGTGGCCCAGGTGGGCGCGCGCCGCTGCGGCATCCCACCGCCACCCGGCAGCCGTCGCAATCAACACCTCTTCGCTGCGTAGCGCGTTGAGCAACTCCACCGTCTCGTACGGATTGCCGCCTGTGTGCGGGTGGATCACCTCGACCAAGCTCGCCACCGCCGCCGGTTCCACGTGCAACATCTCAGCCACCATGGTGACCAGACCCGGAGCGGGCAAGTTGACCAGTTGCAGGTGCCGCACTTCCGCCTGGTCCCGCCACCGGGACAGTGGCGCCGCGAGCGGATGGGCTGCGTCGACCTCGCTGTCGCGGAAGGCGCCCACCAGCAACAGGCCCTCGACCGGCTCCTCGCCAAGCACCAACTCGATGAAGCCCAGTGGGGCGCGCCCTGCCCACTGCAGATCATCGGCGAACAACACCACCGGGCGTTGCAGTGAGGCAACGGCTCGCAACGCCTCCACAGCCGCCCGCTGCGCCCGCACCTGCGCGGTCAGCGGATCCCCCGCATCCGGCGGCAGCCCCAGCAGCGCAGCGAACTCGTCCGATGTCGCGCACACCAAACCGGCGTTCGCACCGAGCGCCTTCACGATCTGCGCGCGAGCCTGGGCAAGCTGATCCTCAGGCTCGGCCAGCAGCAGCCGACCCAGAGCGCGAAACGCCTGGTAAACCGCGTCGAACTCCAGATCGCGGCGGTACTGGTCGAACTTGCCGGCCACAAACCAGCCATTGCTGCCGGTCACCACCGAACGCAGTTCATTGACCAGCGCGGTCTTACCGACCCCCGGCATGCCGCTGACCAGCACCCCACGACAGCGGCCTGCCAGCGCATCCTCGAACGCCGAAGCCAACGCCGCCGCCTCATTGTCGCGGCCCACCAGCCGCGACGGTGGCAGCAACCGCAGCGGAAAGTCACGCACGCCAATGCGAATCGGAGCCGCGTCGCGATCCGCCTCCTCGTCCTGCAACCGCTGCAGGTCGTAGAGCACGCCCTCCGCTGTCTGGTAGCGGTGGTCGGGTTCCTTCTCCAACAGATGCATGATGATGGCCGACAACGACCCCGGAACGGACTGCCGCACCTCCTCCGGGGGCACCGGTACGCGCGCCAAATGGTCATGGGTGAGGCGCAATAGGTCTCCGGAACCGAACGGCGGGTCACCCGTGGCCACCTCATAGAGAGTCGCACCCAACGCGTACAGGTCGGCACGCTGATCCACCGACCGGCCGGTACGGCCGGTCTGCTCGGGCGCCAGGTAAGCCAGCGTTCCCACAATCTCGCTGTGGTGAGTGAACTCAGAACCAATCTCAGCCAAAGATGTCGCCAGCGCGAAGTCCACCAGACACGGGGCGCCGTCGGCGGACACCACGATGTTCGCCGGAGTGATGTCTCGGTGCATCACCCCCCGTTGGTGCATGCTCGCCACTGCACTCGCCAACTGCACCGCCAGCGCGATCAGATCATCAACCGCCAGCGGCTTCGCCCGGCGCGCCAGGCTCGTGCCGCCAACGTCGGCAACCACGATCGACCCCGGGAACCGCGGCGCATCCAGCAACTGAGCGGCCCCCGCGACACCGCGTAGCCGCGTCAGCATCGCCAGCTCATGCCGCAGGCGCCGCCCTGCGTCGGGTCCCAGCGGCTCCTTGCGGATGACGGTACCCGCGGGCAGAAAGACCCGAGTCACACGCGTGTGGTCGCTTTCGTGCAGAGGTTCGGCCCTCAGGGGTTGGTCCCGGTCCTCCGGCACTGGTTCAATTTCCATCCGACACCTCCGTGCAGGGCCGGAGTCGCCCCCTACAGTGCCTACACCCATTTAAGGGCGAAGGCGACCCTTATGAGACTGTGACACCGGGCCAACCCGCCAGCGCGTTCCGGGCAAGCACGTTTTCGAATCCCTCGCCTCGACCAGTGAAGCGACCAAACAGCGCATGCACCAACGCCCGTAGGAAGTTCTCTGCCGTCGCTGGACGAAGATTCTGGTGCTCGTGAGTCCGGGTTCATGCGCTGTCGAGTGGGACGGCGATCTCAATCTCTGTCCCGCTTCCAGGGTGGCTCGTGATATGCAACTGGCCGCCGATCGCTTCGATCGGGTCTCTGAGGCCGATCAGTCCGGAGCCCCTCCGGGGATCGGCTCCGCCGATTCCGTCATCATAAATCGACAGGTGGAAGGCGCAAACGGTGGTTTGCGCGCCAACCGCCGCCGCCAATATGTCAACGTGCTGGCATGAAACGCCCCCGCGGTCACGGCCAACCCGCAGGCCGCCTTCCACCGCAGATCAAACCTGACCGCATCCACGGTCTCGCTGTCAGACAACCCGTGCAACGCCTGCAACGTGATCACCACAGCCGTCACATCCGCCGGCACGCTCGGCCTACCGCGACCCGTCGGGAACAAATCGGCGAACATCTCATCGGGAAAACAACTCCTGACGATTCGCCGCCAAGAACTCAAAGACGCAGGGTTGGTCGACCACGATTACCGCGAACGGGGATCCACTGTCCCTTCTCATGTTTCGGGAATCCGTAATAGCAAAAGCAGTGGATCGATCCTGGGACCACCAACTCGGTGATCGCCGCAATGCCGAGGGATACCGGAGATCTCAGTCATGCTCGTGCTTCCCTGTAGTGACTCCCCGTCGATGGCGTAGGCGACAACGTCGCCCCCCGATCGGTGTAGCTGGAACAATTCACTTGCTGGGACGCTTTGACCTTGGCCAGCCGTCGCGAGCCGGTGGCCAGGCTGGCGCTGACCACAGCGGGCAGCAGTGGGGGGTGATTCCCACCGCGATCGCCAGCGCGAAAAGCACTGAATCGATCACCGGTCGCCGCAACAGCAGGTTGGTGATCAAGATCAACACCGTCAGCACAATCGCCACGCGCAGCAGCAGGTAGGAGAACTTGCGCAGACCGACCTGGAAGTCGGTTTCCGGTTGCCGTTCACCTAAACCCGCTGCGATCCGACCGAATTGGGCATCTTTGCCGGTGGCGTAGACCACCCCGACGGCCTCGCCGGCGCTGACGATGGTGCCCATGAACGCCACGTCGGTCAAATCGGTCAGCGCCGCACCAGCCGCCACCGGTTTCGGCGACTTCTCGGAGCCCGTGGACTCCCCGGACAGGATGCTTTCGTTGCATTCGAACGCCGTACTATCCGTCAGCCGCACGTCAGCGGGCACGGCTTCACCGAGCGATAGCCGGATCACATCGCCCGGCACCAGGTTGGCCACATCCACGCTGATGAATTTCCCGTCCCGCCGCGCAGTCGCGCTGTGGCGCACCTGCGAATGCAAGGCATCCGCGGCCTGCTCGGCGCGGTACTCGTTGAAGAACCCCAAGCCGATGCTGGCCAGCAGGATGACACCGATGATCAACGCTTGCGTATGGTCGCCCAGGAAGTACGACAGGACGGCCGTAGCCGCCAACAGGATCAGCACAGCGTTGTTCAGCTGACGGCGAAGGACTGCCCAAGCGCTGACATGGTGGGAACGGGTCGCATTCGGGCCATGGCGATTAAATCGTGCTGCCGCCTCCACACTCGACAATCCCGATAGTCAACTGTCCAGCCGATCCAGCACCTGCTCGACGGACGCCGCGGCGACGGCTTGAGCAGTGAGCGCGTCAGGCGCCGCCGGGGTCGACGGCTGCGAAATCATGGACATATCAGCGCCGTGACATTGGCGTCCCAACGGACCACGACGTCACTGACCTTGCCGACGCGGTTCGGCGACGTCGAGGACACGGCGGCCGAGCAGGTGGGCCAGCGAGATCGTCTGGTCGGCGATGGTCCGGCGAGCAGCGATCCGATCTTGCAAAGCGCCTGATACAGCCCCCGCCACGGCTGACTCTGCGCTTGTCAGGTGTGGCCAATGCTGCCTCCCCGCGGTTCTCGGACGCTCCTGAAATGAGGGCTCAAATGCACCAACGGTGCCCGCTATCCTCCCAGCCCGGCGACGTCGCGGTGGATGTTTCGGCGGAAAATCTTGGAAGCAGTCTTGTCGGCGCCATCAACCAGCGCGCCCGCCGGCAAGCCACCTAGTGCGAGCAACCGCTGCGGTGTCCCGATTGTCAATGTCGCGCTCATCGTCGCCAACTTCGCGGTCTTTCTGTTGTACGAATTGCCGAACGGGGACGCGGCGGTTAACCGGGCGTCGTTCTAACCGTGCGATGTCGATACGCCTGCCACGTTGGCTTGCCTTGGGGTGTTGGTTGGGTCACGGCCACGTTCATGCACGCCGGCTGGGATCACATCCTCGGCAACATGATGTTCCTGGCGATCTTCGGCAAGAACGTCGAGGACGCGTTGGGGCGGGTGGGCTATCTGGTCTTTTACTTCGCCGGCGGATTCGCGGCAACCATGATGCAGACCGCGATGACCCTGCTCTTCGGCACGGCGTCCGACGCGCAGATACCAACCCTGGGCGCCAGCGGCGCGATTGCCGCCGTCCTGGGCGCCTATTTCGTGCTCTATCTCGACTCGCGCATCGGCACGTTTGTGTTGTGGTTCCCGGTTAGCATCCCGGCATGGTTCTTTCTCGGCGGCTGGTTCCTGTAGCAGTTCTTCGAGGGCAACTCCGCGCCGGTTCACCGCTCGAACAGCGGTGGCGGTGGTGTAGCCTTGTTCGCCCATGTCGGTGGATTCCTTTTTGGTGTGGTCGTGGCTAGAGTTCTCGTGGGTGCGGGGCGAGTCGAAACCCAGGACATGTGATGGGATGGAATATTCGCGCAATAACCCGGAATGCTCGACCACGGCCGCCCGTGCAACCGAGGGCATCGTGGCCGCACCCGTGTTCCGCCGCTTTAATCCATCAATCTGAACATTTCGACGATCGGCGCGAGCTCGGCGGCGTTGGTGATCAGATCGACGTGTCCGCCGGAGTGAAGATGCAGGGTCGAATGGGGCAGCAGCCGATGCAGGATCTTGGCGTTCGCCAGCGGGACGACGGGGTCGTCGAGTCCGGCGATGACCATTGTCCGTTGCCGGATCAGCGGCACCGCAAAGATGCTCGTCCACACCGAACCGGCGAGCAGCTGATGCAGGTATCCAACGCGAGAGCCGGCCATCAGCTGGCCGTCGAACAATCGCTTGACGACCGACGGGTCGGTGCGGACCGTTCCACCGTAGAGGTCGCCAGCAATCGCGGCCGCATACTCGTGGTCTAGGAACCGGCGTGGTGTAAGCAGTTTGGTCAGCACACCCGGTTTTCCGGGCACCATGATGATGCCGTTCCCGGTGGAGACGAGGATCAGCCGCCGGCAGTAGCGGGGGTTCTGAAACGCGAACTGCTGTGCGAGCGCGCCACCCCAAGACAATCCGAGGAGATCGACGGCGCGGGTATTGAGATCGAGTTTGTTCAGAAGTTGTCGCAGTACTGCGGCGAGGTATGGAAACCCGTACGGCAGTGTGGAATCCGGTGAACCGCCGCTCCCGGGCACGTCGAACCGCACCACGGTGGTGCCCGGATCAAGGTTCTCCACTACCGGGTCCAACACTTCCAGGCTGGCGCCGATGCCATTGCACAACACCAGCGGCACTCCCGTGCCGGCACGGATGTTGACACGGATCTGCTGTCCCAGCACCGGGATCAGGCGCTCCGTGCTGTCCTTATCGGACGGTGACGCGTTCATGAGTGCAACACGATGACGTCGGCGATGAGCGCCGGGCGTATCGGGTACGGAATATCGAGAAGTCTTGTCATAAGTCGCCTTTCGGTCCGAGCTGTCAGTGTTCGCGCACACAGGTGCTAAGTGCCGATCCCCATGACACCATGCCCACGCCCACGGGAGAGCTCAGGGAGTCCGTCGCCCACGCGTGCGACTCCCTGCCGCCAATAGGCGGTCGGTTCGAAGCCGGCTTCACAGGCGACCGCGGCTAACGGGAGCGGCTTCTTCCTGCACCACGTCGCAATCCATTTCTGGCAGGCTAGATCTCGACGAGGCCGCCGCCATCGGCCTCAGAGAACGAAGATCATCCTCACTATTGTCGTTGACCGATGAGCATGAGAGCCGCGACCATGACCGCCGCTGGGGCGCCACGGCTCGAAACGAGTGCGTTGTCTGTGGAACACAAAGGGATCTCGGGAATTGGTTGGTTGGAGACTGGGCAGAGACCAGCCAGGCTCGCTACGGTCTTGCCGAACCAAAAGTCCGGGTGTCCAAAACGCCACTGCGTTGACAACCGCATTGCGGAGAAGCAACAAGAGAGGGGATATCCCGATGACCGGTAATCCGTCGTTCGATCTGTTCAGGCTGCCCGATGAGCACAATGAATTGCGTGCGGTGTTGCGGGATCTGTGCGAGCAGGAAATCGCGCCGCACGCGACCGACGTCGATGAGCATTCACGTTTCCCGGAGGAGGCGCTCAAGGCCCTTAGCGCGTCGGGGTTTTCCGCAATCCATGTGCCCGAGGAGTACGGCGGCCAGGGCGCGGACTCGGTGGCAACCTGCATTGTGATGGAGGAGGTGGCGCGTGTCGATGCGTCGGCGTCGTTGATCCCCGGGGTGAACAAGCTGGGCACGATGGGGTTGATTCTGCGCGGTTCAGATGAACTCAAGAAGCAGGTGCTGCCGACGCTGGCGTCGGGGGAGGCGATGGCCTCGTATGCGCTTTCGGAGCGCGAGGCCGGTAGTGACCCGGCCGCGATGCGCACCCGTGCGCGACGCGACGGCGACGCGTGGGTGCTCAACGGCGCCAAGTGCTGGATCACCAACGGCGGCAAGTCGACCTGGTACACGGTGATGGCGGTGACCGATCCGGACAAGGGCGCCAACGGGATCTCGGCGTTCATCGTGCATAAGGACGACCCCGGGTTCAGCGTCGGGCCCAAGGAACGCAAGCTGGGCATCAAGGGCTCGCCAACCACCGAGTTGTATTTCGAGGACTGCCGGATCCCAGGGGATCGGATCATCGGCGAGCCGGGCACCGGGTTCAAGACCGCGCTCGCGACGCTGGATCACACCCGCCCGACCATTGGGGCGCAAGCGGTCGGCATTGCGCAGGGGGCGCTCGATGCGGCGATCGCCTATACCAAGGGGCGCAAGCAGTTTGGGCGGTCAGTCAGCGATTTCCAGGGTGTGCAGTTCATGCTGGCGGATATGGCGATGAAGGTAGAGGCGGCCCGGCTGATGGTCTACAGCGCCGCCGCGCGTGCCGAGCGCGGCGAGCCGGCATTGAGCTTTATCTCCTCGGCCTCAAAGTGCTTTGCCTCTGACGTGGCCATGGAGGTGACGACCGACGCGGTACAGCTGTTCGGCGGCGCCGGCTATACCAGCGATTTCCCAGTCGAACGGATGATGCGCGACGCCAAGATCACCCAAATCTATGAAGGCACCAACCAGATTCAACGCGTCGTCATGGCCCGCGCACTTCTGAAGTAGCCTCACCGGCCGGCGGGCACGCTTTCGACCGATGAAGTGCACGTTCATGGTCGCTAACGGTCCACGGAAAGGACCGCCGCGCCGTACCAATCGCACAGCAGCAGCGCCAGTTCCACGTCGAGTCGGTCGCCGGCTATCGGGCGGCCACGCCGGCTGATCGCCCGGCCCAGGCGGTACTTCACGGTGTTGGCGTGCAGGTGGAGTTCTTCCGCGGCCAGCTTGTAGCTGGAGTCGCAGCCCAGAAATACCCGCAACGTGTGCCGCAGCCAGGCGTCGTTCTCGTTATCGGCAGCCAGATCGCCAAGCACCTCGGCCACAAACCCCCGCGCCGGATCGATGTCGTTACACAGTAGCGCCGCGGCCGCCAGACCTGGGTCGGCGGCCGCAATGACCGTCGGCCTTTGCTCACCCCGAGCCAGCGCGACGTCGCGGACGGCCTGCGCCTGCCGGTGCGACCGGCGAAAGCCCTCGACACCGGCGGCCATTTTTCCGATCCCAACACTGGGCGAGCCAGGATTCCCCGCGGTGAACCGACGGACCTCCTCGACGACATCGCGAGCCGCCGCGCGGAACGGCAACCACCCCCATCCGCACATCCGGTCAGCGGCGACGAACAGCGGCATGGACGCGGCATCGGCCCCATTGCCCAGGTCGCGAACGAACCGCTGCAGCCGGGCTACTTCGTTGACTTCGGTCCCCGTGTCGGGATACCACACGACGATCGCCAGGTGATGCCATCGGATCGGATAGCCGAGCGCGTCGGTTGCCGCGTCGACGTCGATCGTGCTCTTTCCGGCCAGAATCTCCCGAACCCGCAGCGCTCGGACACTGTTCTGGTTCTCCAGCCATCGCTCGCGTTCGCCTTCGTACACGACGACCACCTGCTGAGAAATCCAGTCGATGTACTCGAACAGCATCCCGCCGATCGCCTCGATGACGGCAAAACGTACCGATGGCTCGATATCGAGCGCGCGAACTTCGCCGAACACGATCTCGGTCAGCCGGCGCTGGCCGAGACGATAAGCACGGACGAGCGCGTTCACCGGGACGCCGCGTTGCGCCAGCCGTCGCGCGTATTCGAGTGCCGCAGTTGGTGCCTCGACACGTTCCACCGCGATGTCGTGCCGCAATGAGTGCACGATGGTGTCGACGTTTCCCTCGACGCTGGTGCCGAGCAGCTCGACCAGGCCCGCGTCTCCCCGCAGCTCGGGAATGTCGTCCTCGAGGGAGCGGCGGATCTGCGAGGCCACCTCGGCGAGTCGATCGCTGAGCCGGACTGCGGTCTCTGCGACGTGGCGGCTCACATCGACTTTGTTGTTCACGTGCGAATTGCTCACCCTATGACGGTAGATCCTGCGGTTACTCCATAGTGCGAATTGCAGGTGCGGTATTTGTCGTCGGTTGACAAGAGCCGGATGCTTCTTGGTGGAACGACGACGGTGTCAAGGCTCACGCCGATTCGTAGCGTTGTCGCACATCACACCGCCGCCGCCCGCAACGGCACCGTATTCGGGTCGGCGCTAGCGGGATCGCGCGGCCGTTGAGAGGGGAAATCCGTTGACCGTCATCAGCACTGGCTTTGCGCCCGACGACGCCGAACTCACCGAACTCGAAGTCATGGAGATCGACCTGCTCGCCGGGGACTGCGACATCGTCATCCCCGAGGGCGTCGAGGTCGCGGACGCAGCCACCGGTATCAGGGGCCTCGAGGTCCGCGGGGTCGGCCTGACCATCGAGCGCGGGCGCACCCTGCTCGACGATGTCTCGTTCTCTGCGCAGCCGGGCACGCTGACGGCGGTGATCGGGCCCTCGGGTGCAGGCAAGTCGACGCTGGCGAAGGTGATTGCCGGGGCGATGCGGCCGACCCGGGGCGCGGTGTCCTTTGAGGGCCACGACGTCCACGGCGCGTACGCGGCGCTGCGCAGCCGGATCGGGATGGTGCCCCAAGACGATGTGGTGCACTGCCGGCTGACTGTCCAGCAGGCCCTGGGCTATGCCGCCGAGCTGCGGCTGCCGCCCGACAAACGCAAGGAAGACCGTGACCTGGTGGCCGCTGCCGTGCTCGCGGAACTCGAGATGACAGATCACACGCAGACGCGGGTGCACAACCTGTCCGGCGGGCAGCGCAAACGCGCATCGGTGGCGCTGGAGCTGCTGACCGGCCCGTCGCTGCTGATCCTCGATGAACCCACCTCGGGGCTGGACCCGGCGCTGGACCGGCAGGTGATGACCATGCTGCGCAAGCTCGCCGACGCCGGCCGTGTCGTCGTGGTCGTGACCCACTCGCTAACCCACCTGGATGTGTGCGATCAGGTGCTGCTGCTGGCCCCCGGGGGTAAGACCGCGTTCTGCGGGCCCCCGTGCGAGATCGGCGCCGCGATGGGCACCACCGACTGGGCCGACATCTTCACTCAGGTCGGCGCCGACCCCGACGCGGTGCACCGCAGCTTCCGGAAGCGCACTTTAGCTGCACCCGCCCCAGCGGAGGCCGACAAGCCCGCCCACCCCGGCAAGCCGGCGCGCACCAGGGTCTGGCGACAGTTCTCCACGATCGCGCGCCGCCAACTGCGGCTGATCGTGTCCGACCGCGGGTACCTTGCGTTTTTGGCGGTGCTTCCGTTCATCCTGGGCTTGCTCTCGCTGGCCGTGCCCGGCCACGTCGGCTTCGGCATCCCCAATCCCCTCGGGGACACCTCCGACGAGCCGGGCCGGATCCTGGGGCTGGTCAATATTGGTGCAGCATTCATGGGCATCGCGCTGACCATCCGCGACCTGATCGGCGAGCGGGCGATCTTCCGCCGCGAACAAGCCGTCGGCCTGTCGACGTGGGCGTATCTGCTGGCCAAGATCTGCGTGTATTGCACGGCAGCAGTGATTCAGTCGGCGGTCTTGACCGTCATCGTGGTGTATGGCAAGGGCGCACCGACCCGGGGCGCGGTACTTCTGGGCAATCCCAGCCTGGAGCTGTTCGTCGATATCGCCGCCACCTGCGTCGCGTCGGCCATCCTGGGCCTGGCGTTATCTGCACTGGCCCGCTCCACCGAGCAGATCATGCCGATGCTGGTGGTCTCCGTGATGGCGCAGCTGGTGTTCTCCGGCGGCATGATCCCGGTGACCGACCGGCTGGTGCTCGACCAGCTGTCGTGGGTCACACCGGCCCGCTGGGGTTTCGCCGCCGCGGCCTCGACAACCGACCTATCCCTACTCGAACCCAGGCCACTGAGCCCCGAGGACCCGCACTGGGTACACACGCCGTCGGCGTGGCTGTTCGATATGGCAATGCTTGCCGTCCTCAGCTTGTTCTACGCCGGCTTCGTACGGTGGAAGATCCGACTGACCCACGGGTAAATGAGGCGCGCCGTCCGGCCGCTATTGAGCCGGAGCGCGGCCCCGGGCGCATGGATCTGCGCGATATGCACCCATTGCCCTCTACGCAGATTCCCTTGCGCCAGGCAGGTTTTCGGACTATCTGCGCAAATCCACCACACGAAGGCCCACGACCGCCAACACGTTTTCTCCACATTTCGTTATAAGGAGCGACCGATATGCAGTTTTCGCAGTGTGCCGATTGCGGTGGCCAAGCTGTCTTGAGAGGACAAGTCCCAGACCTATCTTCAGCGGTTAACGACGATGTCGCGGCTCACTTGGATTCCTATCTTTATCGCATGTCACATACCCACGTCCATCCAGGAGCGCATGAATCTGCGGGCACTGCCTGAGTTGCGGGCGCCGAAGGCCCTCTGAACCCAACTGTCACAACCGTTCACCACCCACCCAACACATATTTAGGAGAGCAGTAGAGATGAGTTTCACCAAACCCGATTTCCCGGACGTGGATCCGGAGGTCTTTTTGGGCAAGCCGCTGATGGAGCGGATG
>NZ_DATJYB010000269.1:0-10770 GCF_035499775.1 Mycobacterium sp. | reverse complement strand
TCGACTGAGACAGTCCATACCTCAAGTCGCACGTTTGACGGCGGCGAGCGCAGCCTGTTTGGCGATCTCGCCACAGTTGCTGCCTGGAGGTGCGCTCAAAGAGACAGTCACTATCGGTGTGGAGGTGGGCAGACCGGGGGCGCCGGCCCCGACGGTGATCGGTCCGATGACGAGGTTGGTTTTGGCGACAACCAAGCTCCCACAGACGGTCTCATTGGTGCCGGTGAAGTCGAAGAGCGTCACCCCGTCGCGCTCGCTGCGAGTGAGCAGCATGCCTGGGGTTTGACCGGCAATACCCTCAATAATCCTGTCGGACCACGCGACCAGACCGTATTTGACCAGAGCCGACCCGATCTCGGGGTCGCTGTCGGCCTGGGTGAGCCGCAGATTGCAGGTACCCCGGTCGGTCTGCGTGAGCGTCAGAGCGTAGGTATCCACCGTCCCCGGGAAGAAGACCCTCGACTGGTCGGGCTTAGCCAAGCCGCTCCCGGTTGCCGACGGAGCATGCGGCGCACCGTGGCAGGCCGCCGTGAGCACACCGCACACCAGCAGAACCAAGATGCACCTTGATGTTCGCAGCATCGAGGCTCCGTACTGAAGTCGCACAATATCCGTCGTCGCTGACGATAAAGCTGCTCAAACCGGCTATGCGACGGTCATCGTTTCGGATATGCCGCACTGCACGACAACCGACGGGCGTTATGTCGCCGAATAGAACGAGAGATGGTCCAGCCCGGTGTTAGTGAGTTCGTTGTAGCTGACCTTGTCACCCCGAACGGCATGACGGAAGGCAATCACTTTGTCGGGATTTGTCGGGTTGTACAGACAGCGCATGCTACGGCCGACACAAAACCATGTGTCGAGCGGGCCAAAGTCCTTGCGCAACCGCCAGTCCTCGACGGATGTGCGATAGGACCCGCGAAACGTATTGCCACTGTCCAGGCGGATCTGCAACTCACAAGTGAGGTCCCAAGTATCGATCTGCTCACCCCCGTGTACATAAGCTGAAGAGACCCTCAGCAGTTCAACGGTGCCGACCTCTCGCAGTGCCTGTTCCTTCTTGGCCGCCGCCTTGAATTTGAATACCCAACTGAGCGGAAGCAGCACGCTCAAGACGATGAGGACGACGCCGAGCCACACGGGAGCGGGCATTACCGGCCTCGCGTGAACACTGATGCCGATGGCGATATCGCCGCTCACGAAGAGGGCGATACAAATCGCTACTCGTCGCGAGAACCGTTTGTTGGTCCGCTGCAGATAGCCGCGCGTCTGTGATGGGAGCGCCATTTCGGTATGGCTTTAGGCCGGGCGCACATTCGCATCGCGCTTCTGCTCGGTGAGGTCCTCTTCCATCAGCAAATCATTCCACGCCACTGAGCGTGGTCCGCCGATGAAGCGCTGGACCGAAAAAGCTGGCCGCCGGCGCACCCTTCTAACGAAGCGTGCGTCTCAGTCGCCCTGCTGAGCGACCGGCACCCAACCCACCTGCACGTAGGTGCCCGATTCGGCCGTCGTCATCAAGAAGCCGCGCCCGGTCGACATGGGATGGCCGCGCCAGCGCGCCCGCACGTAGCCCTCTTCGGTGTCGGAGTCCATCACCAGCAGCGGGGCGTTGGCCTGCAGCATCGCCGACAGCAGCGGATCCCCGGCCATCGCGCCGGCCCAGCCGCCGAACTGGCGGGTGTAGATGATCCGCAGCCCGACATCGGCAGCCGCATTGGCCGCGTCCACCAGCGGCCGCAACGGCGCGTCGTACCCGCGTGGCAACAGTTCGGCGTCGTCGACGATCAAGAAGATCTCCGGGCCCGACCACCGGTGCGCCAGGCTCTCCTCCACCGACAGGCCACGCTCCGGCAGTCGCTGGGCCAGAATCTGGGCCAGCTCGTTGGCCAGGGTCTCCACCTCGTCGATGCGGTAGGTGAACCGCTCGAGATATTCGCTGCCCAGCACCCGCAGCAATTGCCGGCCGGGGTTGACCAGCCACACCTGGGCCGACGGCCGATCCCCCGCCGGCGGGCCGGCCTTGGAACCGCCCGGCGCGTACACCCGGCTGATCTCGTTCATGATCGTCGCGCACGCCGTGGTACGGCCGCATTTGGCCCGGCCGGTGACCACCAGGTACGGGTAACGGCTCACATCCATCGCAACGGGCGCTGCGAATTCGTCCATGCCCCAAACGATTCCGGCCCTGTTCTGCTCTGCGGCCACCTTCCGCAGCGCCGGCAGGTCGATGCGGTCCGGCAGCCGTCGCACCGGCGGCGCCGGCCGGAACCGGCCGGCCAGCCGCTGCACCGCGGCCACCACGCTGACCGACTCGAACTCCGTCTCGGGCGTACCACGCAGCGCCGGGCGGGCCATCATCGTGTGCAGCCCGACCGGGTCGGCGCCCAATCGCACATAGTTCTGCGCGACCATGCCGCGGCCCGGGCGGCCCGCCGGCACCTTGGCGGCCAGCAGCGGCTTGAGCAGCCGGGCGTCCTCGGAGGCGGCCAGCTTGAGCTCGATACGCGCCGGGAACAGCGAGCGCACCGCCGGGGTGAGCTCCAGATCCCGCGACACCGAGGCGATCACGTGGATGCCGAAGCTGCGGCCCTCCATGATCAGCTTGTTGACCTGGTCGACCAGGAATTCCCTGTTGCGCAGGGTGGACGTCTGGCTGCTGAGCGCGCCGTAGTTGTCGACCACCAGGAACACATCGCCGAACGGGTCGTCGGGCACCTCGCCCGGCGAGTCACCGAACTTGCGGCGGCGGAACTCCTCCACCGAGCTCACCCCGCAGCGCGGGAAGCTGCGCTGCCGCTGCCCGAGCAACTCCACCAGCTCGGCCAGGGTCCGCCGCAGCCCGTCCTCGTCCAGGCCGTAGGCCACGCCGCCGACGTGCGGCAGCTCGGCCACGGTGCCCAGCGCGGGCGACGACAGGGCCAGACAGTAGAACTGCACCTGCTCGGGCGTATGTGTCATGGCCGCCGCGCAGATCAGCGACTGCAAGGTGGTGGTTTTGCCCGATCCCTGTCCGCCGATGATCACCAGGTTGGACGCCTCGCCGGAGGTGTCGACGAGCAGCGGCTGCTGGTCGTGCTTGTAGGGCCGGTCGATGATCCCGAGTCCGAACACCAGATCCGGGCTGGCGGCGTAGGCGGCGTCCCAGGGCCGGCCCAGCCGCATCTCGACGATGTTGTCGATGGTGTGCGGCTGGTCCAGCGGCGGCTGCCACAGCCGGTAGGGCTGAAAGTCGATCTGGCGCAGCTGGTCGATGATCACCCGCCCCACCTTGGGCTTGCGCAGCGCGTCGCCCGACTCATCGTCCGGGTTGTCGTCCAACGGGTCCGACAGAGCCTCCTGCGGGGGGCGCGGCGGCTCGACCGGTGCCGGCAGCGCAGCCACGTCGGTGGTAAACAGTTGCGGCTCAACGTAATCGACCCCGACGGCGGAGAAGTCGCCGACGTCGTCGGCCTCGTGGCCGGGTTTGCGATAATCACGCCACAGCGACTCCGTCTTGAACTTGGTCAGGTTCTCCGCCGCGCCCAGCCGCAGGTAGCCCAGCCCGACCTCGCGCGGCAGGTTCACCGCGGCCGGCACTCCGGCCGCCGACGCACTCGCCGACGTGTTGGCGCGCAACACCAACCGGTAGCCGACGTTTTCCAATAGCTTTTCGGCGCGGGTGTCGATGTCCTGGCTGGCCATCAGCAGATGCACCCAATACGACCGGCCCTGCCGGCAGATCTGGTCGAGCACCTCCTGCGCGTCGGCCTTGAGCCGGAAGAACTCCTTGAACTCGTCGAGCACCACCACCAGCGCCGGAAGCGGCGGCAGCACGGCACCGTTGCGGCCCTCTGCGCTTTTGCGCCCCTCGTCGGAGCGGATCAGGTTGTACTCGTAAGCGTCGTCGGCGCCCGCGGCGTTGCACACTTCCTTGCGCCGCGCGATCTCGCCCCACATCGCATCCACGAACCGGTCGATCAGCGCCTGGTCGTCCTCGAGGTCGGTGATCACGTGCGCCACGTGCGGGGTGTTCTCGAAGGGCTTGACGCCCGAGCCGCCTTTGCAGTCGGCGAGCACCATCTGCACGTTCTGCGGCGGGTGGCCCAGCATGATGGCCTCGATCACGGTGCGCAACGCCGTCGTCTTGCCGGAGCCGGTGGTGCCCGACATCACCCCGTGCGGGCCGTCGCCGCCGGAGTTCATGTCTTTCATGTCCAGCACCAGCAGCTCGCCGGTGTCGGTGCGGTTCCCGAACGGGATGCGCAGCATCTCCGGGGAGTTGATATCCGAGCGCGACCCCCACAGTTTGGCGAAGTCGATGTTCGCAGCGTCGGTAATTCCGTAGTAGGACATGATGTCTCGCGGCCGGTGCCCCATCGTGTCCTCGGCCCCGATGGCCTCGTAGGCCTCGGCGAGCCGCCACCGCGTCATCTGCTGCGCGAACCGCTCGGCTTCGTCCCGGCTGAGCTGATCGGCCACCGCGAAGAACGTTCCCGCCTCCTCGACGTGCGCAGCCCAGGTGGACGCGTCGCGCGGGACGGCCTCGATCACCCCGCGCTCGTCGATGCGCAGCAGCCGAGCCGGGCTCTGGCAGGCCACCAGCCCGCCGCGCAGGTCGAAGAACGTCACCCCGGCGACGCCGTTGTGACCGGTCAAACCGGACCAGCCCGCGCCGTCGATGTCGCTGATGATCACGGTGTGCGGAATCGGGTCGATCGGTTCGCGTTTGGCGGCGTGCCGCGCGGCGAAGGCACCGCGCCGGCGGAACACGGTGTCGTAGTGTGACTCACCGAACTGCGACACCGACGCGTACACCATCCGGACCGGACCGGCGGCGTCCTCGTGCTGCGGATCCCCGACGTGGGGCAGCCACTTCACCCAATCCCATTGCGGCGCATCGTCGGTGACCACCATCACCTGCAGATGGTCGGGCCCGTGAAAGCAGGTCAGCTGGCACACGACCGCGCGCATCAGCGCCAGCACCCGGTTCCGGTCACCGGTCAGGTGATAGCCGGGCTCCACCAGCAGCGAGATCAGCGCGGGCGTCCGGTATGCCACGCTTTGGTAGCGCACAAACTCCTGCAACACCTTGCCGGTCGCCGGCTCCAGCTCGACATCGGTCGGCATGTCCTGCGGCTCGCTGAACGACACCGCGCCCGCCTCAGCCAACGCGGTCATGCCCACCCCGACCCGGGCCACCCCGAACCAGCTGTCCTTGCCGCCGGGGCTGCGTTCCCACATCCGAGGGCCGCCCACCAACGCCTCCAGCGTCGCCGCGGCCGGGTGGTACCAGCGGTAGTTCTGGTCCATGTCGTCGGCCGAGCGGCCCACCCGTTCCCGCAGTTCGTCGATCACCAGCAAGAAACGGGCCCGCAGGGCGTCCATCTTGCCGCGCGACATGTGCTGGGCGCCGCCGCTCATGCGACCGCCGAACATCATCGCCACCACGGTGCCGATGGTGAAGATCGGGAACAGCGCGAACGTGCCGTTGTAGGTGCGCGCCCCGCTGGCGAACGACACCACCACCATGCCCAGGACCAGGCCCACCGCGCCGATGCCCAGTACCACGATCCACCACGGCTTGCCTTCTGGCGGCGGCACTTTCAGCGGCGTCGGCAACGCCACCGGCTCTGGTTTGATGTCCGTCGGCGGCGGAACGGCTTCGCTGCGGGCAAAACCCAGCTTCATCGTGGCCTCTCCAGTTCTCCGGGATTCAGGTCCACCGGCAAGGCGTCATGGCGCACCATTGCGTCTTCGCGCGACAACTCCGGTCCGGGCGCCAGCAGTCGCAGCACCGCCCACGGCGCCGGGCTCGGCTGGGTGGAAAGTCCCAACGCGCGCACCGTGTCCTGATCGTGGGCGATGCCGAAGCGAGCCCCCGACTCCGAGACCCACCACAACGACTCGCTGGTCGCCGACGCCGGATCGTTGCCGGTGCTGACGACGAAATTGGCGTAATCGGAGCCGAAGAACACCCGGTCGGCCTGCCAGCCCGACTTGTCGGCCTTGACCAGTGCCACCACCCGGTCGGCCCGTCCGGACGGCACCGGGATCGTCGCACCCGAGACCACCGACGTCACCGCCCGCGCCTCTCCCGGCGTCTTCTGCCACCACCAGCAGGTCGCCGGGTTGGCCTCGGTGTCCACCAGATGCAACGGCTGATCCGGGTACACCGACATGTCGAGCGTGTTGACCGCCGGCATCGCCGCCAGCGCCGGGCCCGCCACCGTCTGCATCGGCGCGCCGCTGGCGTTGGCCAGGATCTGGGCGACGACGGGCGAGACGGTCTGCACCCCGGTGGTCAGCACCACCGAATACGTGGTGGCACCGCCCACCTGCGGCGTGACCAGGACCGTGCCCACCGGCCCCGGCGCCCGCGGGAAGCCGGCCGGCTGGCCGGCGCCCGGGATCACCGGCACCGTCAACGCCGACCCCACCGGGATCGAGTCGAACAGCGCGCGGCTCATCGGGCGCGCCGTGGCCACCGCGTCGGTGGGCACACCCAGGGCGAGCAGCACCGGGCGCTGACTGACGTCCACCTTCGACCGGCGTCCGTCGCGGATCAGCCACACGTCGTTGCCGTAGCGCAGCAACAAGGCATCCGGCTTGTCCAGCACCCGCCGGTGATCACCCAGCTCGGGCTGGCCGTCGATCACCGTCACCGTCACCGGTTCGGGCGCACCGGCCCCGAACGCCTTGGTCACGCTGTCGCAGACCAGCCAGGACACGTGCGCAGGCGTCGTCGCCGACAGGTCGTTCGGTGCGCCGGGAATGCCCACCAGCGCGCCTCTTGGCCGGGAGTCGATCTCGCTGCGGCGCACCCGCACCGGGTTGTCCGCGCGTCCGGTGATCAGCCGCGCCGACGCGAGATTCAGTACCGGATAAAGGGTTTGGCTTACCCGCACGTACAGCGCGCCCGACGACTGGTCTTCGATGATCGCCGACTCACCGATCGAGCCGGCCGGGCGGATGTAGGACCAGAACAACGCGCCCAGACAGACCACCGTGGTCAGCGTGATCGACGCCAGGAGCGCCATCGACTGACGACGGCCGGGTTCGGACTCCATCCGCACCCGGCGCCGGGTCAGCCCGAGTGCGGCGCGGCGCGCCATGAACTGGTGCGCGGTGACCTGGACCCGCGACGCCAAGCCCAGGCCGCGGCCCAGCCGGCGCCGCTCTTCGGTGCCCAGCCCTTCGTGCTCAGCCACCGTGCACCTTTCGGTCCTCAGCCCCGGTCTGTCGGTACTGCGCCGCGACCTGCCGGAGGCGCAGTGCGAGCAC
Organism: Mycobacterium sp.; assembly: GCF_035499775.1. Lineage (GTDB taxonomy): Bacteria > Actinomycetota > Actinomycetes > Mycobacteriales > Mycobacteriaceae > Mycobacterium. Next base: position 3,507 of record NZ_DATJYB010000269.1, on the reverse strand, counting down.
CCGGTTGGTCGCCTGGGTGTCGGCGATCTGGTTCTGGATGGCCGCCAGGCGTTCGTCCATGCGCGACACCAGCAGTCGCACGCCCGCAGGTGAGCCACTGGTTCCCGTGATGGCGGCGGCCTGTGCGTGCGCGGTTTCCATGGCTGCGGTCGCGGCGGCGTGGCCGCGCTGCGCCTCGTCGCGGCCTTCGTGGGCGGCGGCGGTGGTGTCGGCATCCAGCTGGCTCAGGCCGGCGCTACCGCGGCGATACCGCTCGGCGGCCTCGTTGAGGTCGCCGGTCAGGCCCGGGGTGTCAGGCGCCGACGTCACCGCACCCCCTATCTCGACGCCGGCAGCGGCCGCGAACAGGCCCTGTCCCGCACCCAGAACACGGTCAACCTGCGCCGTATATGCATTGATGGAGCCCGCCACCCGACCAACTTAACCGCTCGCCACCAGCGACAACCACACCAAAAAGGGGCGGACGCGGGGAGTTCGCGTCACCTCGTCGTGACGAGACGCGCATGCTGATCCGCGATGACCGGATTCATGAGGTCGACCACCACCCAGTGCCTGGTCTCGTCGACAGCGGTGATTACGCCAAGGTTCTCGGTCACGCCATCCAGGTCCACTGTCACCGGCGACCCGCACACCCACTGATCGATGGGACTCGCTGCGTCGTCTGCAGCGACGACGACGCGTGCGACACCGGCGGGAATGTCCCTCAGCTCCGGTGTGGACGCCGGGTCGAGCACGTGTCCGGTCACAACATTCCCGAAGTCGCTGCGCCACTTCGCAGGCGCATTGCTCTGTTCGGCGAGCTCCGGATTTTGCACAATCCCGGTTGGCGGCACCTGTTCGTTGATCATGACGCCCACGGGGAACGCCCAGCCAGCGCGACCTGAGCTGAATACGGCGAGGGAAAGGCTCGGCATCGTCCACGGCTCACCGGCGATCGCTGGGACCGGGTCGCCTGGGGCGACGTGCGTTATCTCGCCGACCTTTATCCGGCTGGGCCGCTGCCCGCCGGCCTCGTCCTTCATCACGAAGACTGGAGTGTGCATGCCTCGCTCGGCGCACTGCGCGGCGGTGATAAAGCCAAGTAGCCGTTGGCCGGGATGGTTGGGGTCCGGGTAATCGATGTAGAAGCCGGCAATACACACCGCTGCTGCCGGTTCGTCGCTCAGCATTATCGGAGAACCTGGTTTCAGCCGGGTCACGGATTCCGACCCACGGGCGGGCTCGCTGATGACCACTGCCGGCGGGACCGGTGCCACGCTGGACGACGCCGTCGCCCCCGGATTCGCGGTCGCCTTGAAGCCGCATCCGACGGCCACCAGGGCAACTACGACAAAGAGAGCTGCCTTCGCCCTTCCGGCGACCCCGTTGTTGACCATGCGACGAGACTAAGGCTCGCGCTACTCCGGAACGATCTCAGCCAGCTCCTGGCTCTGCCGCAGGATTCGCGCGGCAGCCTGCTGCAGCCGCGCACGGCTGGCCCGAAGCTCACCCTGCATGGCCGCCAGCCGCTCGTCCATGGTCGACACCAGCAGCCCCAGTCCATCCGGCTCCTCGGTGCCGGGCGCGATCGCCGCCGCCTGCGAGCGCGCGGACCCGCGGATCGCAATCGCGGCGTCACGCCCGCGCTGCGCTTCGACGGCAGCGTCGTTCAGCTCCTGCCGAAGCGCCTCGCTCAGCGCGACGATCCGGGCGCCGGCCTGCCGGTAGCCGGCGGCGGCCGCTTCGAGTGCCTCAGCAAGCCCGCCGCTGTCCGGCGGGGACGCTTGATGGGAAGGCTCCGCCGCCCCTTCGATCGCCGGCACCCCGGCGCCGTTCGGGAAGACCGCACAGCCGGCACTCAACAGCAGATCCACCTGTCTGAGATAGCCGTTCACGCCGCTCATCCGGCAAGAATAAACCCGCAGCCCCAACCACTGCGGCAGCAAACGAACGCTGGATCCCGTCGGCGGCCCAATTCTTGTTGACGGCGACGATCGCTTTACCGGAAGGTCAGTTCCGGTGGTGTCTTGGCCATATCGGCATCTCCCGACAGGAACTTCGACACAGTGCCCTGCTTGGTCCCACCGCTGGTGGTCTTGACGGCTATCGGCACCTTGACTTCGCCGAAGAACCGCAACACCAGACGGTAGGGGTCGAAGTTCTCCATCTTGACCTCGCTCAGGTCGGCCGTACCCCACTCGGCGGTGCCGTCGACGTAGCCCGCTGGACTCAGGCGGATCGGGCAGCCCGGGGGTGCCAGCAGGTTGGACCGTTGGCAGTTGGTCATCGCCGCGACCAGCTGCGCGTTGGCCGCGTCGCGTCCCGCATCCGACAGCGCGAAAGTCGCATCCATCCAGCGCCCGGTCACGCTGGAGAGTTGTTCGAGCAGAAGGGGTTTGGCCGTCACGGCTATATACGCGTTGGTGCTGCCGACTTCGGTCCAACCAGGAAATACATAGGCCGTGGAGTCACCGATCGGCTTGCCGAACAGTGTCAGCGTCTTGGCGGCGGCGTTGCCCGACGATGCGCCCGGACTGGCCGTGACCTTGATCGCCGCCGTGGTGAGCTTCCAGTGGCCGTGCTCTTTCTTCACCTCCAGGTTGGTGTCGGAGACCTTATCGCCGAAGTTGGCGACCACGTGCACCATGGCAAAGCCGATTGAACCGGTTGCCGTCGAATCGTCGTTGAGAATCCTGATGTTGGTGATCGGCCATTGTGCGATCTGCTTTTTCAGGATTTCGTCGGTGAGGAACTCCTTGCTGGCGGGCAGGTCATTGCTGTGGGACAACGCGGCCTCGGCGTCCCCGCGGGCCAGCGCCTCCAAGTATCCTTTGACCGCATCGCCCGCTGACCCGTCGGCCTTGCTACCACCCCGAACGGCCAGAGTGATCACCAAAACGATTGCCACGACGACGATCACGGCACAGCCCGCGGCCAACGTGATTAACAGCGGCTTGCGATTCCTGGGCGCGTTAGGCGGCGGCCACGCGGCAACCGGCGCCAGTTGCCACCCGACACCAGGCTGATGTGGCTCCCAGGGGCTCGGCGCCGGCATCGTCGGCGTCGGAACCGGTCGGGCCCAGGTGGCCCCCCAGGGATCGATCTGACCAGATCCAGTCACAATAACCTCCAATTTCAGCGTTTTTCGTCAGTGCGGCATCTTGTTGGCGCCGATCGGGGGTACGGACGCAGGCGTCAGCAAACTCCGGCCGGTGGCCATCGAGTGCGCATAGTTTGCTGTCATTGGTAGTCAGGGGCGCGGTGTCTGCAGCACAGACCCGTTTCCCCATCCCCCTTATCTGTGTTGGGGACCCCCGGTAAAGGGTGGATCCGTTGGTTGTTTCATTCGTTGTTCGATCTTCACTTCCGCTCCGTGTTGAGGGCGGTTGGACCGCAAGTCGGGGTCGGAGGTGGAGCGCCCGCAGCGTAGCGAGGACGAACGACCTCGAGGCCGACGAGGATCCGCCGCATACTGGGTCGGCGCGGAGTGAGGGAAAGATGTTGCGGTTCAAGTCATGTGACGCCTCC
>NZ_DATJYB010000268.1:0-3149 GCF_035499775.1 Mycobacterium sp. | reverse complement strand
CCTCGTCGGCGAGGTCGGCGCGCAGGGTCTCGCTGAACGCGAGCACCGCGGCCTTCGTCGTGCTGTAGGCAACCATCGATTTCGACGGCAGGAATGCGGCAGCCGACGCGATATTGATGATCGTTCCGCCTTCGCCGCGATCGGCCATCTGCGCGCCGAACACCCTGCTGCCGGTGATCACGCCGCGGACGTTCACGCCCATGATGGCGTCCCAGTTGGCCGAGGTCGTTTCCAGGAACCGGCCGGCCATTCCGATGCCGGCGTTGTTCACCAGGATGTCCACCACGCCGTGCTCGTTGCGGACTTGTGCCGCAAGCTCATCCATCCCGGCCTCGTCGCTGACGTCGGCCTGGTACACCGCGGCCTCGGCGCCCGCCGCGCGAACGGCGTCCGCGCCTTCCTTGGCCGCGACCGAGTCGAGATCGACGAGCAGCACCTTGCGCGCGCCCTGACGGGCCAGTTCCACCGCGGTCGCCCGGCCGATGCCCGCGCCCGCCCCGGTGACCAGCGCGAGCTTGCCGCGCACCTCACGTCGGCCGGCGCGCACGCCCGACGGGCCCGCAGCCGTACCGTCGGCGACATGATCTACCCATTCGGCGGTCAGCCGGGCTATGACGTCTGGACGCGACGTCACCACCCAGTGCCCACCTTCGATCGGAATGACCCTGCCGCCCTGGGTAATCGCACCGGTGAATCGCTGCAGGGCGGGCGTGACGAAGCGGTCCTTGCGCGGCACCAGCACCTGGACCGGCACGGTGGTGTGCGGCAGGTCTGAGTCGGGTCCGGGCGACACCATCGGCTTGGGCATGTTCGCGCGGTACATGCCGAGCCCGTTGACGAAGTCACCGATCGCGCGGGGCGCGGCATCGCGCTGGCTTCGGGTGCTGGACTGCCCGATACGTTCAAGCCCGCCAAAGACTTTCACGCCCAACCCGGAGCGGAACGCCAGCTCCGGCAGACCGGGACAGAGGAAGAAGCCGATATACGCCGACCCGACAAGCTGTTTGGCGACGTCGGCGACAGCCTTCGGAGTGCGCGCCGACCGCAGGAACCTGCCGGCGTACCGCAGGTGCGGTCCGGAGATCGAGGTGAACGAAGCGACCTTGCCCATCAGCGGTTCGTCGGTGATCGCGTTCCAGGTAGCGATCGAGCCCCAGTCGTGCGCCAGCAGGTGCACCTTGCCGACGCCCAGGCTGTCGATCACGGTGTCGGTATCGGACGCCAGCTGGGCGAACCGGTACCCGGAACGGTCTGCCGGACAGGATGATTCGCCTGCGCCACGCACGTCGTAGGCAATGACGTTGTAGCGGGCGAGCAGCCGTTCGGCGACTCCGTCCCACACGTGGTGGTTGTCGGGCCAGCCGTGGATGGCCAGGATGGTCGGGCGCTGCGGGTCGATCTCGTTGTAGTGGTGGATGGCCAGAGTAACGCCGTCGGTAGCGGTAACGATCATGATTCAGTGCGACGCCCGGGCAGCGGGTGAGACGGCCAGATAGTCGACGGCCAGGTCGAGGCCGCCCAGCTGCGACGGGTGAAAGCGGGGCTTGTAGTAGTCACCGACCACCCGGGCCAGTCGCACCGGCCCGGGCACCAAACCCCGGCGTGCCGCCCGGAAGTAGTCCCGCCAGCGCGGCTTGGTACCCGGTGCCAGCAGCGGATCCACCGAATACATGAACCGCACGCCGCGAATCCACAACAGCGACATCACCGGCGTGACGGCCAGCTGCGCGCGTACCTGCCGCCAGTACCCGGCCCGCAGATGCTTCATGGTGTCGAAGGCCACCGCTTTGTGCTCGACTTCTTCGGCGCCATGCCAGCGCAGCATGTCCAGCATCACCGGGTCGGCGCCGACGGCGTCGAGCTCCGGGGAGTTGAGGACCCACTCGCCCAGCACGGCGGTGTAGTGCTCGATCGCCGAGATGAACGAGACCTGCTCCAGCAGCCAGCTGTGCTGTCGCCGCGCGCTGCGCCGCGGTTTCTCCCCCAGCAACTTGTCGAACAGCCACTTGACCTGACCGGTGAACGGAGTCAGGTCGACGTTCTGGGCGGCGAAGTGAGCGAGCACGCCGGAATGCGCCTGGGAATGCATCGCCTCCTGGCCGATGAATCCCTGCACGTCCAGCCTCAGCTGGTCGTCCTTGATCAGCGGCAACGTCTTCTTGAATACCTCGACGAAGAATTCTTCGCCCGCCGGCAGCAGTAGGTGCAGGACGTTGAGGACGTGGGTGGCCAGCGGCTCGTTGGGCACATAGTGGAACGGCAGCCTGGCCCAGTCGAACTCGACGTCACGAGCCTCGAGGACTAGGCGCTCGTGATCTAGAGAAGCATCGTGCGGACCAGCCGCCTGGTCGTCGACGGTGACTTCGGCGGATAACATTTAAGGCCCCCTTGCCTCCGCTTTACACATGCCCGGCAAATGTCATTCAGCTGGACACGATGGATTCGTAAGTATAGATGCGGCAGCAGGCTGACTGAAACCGCGCAGGTCACTCGGCTTCCGCACGTTGCTTGAGCCGCTGCAGGGTGAGCTGGATGTGCTTGGCGTTGGCCGCCGTCCGATCGGCGACACCGGTGGCCTTGCCGCCCACTTTGCGGAACCAGCCCGGCCGGCGGTCCCAGGTGCTCTCGGTGACGCGGCAGCCGCCGTCGGCCGCGACGATGTCGTATTGCCAACGCGCGATCGGCAGGACGGTGTACCGGACGTCGAACGCAAAGCGGCGGCCCGGTTCGGCGTCGGTCACCGTGCACTTCGTCGTCCAGCGGTGGTCGCCGTTTTCGTTGTGGCCGACGAACACCGCCCCGTCGCACACTGCGCCGTTTTCGGTGACGCACTTGCGCCACTCCATGGCGACCGGTTCCTCGGCCAGTTCGGCCAGTGTCGGCAGGTCGGTGATCAGCTGGTAGACCTCGTCCGGGCTGCAGTCGATCTGGACGGTTGCGGACGCCGACGGATCTGTCATGCGCGTGATCATCGGGCTAGTTCGAGGCCCAAGTATTAGATAGGAGCGGCGCCGCGGAGATGTTCGAAGATCAGCGACGTCTGGGTGCCCGCGACGTCGGCGTCGGCGTTGAGGTTCTCGACCACGAACGAGCGCAGGTCCTCGGTGTCGCGCGCGGCGACGTGCAGGATGAAATCGTCGGCGCCGGCC
>NZ_DATJYB010000267.1:0-3282 GCF_035499775.1 Mycobacterium sp. | reverse complement strand
GACGCGCAGTCCTGCGCCGAATGCATCGTAGCCCGCACCTAACCCAACGTGCTTGGACGCCTGCCAGACCGCCGAGACTATCGCATCACTGAGATGGCCACTGTAAGGGCTGATGGACGCTTGGAAGTATTGATACTGTGCATCGATATAGAACTTTGGATTAAAGCGCCACAGGCCATGCAGTCCCACGACCGGCAGCGGCCCGTCCACCGACGCCTCCCTATAGGCTGAAGCAGTCATCGCGCTATTGCTCACATAGGCTGTTCCCGAAAGGGCCAGGTTGAACTTGAGATCGTGAATGCCAATGATCGCACCGAGAAAATAGTGCTTGCCCTGCAAGAAGTCCCATTCATACGCGGCCTGAAGCAATCGGGTGTCGAATCGACTGTTGATACCGACGCCAACCGGAAAGCGCAGGTTACCGAACTGCAGCGTCTCGTTGATCGATTTCGAGGCGTCGCGGTCGTTTCGGAAATACGAAACCATCAGCTTGTGGTGCCGGAAGAAGCGCCAGTAGGCATCCGCACGGAAGAGGCTCTTGCTGCGATAGCCGAGCTCGCGCTCGACATCAAATGTGGTCCCCGGAACACGAACGCCACCGACGGTGCCGTCGAGACGAATCGTCGTGGAGGTCACCGGTGCATAGCCGCCGAGATCAACGCGGAACTGATCTCTGATGGGATCACCGGACTCGTAGTCGCTCCCTAAAGCGGTACCTGCAGATCCCAGCAGCACTGCAAGCGCAGCAAATAGCCGCCACAGCCTATTGGTTACCACAGGTTCACTGCTGTCGTGGAGACCGGTTGGGCCAAAGGGCTAATTTAGAAGTCGTACAGAGCGCGAACACTATGGGACTATCGTCTACTTAGCGGACGGTCCTGTCTCGGCAGAAGCTCCTTCATTCCTGAGCTCGCCAGTGATCGCAGGCGCTCGGTTGCGCCGTGAGCAGCTTAAGAGTCAGGCTGAACACACTGGCACTGCGGGAACCCAGTTGTGACGCTCTTGTTCAGGCGATTTTCGCACCGCGTCAGTGTTGGTATGCCCACTATCGTGCGTAGAAAGACGAGTCGTCGTGATCGGAGGCTCACCGCTGCCTCGAGCATTCGGCGACCCTGGATCTGGAGCGCTGTCGTATCGATAGCTGCGATCACCTTGGCCGCTGTGACGTGGAACATGAGCAGCACGGGTGGCGCCCAAGATCTGTCCGGCTCAAACAACGTCAGCCCGACCTCGATGCCGGCGTTTGCACCGACCATCCAAGATAGAGCGGTACCTCCAGACAGGACACCCGACGGTATGGTCTGGATACCGGGTGGCGAGTTTTCCATGGGAGCCGAGGAAGCACCCGACTTGAATGAGGTCGGGATGCAGGCTACGCACGATTCTCGACCGATTCACCGGGTCTATGTTCATGGCTTCTACATGGATAAGACCGATGTGACGAACGCAGAGTTTGCAAGGTTCGTGAGAGCGACTGGCTACATCACGGTAGCCGAACGCAAGCCTAAGGCTGAGGACTATCCGACCGCACCACCCGAGAAGCTCGTAGCGGGTGCGGTGGTATTCCACGCCCCTGATCATCCTGTGCCGCTCGACGATCACTTCGTTTGGTGGTCGTATGTTCCCGGTGCCAATTGGCGCCACCCCGTGGGGCCCCAGAGTGACCTACGAGGCCGTGAAGCCTACCCTGTCGTCGACGTTGCTTATGAGGACGCAGCGGCCTATGCAACGTGGGCGCACAAGCGTTTGCCGACCGAGGCCGAGTGGGAGTTCGCCGCACGAGGCGGACTTTCAGGAAAGCGCTACGTTTGGGGTGATGAGTTTCGCCCTGCCGGACGCTGGATGGCGAACACGTTTCAGGGCCATTTCCCGGATAGGGATGCGGGCGAGGACAGCTATGCGGGCATCGCGCCCGTCGGCGCGTTTCCGGCAAACGGCTACGGCCTACTCGACATGGCGGGTAACGTGTGGCAGTGGACCAGCGACTGGTATCGGCCTGATTACTACGCACGACTGGCACTGGCCGGAGGAACAGCGCGAAATCCGACCGGACCCGACGCATCCTTCGATCCGGCGGAACCGGGTCAGGCGAAGAAGGTGCAGCGGGGCGGATCGTTTCTGTGTACCGACCAATACTGTTCGCGATATATGGTCGGCACCCGCGGCAAAGGGGAGATTACGACCGGCACGAATCACCTGGGGTTCCGCTGCGTGCGAGACCCGCCAACCCATCAAGAGCAGCTTGCTGCTTACTGAGCAAGCGCCTGCGGGAGATGAACGATCCCGTGATGGGCGACGAGGGTGTACTCGCATCAGATCTGGCGTAATCATCGCATGATCCCGGCGCGGCGTATGCGCGACCATGGCCATGCCGCCGAACTTCGCCCGCGCCTCGAACGATGCTACGAAAGGCTCAAACGGTCGCGTAAGACCGCACCGCTCGTCGCGGTTGTACAGCGGTTCGTCGAGATCGACGGCTCCGCGCTCAGCGGACTGGTGTCGATCCAACTATTTACGACCGTAATCCCCCTGATCATTATCGGATTCGCGTACGTCTCGGGATTCGCAAGCGACGCCAGCGTAGGTGACCTGTTCATTCGCGCTCTCGGCCTGCATCACCCGCTCGATGACCGCGTGCGCGAAGCGTTCGGAGCTCCCTCGGGCGTACAGCACGTCTGGACCTTTCTCGGTCTCAGCGCATTTCTGGTTTGGGGAATCCCGATGGCGATCAGGGTCGCCCAAATGTTCGCTCAGGCATGGCGACGCCCGCAGTTCGGCATGGCCGAGAAGCTGGGTCGCGGAGCTGCCTGGTTCATCCTGTACCTTGCAACCATGGACGCCCGCGAGCGCATCGGTTTCGCCGGGCACCACGCAGCCGGAATTCGTGCGGCGCTTCTGATCGTGTCGCTCGTCCCGGTGTGGATCTTCTGGTCGCTCACCCCAATGTTGCTGGTGCGAGACGGCGGTCGAGGTTGGAAATACCATCTGCTCGCTGGGCTCGCCGGGGTCGTGATCGACGGAATCGTCGTCGTCGCAGTAGTGCGGCTGGCCTTCCCGATATTGCTCCGAGGATGGACCGGGTTCGGCCCGATGGGCGTCGCGATGACCTTGATGACCTGGTGCGCGGTTGTCGCGACCGGCTGGGTGATCATCGCGTGTACGGGCGCGATCATATGGGAAAGAAACGTCCCGGCCGGAATTGGTAGCGAGTTCCAGGCTGCGACTTCGCCCAAAGACGATGAAACGGTCCGCTCAGCTGACGCATCGAAGGAATTCGCCCGC
>NZ_DATJYB010000266.1:0-3018 GCF_035499775.1 Mycobacterium sp. | reverse complement strand
TGAGCCGTTGCGGGCTTTGTTCGACAAGGCGGTGGTGCCGTTGGCTGATCCGCAGGTCGCGGGTGGTTTCTATCGGTCGTGGCGGTTGATGAGCATGGACGGGCTGTGCCTGGATGTCACCGACACCGAAGCCAACGTGGAGCGGTTCGGCCGGCCGGCGTCCTCGCGCGGGCAGGGCCGTGGTGGCGCGTTTCCTCAGGTCCGGGTCCTGGGATTGGCGGAGTGCGGTTCACACACGATCATCGATGCTGCGGTGGGTTCCTACCGGCAAGGCGAGCAGACGCTGGCCGAGGCGGTGTTGCGTTCGCTGCTGCCGGGCATGCTGCTGCTGGCCGATCGCGGATTCTTCAGCTACCCACTGTGGGCCAAAGCCCGCCGCACCGGTGCAGACCTGCTGTGGCGGATCAAGTCCAATGCCGTGCTGCCTGTCGACAAACGTTACAGTGATGGCTCTTTCGCGTCCCGCATCTATCCCGGGACCAAAGCACGGCGCAACGACACCGATGGCATCGACGTGCGGGTCGTGGAGTACACGCTCGCGCCGGGCGATCCCGACATCGGCCTCGACACCGCCGAACGCACCTACCGGCTCCTTACCACCATCACCGATCCAGTCGCGGCGCCCGCCGCCGAACTCGCGCAGCTCTACACCCAGCGGTGGGAGATCGAAACCGCCTTCGACGAGCTGAAAACCCACCAGCGCGGTCCGGGGCTGGTGCTGCGGTCCAAAATGCCCGACGGGGTGATCCAGGAGGTGTACGGCTACCTGTGCGTGCATTACGCGATCCGCTGGCTGATGCATTCGGCCGCAACCGATTACGGGCACGATCCAGACAGGCTGTCGTTCATCCGATCACTCCGGGCCGCCCGCCGAACAACCGCAAGCCACCCCGGTTTTTCCCCCTGAGGCGATCGGCGACGCGGAAATCTGCGTCACCGCCGAAATTCTCCACGAGCTGCTCCCCGCGCGCCGCCCCCGCGCCAATCCGCGGGTCGTCAAACGCAAAATGTCCAACTACCAGCTCAAACACCCCCACCACCGCAACACTCCAACGATCCATCACCGCCCCACCGTCATTCTTAAGTAAACGGTATTGGGCCTAACCCGGATTTTTCGCGAAATGTTGTGAGTTTCGGGGTGTAGATGTGCGAAAGTGCCTGTCCTGCAAGGAATAATTGGACTTCTCTACGGTTCAATCGTTCCAGCTGGAAGGCACCTCGCAGGTGAAGAATATCGCGGTCGGGTCGCGGGTGAAAGTGTCGGCTGACGGCCATGGCGTCGTGTCGCATGCCGGGATGGGCGTCGTGCGTGAGCTCGCTGACCAGACGGGGTTATCGGCGCAGGTCACCGCCGCGTTGGCGGACACCTACCGCGGCCCGTGGGTATATGCGCCCGGGGAGGTGTTCGCGGATCTGGCGGCCGCGGTCGCCGACGGCGCCGATTGCATCGACGGCGTCGGACAACTGTGCGGCGACCGTGAGCACGTGTTCGGCGCGAAGGCGTCGACCACCACGATGTGGCGGCTGGTCGATGAACGGATCGACGCCGCACACCTGCCCGGTGTCCGAGCTGCACGAGCGAGTGCCAGGACAGCGGCGTGGGCGGCTGGAGCCGCCCCCGCAGCGGGACAATGGCTGCATATCGACATCGATGCCACCCTGGTGATCGACCATTCCGACAATAAAGAGCTGGCGGCGCCGACCTGGAAGAAAACCTACGGACATCACCCGTTGCTGGCGTTTTTGGACCGCCCGCAGATCGCCGGGGGTGAAGCGCTGGCGGGGCTGCTGCGCACCGGCCGTGCTGGCTCCAATACCGCCGCCGACCACATCACCGTCCTGGAACAGGCCTTGTCATCCCTGCCGCCGGCGTGGCGGCCCGACCCGCACAGCCCCGATACGCCGAAGGTGTTGGTGCGCTGCGATACCGCCGGGGCCACCCATGATTTCGCCACGGCCTGCCGCATCGCCGGGGTGGGGTTCTCCTTCGGCTACCCCGTCGATTGGCGGGTGCAAGACGCTGTGGACACCCTCAACCTCGGTGACGCCTGGTACCCGGCGATCGACACCGACGGCGGTATCCGCGACGGCGCCTGGGTTGCCGAGGCCACCAACCTGGTCACCCTGTCGGCATGGCCGACCGGCACCCGGCTGATCCTGCGCAAAGAAAGACCCCACCCCGGTGCCCAGTTACGGTTCACCGACGCCGATGGCATGCGCGTCACCGCGTTCATCACCGACACCCCCGCCGGTGTCGTGCCCGGACAAGTCGCCGGTCTGGAGTTACGCCACCGCCAGCACGCCCGCGTCGAAGACCGCATCCGCGAACTCAAAACCACCGGCCTGCGCAATCTGCCGTGTCACTCCTTCGACGCCAACGCCGCCTGGCTCGAAATCGTCCTGGCCGCCGCCGATCTGGTCACCTGGACCCGGCTCATCGGCTTCGCCAGCCATCCCGGTCTGGCCCGCGCCGAGATCGCCACCTTCCGCTACCGGGTCCTACACGTGGCCGCCCGCATCACCCGCAGCGCACGCCAAGTCCGACTCCGCATCGACGCCACCTGGCGCTGGGCGGCGATGATCGCGACCGCCTGGCAGACCATCCGCACCGCCTTCCGATAACCGCTCGTCCACCTGACCGATCGACGTTGAAAGACCCACTGGCCCTGGGAAAGCCCGCCCCGCCCGGCGACACGGGGCTACCGAGCATGGCCCAACCCGCAAAACCCAGTCCCGCCAACACACCCGCCCCGAGCGCGGTCACGGCACCACCCCGGACGAAAAATCGAGGCTAGCCGCCGCGGGGTTTGATCAGGGTGAACTCGTCCACCACGGTCACCGCACCGAACAATCCGTTCAGTGTGTAATGCGTCGCCTTGATCGAGGTATTGCCGCCGGGTCGGCCCGGGTCCACGTCGAAAGCGGTGAAGCCATAAGGGTTTTCGCGGTCGCGAAACGCCGACCACGGCGCGTCCTCGATCACGTAGATCGGTGCCTTGGCCTTGATGGAGGGGTCGT
>NZ_DATJYB010000265.1:0-3242 GCF_035499775.1 Mycobacterium sp. | reverse complement strand
GGCGTCGCCGGGCGCCTCGACCGGTGTGTCTCTTAGGCTTTCTGCCATGGCGTCGGTCAACAGGGTCTATGTGGCGCGACTCGCGCGGATGTTGGTGTTGGGTCCGTTCGGCGAATCGTTCGGACGTGTCCGCGACGTCGTGATCAGCATCAGCATCGTCCGCCAGCAGCCACGTGTCCTGGGACTGGTGGTGGATTTGGCGACCCGGCGCAGCATCTTCATACCGATGCTGCGGGTCGCCGCGATCGAGCCCAACGCGGTGACGCTCAACACCGGCAGCGTGTCGCTGCGCCACTTCGAACAGCGGCCCGGCGAGGTCCTGACGATGGGCCAGGTGCTCGATACCCCGGTGAAGGTCACCGATCCCGCGCTGCCGGAGCTGACCAATGCCGACGTCGTGATCACCGACCTCGGCATCGAACAAACCCGAACGCGCGACTGGATGGTCACCAGGGTCGCCATCCGCACCCAGCGCCGGCTGGGGCGACGCGGCCCGGTGCACGTCGTCGACTGGCAGAACGTGCAGGGCCTGACGCCGTCGGCGCTGGCGATGCCGGACCAGGGGGTGGCGGAGCTGCTGAACCAGTTCGAGGGACGCAAGGCGGTCGATGTGGCCGACGCCATCCGTGGACTTCCGCCCAAGCGGCGCTTCGAGGTGTTCAGGGCGCTCGACGACGAACGAACGGCCGACATCCTCCAGGAGCTGCCGGAGCTGGAACAGGCCGAAGTGTTAGCGCAGCTGGGCACCGAACGTTCGGCCGATGTGCTCGAGGCGATGGACCCCGACGACGCCGCCGACCTGCTCGGCGTGCTCACCCCGACCGATGCCGAGATGCTCCTGACCAGGATGGACCCCGATGACTCGGACCCGGTGCGACGGCTGTTGACCCACTCCCCCGACACCGCAGGCGGCCTGATGACCTCCGATCCGGTGGTGCTGACTCCCGACACCGTCATTGCCGAAGCGCTGGCTCGGGCCCGCGACCCGGACCTCACTCCCGCGCTGTCGTCGATGGTGTTCGTGGCGCGCCCGCCGACGGCCACCCCCACCGGGCGATACCTGGGCTGTGTACCGCTGCAGCGCCTGCTGCGCGAACCGCCGGCCGGGCTGATCGGCGGAATCCTCGACAATGACCTGCTCACCCTGACGCCGGAGACGCCACTGGGCGCGGTGACCCGCTACTTCGCCGCCTACAACCTGGTGTGCGGGCCGGTGGTCGACGACCAGAACCACCTGTTGGGCGCGGTGACCGTGGACGACCTGCTCGACCACCTGCTGCCGCACGACTGGCGGGTGGATGCCCAGCAACTCGACATCGCCGGTCCGCCCGCAAGATCCGGAGAAGCCCATTGAGCAAATCCACGGCGCCGCGGCGGCTGTACACCCCGCGGACATCGCGCAATTTCTCGCTTCAGATGGATCCCGACACCGTCGGGCAGTTCACCGAGTCCATCGCCCGCTTCTTCGGCACCGGCCGCTACCTGCTGATGCAGACGATCCTGGTGCTGGCCTGGATCGCCCTCAACCTGGGCGTGGTCCATTGGCGCTGGGACCCCTACCCGTTCATCCTGCTCAACCTGGCGTTCTCCACCCAGGCCGCGTACGCGGCGCCGCTGATCCTGCTGGCCCAGAACCGTCAGGAAAACCGGGACCGGGTCGCGCTCGAAGAGGATCGCCGTCGCGCCGCGCAGACCAAGGCCGACACCGAATATCTGGCTCGCGAGCTGGCCGCGCTGCGGCTGGCCGTCGGCGAGGTGGCAACCCGCGACTACCTACGTCACGAGCTGGAAAACCTGCTGGCTGATCTGCGCAAGAAAAACCCGGACAAACAGGTCGCACGCTCGGCTGATGGTCCGGAACGACGGGCCAAGAAATCCGGCTAGACCCAAGTCCCCCATTGCGCCACTCCCGTCACAAGAGTTATGTATGGTGATCTAGTTCACGAGGCTAAGAAGAAGACGTAACAAAGAGGCCACAGTTTCCCGACGGCTCACACAATGAGGATGGTCGAGTGCGCATTGGGGGACGCTGGGATGCACGCCCGGCCATCGCAGCGGTGCGAGAGCACGCGCGTGGCGTCGCGGCGCATGCAATTCCGGCGGTCACTGGCGGTACCTCCCACCTATGGGAGGCGGTGCTGCAGCGCACCCGTGGCTCGGCGCGTCCGGCATTCGGTATCGCCGTCATAACGCCTTTGGTACTTGCCGGAGCGGTCGGCGGCGCACCTGGCCCGGTATCCGGAAAGGGCCTGACGCTGCATGCGGCCGTCACCCCGGTGGCCGCGGTTTCCGCCGCCGGCGCCAACTCGGCCGGCCCTGCCGTCATCGCCATGCAGCGCCTGCGGGCCAGCTTCCACGTCGCGGCGGCCACCATATCGGCGCCACCACCCCCGAGGATCGTGAATGCGCCTGGCACGCTGGGCATTCCGGCCATGGCACTGTCGGCCTACCGCAATGCCGAACTGAAAATGGCCGCCGCCGACCCGAACTGCGGTGTCAGCTGGAACCTGCTGGCCGGCATCGGCCGCATCGAGTCGGGCCACGCGGGCGGTGGTGCCGTTGACGCACGCGGCACCGCGATCAACCCGATCTACGGCCCGTCGCTGGACGGCACGCTCCCCGGCAACGAGGTCATCATCCAGAGCAACGTCGGCAATCTCGTCACCTACGCCCGCGCGATGGGGCCCATGCAGTTCCTGCCCGGCACCTGGGCGCGGTATGCCGCCGACGGCGACGGCGACGGCATCGCCGATCCGCAGAACCTGTACGACGCCACCCTCGCGGCCGCCCGGTACCTGTGCAGCGGTGGCCTGAACCTGCGCGACCCGGGCCAGGTCATGGCCGCGATCCTGCGCTACAACAACTCGATGGCCTATGCCCAGAACGTGCTGGGCTGGGCCGCGGCGTACGCCACCGGCGTGGTTCCGGTCGACCTGCCGCCGATCACCGGCGCACCGCCGCCGCTCGGCGACACGCACCTCGAGCATCCGGAGGGGCTCGGGCCCAACATGCCGCTGAACCACAACGGTCAGCTGCCGGTCACCGACCCGTTCGCCGGGCGTGTGCCGCTGATCGACTTGGGCGGCCAAACCACACTGGTCGGCACGCCACCGATGTACCCGTGGATGACGCCGCAGCAGCAGCAGGGGCCGGCGCCGCTGACGCTTGCGCCGGGCTGCACGCTGATCTGCATCGGCTCAACGGCCCCGGGGCCGGGGCCGGGACCGTTAGCCACGCAGCCA
>NZ_DATJYB010000264.1:0-3362 GCF_035499775.1 Mycobacterium sp. | reverse complement strand
AGTCGGCGATTGACGCCGGAAGGCTGACCTACTTCAGGGGCACACTTGGCAGGCAATGCCGTCGCCGTCACGGTCAAGTTCTGGCCGGTAACCCGGCTGGCCCCGACGAATCGGTGCCGCACCGGCAGCGCAGGCTGCCTTACAGTTCTTGTAGTAGACGCCGGAGCCAGTCGTTGTCGTCGTGGGTGACGTGGTGGTAGACGGATCGGCGTGCGCCAGAGGCGCACCCGCAATTCCCACCGCAATTGCGGCCGCGATGAATGCCCTACGAAGCATTGTGTCAACCTCCATCATCTGACGCTTTCGAATTCTGTTCGGGCTCGGTCGATTTGGTCGTATGCATAGTTGGCCATGGCGGCCGTGGTCATGTTTGCGCCCTGGCTGGCACGCGATTCGTAGGCGTCGTTGCCGAGCGCGTCGCGTAGCTGCGCGATCGTTTCGCCGAGTTCAGGGAAGGACTGCGCGGTGACGGGACCGAACGTGAAACCGGCGATGGTGGCCGCCGCCTCGTAGCGGCCGAGCCGGTCGAAGAACGCCGCGAGGATTGCCAGCGGTGTGCTCATCGCGTTGGTATTGCCCGCCTCGTGGTGGTTGTGGATGGTCAAGCTGAAGTACTCGAGCGCGGCCACGGGATCGCCGTGGGCTGCCTCGACACGACACAACACCGCCGCGAGGTGCGACACACAGGTGCGGTTGCCGCTGTCTTGCGCGATCGCCAGGCCGCGGCGCATGGCCGGGTTTCCCAGAGATTCGGCGGCAGCGGGGAGGCCCTCCGCGAGGGCCTCCGCCTCATCGCTGGGACCCTTGATCGTCGCTGCCAAGACCAGGCATTGCAGCGTGAGGGTATGGGTATCACGACCCCGCGCGAGCTCTTTGCGGCACAACTCCACGGCCCGACGCGGCTGACCGCTTGCCGTATACGCGCCGCAAGACCAGCCCATTAACCCGAACGGCATCTCGTAACGGTCAGTCTCGGCCAGCGCCGCCGCCTCGTCGGCCTGCCGTACGGCATCTTCGATCCGCCCTGTTATGTAGCACTGCGACGCAGTCACACACAGTAACGCGGTCTTGGGATGGTCGTTGGCCCGCGCGCTCTCGATGAGTTCTTCGGCCCAGGTGAGGGGCGGGTGCGCCCGGAAAGCCGATCGACGACGAGCAACGACTTGCGCACCAGCGCATCCAGTAAATCCAGAACCTCATAGTCGTCGCAATGCTCGGACTCCGCTACCGCGCAAGCACTTTCGAGTTCGAATCCGCCCGCGAACACCGAACAACGTTCCAGCAGTTCTCGTTCTGCCTCGGCGAGGTGATCGTACGACCACGCCACGGCATGGCGCAGTGTTTGGTGCCGTCCCAGCCCGCGCCGCGACCCGACCAGCAGCCGGAACCGGTGATGCAGCCGGTCGCGCACTTCGATGGGCGTCATCGACGCCATGCGCGAAGCCGCGAGTTCGATGGCCAGCGGGATCCCGTCGAGACGACGGCAGATTTCCACGACTGCGGTCGCATCGTCGGGTTCGGAGACCGAAAAGCGCGCCGAAACGCTTTGGGCCCGTACGGTGGTCGAGCGGGCGAAGATGGCCTCCACCAAGTCGGCCGCGGCGTCACGCACATGCTCGCAGTTGTCGAATACCAACAACCGGACCCTGCCTTCCAGAGCGGCTGCCACGCTTTCGGTCACGTTCTTGCCGGGTTGCTGAGCGATGCCGAGCACGGCGGCCACGGCATCCGGCACGGCGGCCGGATCGGCGACCGCGGCGAGCTCGAAAAGCCAAACTCCGTCCGGGAATTCATCGGCCAGGCTGGCCGCGACCTCCGATGCCAGTCGGGTCTTGCCGACCCGCCGACCCCGGCCAGTGTCACCAACCGGTGCACTTTGAGTGCTGCCCGCACCTGTTCGACCTCGGACTCGCGACCGACGAAGCTGGTCAGCGCGGGACGCAGGTTCCCCGGGCTGGTGTCCAGTGCGCGCAACGGCGGAAAGTCGGTCCGCAGACCGGACGCCCGGACCTGGAGTACCCCGACGGCCGTGGGCAGGTCGCGCAGACGGCGTTGCCCGAGGTCCATCAAGTCGACTCCGCTGAGCAGACCGGCTGTCGAATCTGTCAGCAGGATCTGGCCGCCATGCCCGGCGGCCATCACGCGGGCGGCCCGATTGAGTGCGGCACCGAAGTAGTCCGCGTCGCGCAGTTCAGCTTCGCCGGTGGCCAGTCCCATTCGCACCGGCAGCTCGAGTGTCCGCTGCGCGGCGACGGCGGCGTCGACCGCGGCTTTCGGCGAGGCGAACGCGGCACACACACCGTCACCGGTGTGCTTGAACAGCCAGCCGCCACGTGTCTCGATGGCCTGACGTAGTGCCTGGTCGTGGGTGGCCAGCGCGTCCCGCATGCCATCGGGATCGGCCTCCCACCGTCGGGTCGAACCCTCCACGTCGGTGAACAGGAACGTCACGATTCCCGACGGCGGACCATCCGGATCAGCAGACACCCTCGCAGAATGCCATAGCTGAGGTCGACGGCGACTGATTATCGACCCAGCTCATTCTCCGATGCCGTGGGCATCAAGCGGGTTAAGCCGGTTCACGATCAGCGGGTCGGATTTGGTGAACGGGAAGGCAGGCAGGTCGTCGATGTGGGTGTCGAACGTTGCCGCGAGCACCTTGCGCGAGTAGGCGCTTGCCGATGCCCGATAGCCGATGTCTGCGGGTGTGGGCTGGTCGAAGAAGATGCAGAAGTGCATCTCGGCGGCGTCGAAGACCTCGATGTGGTGCGGGTAGGCGCGCGGGATGAAATACACATCGCCCTGACGCAAATACCAGGTGTCAAGGTCGCCGTCGGGGCCCATCACGGTCATCCGTGCAGCACCCCGGTTCACATAACCCATCTCGGCCGTGATCGGGTGCCAGTGTGGTTCCCGCATCCCGTCTTCGCGGATCCGCAGCGAGTACATCGACAGGTCCTTGAGCGCCGGCCAGTATTGCAGTCGCGCGGTCCTGGCGGAGCCGACGGCGATGCTCACCGGCGGAGTCATCGCGTCGACCGAGAACTTGTGCGGGTCATCGAAATACGCGGTCGCGGGCACGTCCGGATCTCCCTCGCGGGCGGCCAGCGCGTGGTCGGCGGTGCTGCGCCGGACCGCCGCGAAATCCGAGGCCGGCAGGTCGTAGGTGTTGCCCAGCACCGCGTCGGTCATCGCCCCGAAAGCCGCACCGAGCCCGAAGTCCTCGGGCCGTTCATTGCGGAACGTGATGATGAATTCGCACGCGTCGGCGCCGATGTTCTCGATGTGGTGCAGGGAGCCGGAGTCGATGTGGAACATGTCGCCCGCGCGCACCACGAAAGAGGCGAACTTGTTACCGGTGT
>NZ_DATJYB010000263.1:0-9135 GCF_035499775.1 Mycobacterium sp. | reverse complement strand
TCGACGATGCCCGCCACCCAGTCTGGCGGGCCCGCTCTGCGGGCGCGTGACGCCCAGCGGCTGCAGACGCGGGCACGAGTGTTCGAGGCCGCGGTGGCCGAGATCGGCCGGTCCGGCTTGGCCGGTGCCGATGTTGCGACGATCGCTACGGCGTCGGGAGTGTCGCGCGGCACGTTCTATTTCCACTTCCCGACCAAGGAGCACGTGCTGGTGGAATTGGAGTGGGCCGAAGAGGCCACGATCGTGGCGAAACTCGCTACGCCCGCGGCGGATCCGGATCTGATGTCGGTGCTGAAGCTGCTGGTGCGCCAGGTGCTGGCCGCCGAGCGACGATTGGGCCCCGTGGTCTTCAGAGACATGCTGGGCCTGCACTTTTCGTCAACCCGTCCGGTCGAGGACCAATTGGGTGAGCACCCGCTGGCAGAGTTCGTCATCGCCGTGATCACCCAGGCGCAGACCGCCGGACGGGTATCGCGTGATGCGGACCCGGGCGAGCTCGGGGTGATTTTTCTTACCGGACTATTCGCGTTGCTGGCCACGGGTGTACCCGCGTCCCGGGCGCGGACCGCACTTCTGGATCGCTATGTGACAACGGTTGTTAGGGGAATGGAGGAGCGATGATCGCTACGGGTATTGACGGCTACCGGGTTTACCTGGCGCAACGCGACGGCGAGGCGGACCTGCTGAATCGCCGGCTGACCAACCGCGAGGAATTCTTCGCCGCACTGGAGGCGGACCCGGTCCGCTCAGCGCGTCACATTGACCGGAATGTGTTCGCGCGCAATCTTCGTCGGCGCCGGCCCGAGCCCGGCCTCGATCGCGAGATGCTGTTTCTGCTGGCTACCGCCAAGCTGAACCAGGCGGAGCGATTCGGCGTGGGACTGGGCGAGACCTATGGGCGCAACAGCGGCGATGACACACTCCCGGAGCGGGTGTACATGGAGCTCGAGGAGCACTACCACACCCGCCTGCTTGCCTACGTGCTGGACATCTTCCGTCTGCCGTTCCAGGTGAGCCCGCCGCCGCTGGTGATGCGCCAGTTCGTCAAGCTCAACGTGTTCCTTCCCGAACGCCTCAGCTTCGCGTTTGTGGGCGCGGCCGAGATGGCCGGCTGTGTGATGTTCGACGAGCTGCGACGGGTCGGCGTCGATCTGTTCGCCGACGAGCCGGACGTGGCAGCGCGAATCGAACGGCTCTACAGCGACATTCTCACCGACGAGATCGGTCACGTGGGGTATTGCGCAGCCCGGTGTACCGCGGCGGAGCGCGCATTGATGCGTCGGCTCTACCCGCTCATCGGGCGCATGTTTGCGCGCCAAACCGCCGAGATCAGCCTGCTCGTCGACACCGCCGGGCTGCGGGCGCGTCTGGGCCGGCCGTTCGATCTCGAGGAGCTCGCCGCCGGCTTGTCCAACGACGCCTGCGTTGCCGCCTATCCGTGACCTACGTTGCGCGGCGAGTCCGGTACTAGATCTTGCGCACCAGGGCGGCGGCGCGCACGTCATCGCCGACGACGAATTGCATGCGCACCGCGTCGTCCTGACGCTCGGAACGGATGGTTACCGATTCACCGAACTTGATGGGGTTGCGGTATTCCAGCACGGCGCGATACGGCGCGGTCTCCAATTCGGGTACCTGGCCCAGTATCTCGTGCACACCGTGCCAGTAGATGGTGTTGTTGACGTGCTCGAAGAGGTCGATATCTGTGCGGCGCAGCGGAAATGGCGTCACGGTGCCGTCGTGGCCATCGTGGTCGTTGTCGGCCTGGTCGGTGAGCCAGGGACGCCACTTGAGCCGGTGGTTGTCGGTGGTGCTGCCGAAAAGCGCGATGCAGTCGTCGGTGAAGCGCGAGGGCGTCAGGGTGTCCTTGTTCATGCAGATCCAGAAACCCTCGGTTTCGATCCGTCCGCCGTCGGAACCCTCGAGCTGCACACGCATGTTGCACCAGCGGGTGGAAAGCGCTGCACACCAACGACGGAAGGTGATTTCGCTCGGTATCTCGATGGGCTTGAGGACGTCGATGACGGTGCGCAGAACGATCCAATGGGGATGGACGTCGGCCAGGTTGGCGTCGCCGAGATGCTCGGCGCCGACTTCCTGGATGTAGCGTGCGATGCCGTCGAGACGCAGTCGTTTGTGCTCGTCGATGTCCGATGTGGCCAGCCGCCAGCCTGTTTGGTAGACGTAACCCGAGTCGGGTAGGCCGACCAGTGGCAGGTCCCGTTCGGGATTGTGCGACACGTCTCTCCTCTAGCGTGGCTCGTCGATAACGTCGAAACTGTGCTCGCTGAGCAGCTTTTCGAGATGCTTGATGGCGGTGTCCTGCTTCTTCTGGAACATCGACACCACCCGGGCGCGCACCCGCGGCTTGTGCGACAGCGGTGGGAGCAGTTCGGCGAGCAGGTTCAACCGTGCGGTGCTGAGCCAGTCGGTCAGCTCGTCGTCGTCGAGCCAGCGACGTTGATTACACAGATCGGAATGCGTCAAGCGCATCCAGTCCAGATCGCGGTCCGGGTGTGGAATCGGTTTGCACAGCTCGTTTTTCAGCTCGTCGCCGTCATAGGCCAATTCGACGTGGGCGACGAACGCGGCGCTGAACACCTGTTGGCACCCGCGCACCGCCTGCAGGGTCAGGTGGTCGCCGTCGAAGATCGGCCGGGCCGGACGTTGTGGCGCTCCGTCAGCCGTGCAGTCGATGTAGAGGGCCGACGGAGAGGACGTGATCGATCCGCCGTCCAGCACGATCGCGGTGGGCTCGATGCGCTGGACGTGGCCCATCCTGACGACGTCCTCGATCCGGCGCAGTTGTTCGAATTCCAGCTGCGACAGAATTGCGCACCGAAACATGGTCGGACGTATCGAGGGGTCGAGGCGCAGCAAGGTTCCGGCGCTCTCCAGCCGATCGAACAGGTCGTCTGTCGATGTGGCTGCCCCGATCGCATCCAGCGTCGCGCCGTAGCCGGCCCGGAATTGCTTGATGAACGTCGGCCCGGGCTGCAGCGTTGCGCGGTCCATGATCCAGGAATCGCGGGGCATGATCCAAGTCAGCTGCTCCGGGCTGACGTCGTTGCGCAGCAGCCACAGACAGATGTCCATCCCGGTCTTGCCGGCACCGACGATCACGTACCGCTCTCGTGGGGCGTATCTCGCCAGCTCGCTCGGGGGGATGCAGTCGATGCCCGGTGCGACCGAGTAAGGCGCGGGTCGCATCGACGGCACGATCGCTTGCAAATAGGTTGAGTCGACGATTCGTTTATTGACAGTGACGACATATTCGGTACCTGACATGGTCCGGATCCGCCCGTCGCCGAGGTACTCGCTCATCGGAAAGTACTCAACCCGGCCAGTGGGCAGAAACTGCTGCTGCATGACCGCGTCGAAGTAGGCGGTTATCTCCCCGACGGGGGCCAGTTCGCCCAGTCCCTGGTTCCAGCCGAAGGAGTCAATAGTGTTGTTGCCCAATGCTCTTGAGTTGACACCGTAATACGCCGACGGTTGGTGCAGCCGGACAAACGGGTAGGCGGCGTTCCAGTGCCCAC
The DNA here is from genome assembly GCF_035499775.1 of Mycobacterium sp. GTDB lineage: Bacteria > Actinomycetota > Actinomycetes > Mycobacteriales > Mycobacteriaceae > Mycobacterium. The sequence goes on along the minus strand of NZ_DATJYB010000263.1, from coordinate 5,596 downwards.
CCGGTTGATGGGCACGGTCGACAATGACCACGCGTGCCTCGGACTCGGCGATCAGCGTGTCGGTGAAAGCCATTCCCATGGCACCGGCGCCGATCACGAGGTAATCGGCCTCGATGGTTTTCGTGGACCCCCCCATCGGCACCTCCTTTGAGCAGGGGATCTGTCGACTGCGCCGGTACAGGGTAGCCCGTAGCCGCCAAGGATTACGAATAGCAGCATCGCTTTGTACACAGGTTTTACGTCGTGAGAGCGACCGAGCTGCTAAGGGAACGCGTTCGACGACAACGCTTTACGCCCGGCGATCGGGCCCGCGAGAATGACGGGGTGCCCTTCCCGCCGATCCGGACCTCGCGGCTGCTGATGCGCCCGATGACCCCGGGTGACGCTGCGGTGTTCGCCGCCTATCGCGACGATCCGGAGACCGCGCGCTACCAGGACTGGGACCTGCCCTATTCGGTGGACGACGCGCTCCGGATGATCGGCCGGCAAGATGCCGACGGCTGGCCGGTGCCGGGGGAGTGGATCCAGCTTGCGATCGAGCACGGCGGGTCACTCGTGGGCGACGTTGCCGTTCGGGTCGCGGAGGATGGCGCGTCGGCCCAGATCGGCTACACCCTGTCGCCGACGTCGCGGGGCCAGGGCTTCGCAACCGAGGCGGTGTCGGCGGTGCTCGAGCGCCTGCGCGGGACCGGGATCTCGACGTATCGGGCCTCCGTGGATCCGGCCAATGCCGGCTCGATCCGGTTGCTCGATCGCCTGGGCTTCAGCTACCTCGGCCGCACCGAACGTTCCGCGCTGGTTCGCGGCGAGTGGGTGGACGACGACCACTACGAGCTCACCTATTGATCAGCCGAGCTTCCCGCGCGGGCCAGCGCAGCGGTGCCGTATTTCTTCACGATCAGCGTCCACGGGTCGGCATACGGGCCGCGTCCTTCGGCGCGGCGCTGAAGCTTCAGGGCCGTGCGCAGCGCTGGGCGCAAGAGGGGGCCCAGCAGGCGCAACACCATGCGCAGCCGGGCCTGGGACTCGGCTACCAACGCCACCGACTGCTTCCATTCGTGCTGCTGGAAGTCCAGCAGCGCCTGCGATTCGGTGGTGTCGTACCAGCCGGTGAAACTCCAACCGCGGTCATCCTGGGGGTCGCCCGGCAAGCTGGCCGACGGTCCCAGGCGGCCCAGCCCAACCGCGGCCATGATGTCGTCCTCGAGGTCGCGTTGCAGCTTCACGTACGACTCGTTACCGCCGATGAGCAGCACCTTGCCCGCGACCGCGGCCCCGCGGTCCACGGCATTGGCGAACGCCAGCGCCGCATCGCGCGCGTCCACCATGTGCATGCGGTTGTCGCCCGGCGTCGCGCGGATCAGCAGCAGATAATCGCCGTCGACGTGGGCGTCCGGCGACACGACGCCGCCCAGCCGAAGCAGCGCGTGCGGCAGGCCGCTGGCCCGGATCGCGGCCTCGGCGAGCACCTTGTCCTCCCCGTACTGGTCGATGGGGTCCACCGGGGTGTCCGGGGTGATCCGCTCGGGATGGCGATAGGGGTTGCGCGATCCGTACACCGCGGCGCTGGAGGCCATCACAAACAGCGGCGCATCGCGCAGCGACCCCGCGGCCGCGAGTAGGTTCTCGGTACCGCCCACATTGACCTTCCGCGCCAGCGTGGGATTGCGGTACGACGGCGGCGAGACGATCGCGGCAAGGTGGATGATCGCTGCGGGTTGATGAGTCAGGACCAGCTCGCGCACTGCGGCTGCGTCCTGCAGGTCGATGTAGGCCGGGATCAGCCGCCCGGCGTGCTCGCCGGCCGACAGCTTTTTCGCAACGGCGGCGGTGCCGTCAGTTCGCAGGTCCGTCGCGATGACGGTTCGTCCCCGACTGAGCAGGATCTGGGCGCAGCGCCTACCGATCTGTCCGAACGCGCCGGTGACCAGGATGGTATCTGCAGTCATGCGGGTGCTATTTCTCGGTGAGGCGGCTGGCGAGTTTGGCGGTTGCGTTGCGGATACGCTCCGAGACGTAGCACGAGAACAGGGGAGTGACGATGTCTTCCCGCAGCCGAGTTAGCTTGGAGCTCTTGATAAGCCACTGCCCGTCGGTCTTCTCGTAGGTCTCGTGGTAGTGGCCGTAACCAACCAGACTCACGCCGGCTCCGAACCGGACGACGTCTTGCAGTGCCCACACCCCGCGCGCCGTCGTCGCCGACGTCAGCTCGATCTCCGGGGCATGCACCTGATGCGCGGTGGCCTGCGACCGCCGTCCGATGTTCTTTCGGGTGAAGGCCACGAAGTCGTCGGCCCCGACGATCAACTTGCCGCCGGCCTCCGCGGTGTCGCTGACGAAGTCGTCGGTGAAGATCGTCCGCCAGGCGGCCCAGTCCTTGGTGTCGAGGTATCGGCAGTAGCGGGCTTTGAGCTGCTTGATGGACTCGATGGCCAGCAGTGTGGTGGCGTCGTCGTTGACGCTCAGCTGCTGCGCGGGCTCCGTCATTGTCGGCTCGTTTCTTGGCGATCAGTGCTTCCCGACGGTGCGCGAAGCGTGACATTTAACGCTGAAACTGTAAACCACTAAGCTACCGCAATGGCCAAGGTGATCATTACCGGCGTCATCGTCGTGCTCGTCCTGGCGGGCGTGATCATCATGCGCCTGGTGACGAGGAACCGGGAACGTCGCGGAATATCGTCTTCCCTGGTCAAGCTCTATGGACTCTTGAGCGTGGCCGGCTTTGCCCTGTTATTGGCCTGGTCGGACGCTGACGCCGCCGTCAAGGCGGCCCGGCTTCACGTTGTTCGGTACGATCGCCGGGTTCCTTGCCGCGGCGAACATCCAAGATGAGCAGTCCGCTGCCGAGCCCGAACCCGAACCAGACCCGGATGAGTCACCGGAATAGCCCGGGCGGGTGCGGTACAGTCTTACGCACTGTTGGGCGATCGCTCAGCACCGTCGCGGCGGGAGGCCATCGGCGATGACGCGCAGACGGATTCAAAGCCGTGGTTGCTGAGTCGGTCGAGGAATTTCGCAGCCGGGCCAGGTCCTGGTTGGTGGCCAACCTGCCGCTCCTCGATCCCGACAACCCGGCGCTCGGCTCGCGTGACGGAGAAGAGGCCTGGGCACGGGCGCGCGAACTGCAAAAAGCCTTGTGGGACGGAGGCTTTGCGGGCATCTGCTTTCCCCGCGAGTACGGTGGGCTTGGACTGGGCTACGAGTACAAGAAGGCCTTCGACGCCGAGTGCCTCGCCTACGAGACACCGCTGATTCTCAACGTCCCGTCGTTCGCCATTTGCTGCGCAACGATCCTCGACATGGGTAGCGAGGAACAGAAGCGCGCTCACATCCCGGCTGCGCTGCGGGGCGAGGAGGTGCTGGTCCAGCTGCTGTCGGAACCCAGCGGTGGCTCGGACCTCGCCGGTGTCATCACCCGCGCCGACCACCGGGACGGACGATGGGTCATCAACGGCGCCAAGACGTGGAGCACCTGGGCATTCGCCGCGGACTACGGCCTATGCCTGGCCCGGACCGACTGGGAGGTTCCCAAACACGACGGGCTGACGATGTTCCTGGTGCCGCTCGGCCATCCGGGGATAACGATCAACCGCGTCCAGCAGGTCAACGGCTCGACCGAATTTTGTGAGGAGTTCTTTGACGACGTCGAGGTCGCTGACGACGCCGTGGTCGGCGGACCAGGCAAGGGTTGGGAGGTGGCGTCGCGGCAGATGTATCACGAGCGCCGCGCCATGGGCGACGGCTCGGAATACACCAGCGGGCCCGGAATCGCTGAGGCAGAAGATGTCTCGATCGATCTGGTCGCGGTGCTGCAAAGCGCGAATCAAGTCGACAGCGAACGCGCCTGCGAGCTGGTCGGCCGAGCCCTGGTCCATCGGGCGGTTCAGGGGCAGCTTAGTGAGCATGTCTTCCACGCGGTGGCCAACGGGGCCCTGCCGCCCGCGGCGGGATCGATCATCAGGTTGTACATGGCCGCGGTCCACCATGTCGAAACCGATACCGGCCTGGCCGTCGCGGGTTCGGCGGCCGTGGTCGAGGACGGCGCGCAACTGCTCGACGTCGGCAAGCGCTATCTTGGCCGTCAGATCGCCAGCATCGGTGGCGGCACCTCCGAAATGGCGCGCAACGTCATCGCCGAGCGGGTGTTGAACCTTCCCCGGGAGTACGCCGCAGACCGCGGCGTGCCGTTCAACCAGGTACGGCGAAACAGGCTGTCCTGAAACACTAGACGCCGGTGGAAGGGACGCGTAGTTGACCAGTCTTGCCAGTCGGCTGATGCCGGCGCTGCTTCGCTTCACGGGCAGGGGGCGCGTCTACGCGAGCGCCCAAACCGCCCGTGAGCACCTCGACCAGCGGGCGCTGCGGCCGCAGCCGTTCGGTCCACCAACTCGGTTGCGCACTGATGTGGATGTCCAGGTCCAGCGCCGAGCGGGTTGGCCCCTCTACACCGTGACTCCCAAGACCGGCACAGTGACACGGAGTGTCGTCTACCTGCACGGTGGTGCGTGGGTGAATGAAATCACTTCACAACATTGGCAATTGGCTGCTCAAATCGCAGCCGAGGCGCAGGTGCGGGTGATCGTTCCGATCTATCCGTTGACGCCGTTCGCCACCGCCGCGGACGTCATGCCGGTGATCGTCGAATTAGCCGCAGAATGCGCGTCAGCTGGCCATAGCGTTTGTCTGGCCGGCGACTCAGCGGGCGGGCAGATGGCGTTGTCGGCGGCGTTATCGCTGCGCGACGTCCACGCAATGACTCTTCCGAGGACCGTGTTGATCTCGCCGGTGCTGGATCTGTCGTTGGCCAATCCGGATATCAACGCGGCCGAGCTGGCTGACCCCTGGCTGGGACGCGAGGCGCTGCTGGCGTTTGCCGATCGATGGCGTGGTGAGCTGTCGCTGACCGATCCCCTTGCGAGTCCACTTGCGGGTGATCTGACCGGTCTGGGGCCGTTGACTGTATTCACCGGTACCCGTGACATCCTGAACCCCGACGCGCGGTTGCTGGCCCAAAAGGCCACTGCCGCAGGCGTAGATGTCGAGTACGTCGAACAGCCGGGCTTGTTGCATGTCTATCCGCTGACGCCCACTCCGGAAGGCCGTGCTGCGCGGGCGATTATCGTCCAGCGCCTGCGCAGCAGCCGCACTTGAGTAGTGTGCATACATGACTGCTGACGAGCAGTATTTTGACCTCGGCTCCTACCACCGGCCGATCGCAACCCCTTCCGCGCAAGCGCAGATCTGGTTCGACCGCGGCATGGTATGGGCATACGCGTTCAACCATGAAGAGGCGATCCGCTGCTTTGAGCGGGCTCTGGAATTCGATCCGGCCCTGGCCGTGGCGCATTGGGGGATCGCGTATTCGGTTGGGCCTAATTACAACAAGGCCTGGGAGGCGTTCGACCGGGTCGACCTTACGTCGTCGCTGGCTCGCGCGCGCATGGAACTTCAGTGGGCCGCCCGGGGCCGGGCCAGCCCCGTCGAGCAAGGGCTGATCGTCGCCCTTGCGGCTCGCTTTCCGACCGACGACCCGCACGACACGAAAGCCCTGCAGTCGGGTCTCGGCACCTACGCCGACGCAATGACGGCGCTGGCC
>NZ_DATJYB010000262.1:0-3133 GCF_035499775.1 Mycobacterium sp. | reverse complement strand
CCTCGTCGTCGGCTTGATTGCGCGAGCTATCGTGCCGGGCAAGCAGTCCATGGGCTGGATCGCAACGACGGTGCTTGGCGTCGCAGGAGCGTATGTCGGCGGCACGCTGGGCAGCTTGGTGTTCCCGCCGCACAAGTTCACGGTCACCCCGCCGGTCAATCATTCGTTCTTGGGCGCGCTGGTCGGCGCGGTGATCCTGGTGGTGATCTACCGGCTCGTCACGTCGCGAACCAAGACCTTGTAGGTAAGTCGGCTGCCGGCCGTGTCGGCGCGACATTGATTCCGCGGGCACGGTATACGAGGATCTGAGCTGGGCTTTGCCAGCGATCGCAAGGAGACCTCTCATGGACGTCACGGCAGCTACCCAGTACTTGGCCTTCGCCCCGCCGACCGCCGTAAGTTGGCTCGCCTACATCATCATCGGCGGACTCGCGGGTTGGATCGCGGGCAAGATCGTCAAAGGCGCCGGCTCGGGCATCCTGATGAATATCCTCATCGGGGTGGTCGGCGGATTCATCGGCGGGATGCTGCTGACCTGGCTGCACGTCGACGTCGGGGCCGGACGCAAGTGGTTTACGTTCTTCGCCGCGCTGCTGGGCTCGGTCATCCTGCTCTGGATCGTCGGCCTGGTGCGCAGGCGCTAGGCGCGCAAGGTGACCGCCACGACGATGAGTGCCTGGCAGGTGCGTCGGCCCGGCCCGATGGACACCAGCCCGCTCGAGCGAGTAACCACCCAGGTACCCCGGCCCGCGCCGGGCGAGCTGCTGGTGGCGGTCCGTGCGTGCGGGGTGTGCCGCACCGACCTGCACGTCACCGAGGGCGACCTGCCGGTGCATCGCGAGCGGGTGACGCCCGGACACGAGGTCGTCGGCGAGGTCGTCGAGTTGGGCTCAGACGCCGGCGACGAGTTCAGCGTGGGGGATCGGGTGGGCATCGCCTGGCTGCGCCACACCTGCGGGGTGTGCAAGTACTGTCGTCGCGGCGACGAAAACCTCTGCCCCGAGTCCCGGTACACCGGCTGGGACGCCGACGGCGGATACGCCGAGTTCGCCACGGTCCCTGCGGCTTTCGCCCACCACCTGCCGAGCGGTTACGGCGACAGCGAGCTGGCGCCGCTGTTGTGCGCCGGCATCATCGGATACCGCTCCCTGCTGCGCGCGCAGCTGCCGCCCGGTGGCCGGCTGGGTCTGTACGGCTTTGGCGGCAGCGCCCACATCACCGCTCAGGTCGCGTTGGCGCAAGGCGCCGAGGTGCACGTGATGACCCGCGGAACCGCGGCGCGAGAACTGGCGCTGGCCCTGGGCGCCGCGTCGGCTCAAGGCGCCGCGGATCCGCCGCCGGTGCCCCTGGACGCCGCGATCCTGTTCGCGCCGGTCGGTGAGCTGGTGTTACCCGCCATGCAGGCGCTGGACCGGGGCGGGACCTTGGCGATCGCCGGGATTCACCTTTCGGATATACCCACGCTCAACTACCAGCGTCACCTGTTCCAGGAGCGTCAGATCCGATCGGTCACGTCCAACACCCGGGCCGATGCGCGGGCGTTCCTCGACTTCGCCGCCGAGCACCACATCGAGGTCACCACGCCGGAATACCCGCTCGGACAAGCCGATCAGGCACTGAGCGACCTCAGCTCGGGTCGTATTGCCGGCGCAGCCGTGCTGCTGGTGTGACCCCGCTCAGCTGGACAGCTGCCAGACCAGCGCAGCGGCCAGGGCGCCCATACCATTGAGCGACCAATGCAGCGCGATCGGCGCGATCAGGCTGCCGCTGCGCCGACGCAGCCAGCTGAACACGAATCCGGCCGCCCCGGTAGCCAATACCGCCAACGTCACCCCGGCCAGCATTCCGACGATCCCGCCACCGAACAGCCTGGTGAAACCGACGTTGCTGCTGGTCAGCCCCAGGGAGGTGGCGACATGCCACAGGCCGAACAGCAGCGAACCCATCAAGGCCACACCACGAAATCCCCAGGCCCGGTTCAGCGCGCCGTGCAGCACGCCACGAAAGGCCAGCTCCTCGGGGATGACGGTTTGCAGCGGAATGATCACCATCGAGGCGATCAGCGCACCCGAGATCGTGGCGTAGTGATGGTTCATGAACATCGGTCGGGTCACCGGCAACAGCACACCGACGGCGATCACCGACACGACAACTGCCACCGCGGCCAACGCATAGCCCATCCCGGCTCGCCAGTGTTCCCGGCCCAGGCCGAGTTCGGCCCAGCCCAGGCCCCGCCATCGGAGCAGCGCCACCAACCCGACCGCGGCGGCCGGCACGGTGGCGATGCTGGCCCACGGCGTGGTGAAGTGCGCGATCAGGTTCGTCAACACCAGCACGACGACGACCACCGCGATGTCCAGGTGGAGCCGCGACCGCGGGTGGGCGTCGGCAGCGGTCGCATCGAGCATTTGGCAAGTCTACCTGTGGGCCAGGCGGCTCAACCCTCGTTGGACGCGAGCCGGCGACGCGCGTAGGCCGCTAACTCGGCCGACAGCGCGTCCGCCACCAGCAGCTTTGGCAACAGCTCCGGTTCCGACATTCGGGCGCGGAAGACCAGCCCGATCGTCACGTCATGATCGGGGCGGTGCTCGATGGTGATCTCGTCGCCGGCACGGACCTTTCCCGGCTCGATCACCCGCAGGTAGGCGCCGGGTTTCCCGGCCTGGGTGAAGGTCTTGATCCAATGGTTCAAGTTCAGGAACGCGACGAATGTCCGGCACGGCGTCCGGGGCGCGGAGACTTCCAGCAGCAAACCGTCGGTGCCGACGCGCCAGCGTTCACCGATCCGCGCGTCGGTGACGTCGACGCCCGAGGTCGTCAGGTTCTCGCCGAAGGTCCCGTCGGTGAGGGTGCGCTGTAGTTGGGCTTCCCAGGCGTCGAGGTCTTCTCGTGCGTAGGCGTAGACGGCCTGGTCGTCACCACCGTGGACTCTTGGATTGCCGATCGTGTCGCCGACCAGGCCGCTGCCGAGACCGCCATGCATCGGCCCCGGTGCGCGAACCATGACCGCCTCAGTTGCGGCTCGCTTGTCGATCCCGGTCACGTTCGACTGCGCGCGGGGATCGGGGTTTTCCCTGGGCCGTGCGACGTTGACCGACAACACCTTCGACACCCGCTCAGGGTAGCGCCGGCG
>NZ_DATJYB010000261.1:0-12258 GCF_035499775.1 Mycobacterium sp. | reverse complement strand
CTGCTGGAGCCGGCTATCCCGATGCCGACGACATAGCGGCCGAGGCGTTTGCAGCGCTGGGCCAGAGCGATGTAGTCGGAGTCGCCCCCGACGATCACCACATGCGTCAGGTCGGGCAGCCGGAACATGTCCTCGACCGCGTCGACGGCAAGGCGGATGTCGGCCCCGTTCTTGCCGTACACGGTCGCCGGAAACAGCTGCACGAGATCGACCGCGCGGGCCACCAGCTGGCTGTGATATCGGGCATTGACGTCGGCGGACCAATCCGCATACGCGCGGGTGAGCACCAAGGTGCCGAATGAGGAGGCGAAGTCCATGATCGCGCCGAGATCGACGGTCGCCAGTTGCAGCCGCTCGTTGTCCAGGCCTTTAGCCTTGTCCCGCTGGAACGCATTGCGACCGTGCACGTGGTCATAGTGCGAGATGACGATGTTGTCGAAATCGAAGTAGACCGCAACGCGAGTCGCACCGGAATCGGTCATCCGGTCATCGTGCGCCAACTCGCCGGAGTTCATCAAGCTCCCGTCCGCCCGATTGGAGAAAGTAGGGTTTGCAACTACTACGAACTTTCTGCACCAGGAGTTCGTCAGCTACGGCAAGGTTTGTCCAAGGAGCCGGATATGGATTTCGAGCTCGACGCCGGGCAGCGCGCCTGGCTGGCTGAAGTCCGCGAATTTCTACATGCCAACGTCACCGCGGAGTTGCGGGCCGAACTTGCCGAACATGACCTGGAAGCGCCCTACGGGCCAGGGGCCCAAGAGACAGAGGTGGCACGGTTTCGTCGCAAGATCGGTGAGAAGGGGTGGTTCGGGCTGAACTGGCCGCGCGAGTACGCGGGCCTCGCGCTCGGCGCTGTTCACCAGCACCTGCTGATGAGCGAGTTCGAATACTGGGGTGTGCCCGGGCCCGACCTGACCGTCACCTCGGTGGCGCCGATGATCATGCGGCACGGCACCGAGCAGAACAAAACCGAATGGCTGCCATTGATCGCCAGAGGCGAAATGATCTGCGCGGTAGGCTATTCCGAGCCTGAAGCGGGAACCGACCTGGCCAATCTGCGCACCCGCGCGACGCCCGACGGGCAGGAATGGGTGATCACCGGCACCAAGATCTGGAACAGCGGAGCGCAGCGGGCCACCCACGAGTGGCTTTGTGTGCGTACCGATCCGGCCGGCGCGCGTCATCGCGGGATCTCGGTGATCATCGTCCCGATCGACAGCCCGGGCGTTCACATTCGCCCGCTGTATGCGTGGTCCGGCTACCGCACGAACGAGGTGCACTTCGACGACGTGCGGGTCCCGCTCACCAATCTGATCGGCCAGGTCAACCGGGGCTGGACCTACATCACCGGCGCGCTCGATCTGGAACGTGGCGCGCTGACCAATGCGGGCGACCTGCGCCGCGCCGTCGACGACTTGCGTGAACTGGCGCGCCGGCCGCGGCGCGATGGTTCGGTGCCCGCCGACGATCCGGCCCTGCGCCGTCGCCTGGCGCAGGCCGACGCCGACGTGGAGGTGGCCACCCTGATGGGTTATGAGGCCGCGTCGATCCTGGACAGCGGAGTGATCCCAACCGTGGAGGTCAGCGTCGAGAAGGTGTTCACCAGCGAGCTGCGGCAGCGCATCGCCGATCTGGCGCTCGACCTGCTGGGACCGGACGGCTTGCTGGCGCATCGCAGCGACGACGCGCCGCTGGCCGGCAAGTTCGAGCGGCTGTACCGGGCCGCTCCGTTGATGCGCTTCGGGGGCGGTACCAACGAGGTGCTGCGCGACATCATCGCCCAGCGCGGGCACGGCATGCCCTCGTACGGACGCTGACCGATGAGAGCGACGCCGACGGCAGAGCAGCGCGAGTTCGCCTCGTCGTTGCGTGCGCTGCTGTCGGTCGAGTGCCCGGTGAGTCTGGTTCGTGCGCTGCAGGAACCCGGCGCCGACCGAAGCACCCCGACACTGTGGAAGGCGCTGGCCGCCGCCGGTGTGTTCGGCCTCGGGATCGCCGAAGAATACGGCGGCTCGGGTGGCTCGCTCGACGATCTCGCCGTCTTCTACCGCGAGGCTGGCCGCGCCCTGTGTCCGACCACGGTGCACAGCACCGTTGCGGCCGCGCTGGCGGTCGACCAGCTCGGCTCCCCGGAAGCCAAGGCCGCGTGGCTGCCGGCGCTGACCGGCGGCAGCGTCCGCGGTACCACAGCGTTGTGGAACCCGCGCGATGCGGCGGTCATTTCACCTGTGCTGCAGGCTGATTCGGGCTCGACCGGCTGGCGGCTGAACGGGACGGCGGACTACGTCGCCGACGCTGACGTCGCCGACCTGATCGTGGTCTCTGCCACGGCCGGCGAGCAGACGCAGGTCTCCGTCGTCGACGTTCGCGCGACCGGAGTGACCATGCAGCCACTGGCCATGGCGGGCGGGCATCGGGCGGTCACCGTCCGGTTCGACGACGTGGCGGTCACCGCTGACCGGCGGCTGGGGGACGTCGGGCCGTCGGCGCTGCGCCGCGTGGCCAATACGGCGGTCGCCCTCGGGTCGCTCGACCTGGTCGGGGTCGGGCAGGCCGTGTTGGACCGCACCGTCGACTACACCAAACTGCGCCATCAGTTCGGCCGCCCGATCGCGTCCTTCCAGGCGGCCCAGCACCTGATCGCCAACATGCACATCGCCTTGGCCGCAGCGCGATTGGCCGCGCACTCGGCGGTTTTCTGGCTGGCGCGGGGCCGCACCGCGACCAGGGAAACGGCCATCGCGCGCATGCACGCCGCGACGGCGGCCAGGCTGATAACCCTGGACGCGCATCAACTGCACGGCGGGATCGGCTACGTGACCGAGACCGATCTGCATCTGTGGACCGAACGGGCACGGATCGGCTCGACACTCGGTGGCGGAGCCGAGGTCGCCGCCGCATGGCTGGAGGAAGGGCTAGAGGAGTCCAGATGAGTGAAGACTCGCTGATCGACGCCGAATCGGCGTCGCGGGTAGGCACCGTCGCCGCGTCCGCGACGGGCGAGGTGAACCGCCGGGATTGGCAACGCTGGGCGGCGGCGGTCGGTGACCACAACCCGTTGTGGTTCGATCCGGATTACGCCCGCGCCAACGGCTTTCGCGACATCGTCTGTCCGCCGCTGTATCTGCAATACGTGGTGCTCGGGGTCACCCGGCTGGACCGGCTGCGGCCCGACGGTTCCTCCGGCGCGGCCTCGGGCAGCCTCGCGTTTCCCCGGGCTCCCAAACGGATGGCCGGCGGGGAAAGCTTCACCTTCCACCTGCCGGCGTATCATCGCGACGAGATCGAAATGGTCCGCACCATCGAGTCGATCGTCGAAAAGCAGGGCCGTTCAGGCAGATTCGTGTTGGTCACCTGGCAAACGGTGTACCGCAACCAGCACCTGGACCTGGTCGCCGAAGCGTCGACGTCGATGATCGCCCGCCCGTGAGCCGCGTCGGCGACGATGCAGAGCGAAGCGATGAGGAGGAGCGGCGCCAATGAGCGAGCCACAGGTCTTCTTCGAGGACGTCAACACGGGCGATCAGATGCCCGAGCTGACCGTCACCGTCGACGAAACCCAGCTGTTCTTTTTCAGCGCCGCCACCTACAACGGCCACCGCATTCACTACGACAAGCAGTGGGCCCGCGACGTCGAAGGGTACGACGACGTGCTGGTTCACGGCCCGCTGCAGGCGGCGCTGCTGTCTCGCGCCATTTGCGACTGGATCGGTGGGAGGGGTCGCCTGGTGTCGTTCTCGGTGCAGAACCGGGCGGTCGCCCATCCGGGCCAGCAGCTGTCGTTCGGTGGAACGGTCACCGGCACGCGGATCACCGAGGACGGCGCCGGGCTGGTCGATCTCGACATCGCCGGCCGCCGCGACAGCACCGTGCTGATGCCGGGGACCGCGACGGTTCAGCTGCCCCGACGGGAGATGCCGTCGTGACCGGGCTGCGTGGCGAAGCCGCCATCGTCGGCATCGCCGAACTGCCCGCCGAACGCCGTCCGAGCAAACCGCCGCTGTTCACCCTCGACCAGTACGCGTTGCTGGCCAAGATGGTCGTCGAGGATGCCGGCGTCGATCCGGCATGCGTCAACGGGCTGCTCACCCACGGCGTCGCCGAATCGGCGATGTTCGCGCCCGCGACGCTGTGCGAATACCTGGGCCTGGCTTTAGATTTCGGCGAACGAGTCGACCTGGGCGGGGCGACGTCGGCCGGCATGGTGTGGCGGGCCGCCGCCGCCGTCGAACTCGGTATCTGTGCCGCGGCGCTGGCCGTGGTACCCGGGTCCGCAGCACTGCCGCAATCCGAGACGCGCCCGCCACCGGCCCCCAATTGGTATGGGGCATCGTCCAACAACTACGGATCGCCGCAAGCGGAGTTCGAAATCCCTTACGGCAACGTGGGGCAGAACGCACCGTACGCGCAAATCGCCCAGCGTTACGCGGCGGAGTTCGGCTACGACCCCGCCGCGGTCGCCAAGATCGCCGTCGACCAGCGCACCAACGCGTGCGCCCATCCTGGCGCGGTGTTCCACGGCACCCCGATCACCGTCGACGACGTACTCGCCAGCCCGATGATCGCCGACCCTATCCACATGCTCGAAACGGTGATGCGGGTACACGGCGGGGTCGGTGTCCTGATCGCCAATGCCGACATCGCGCGCCGCGGCCGCCACCGCCCGGTGTGGATCACCGGGTTCGGTGAACACATCGCCTTCAAAACTCCGACCTACGCCGAAGATCTGCTGCGCACCCCGATCGCGCGCGCCGCGGATAAGGCATTCGCGATGGCGGGGCTGAGTCGATCCGACGTCGACGTCGCCTCGATCTATGACTGCTACACCATCACCGTGCTGATGAGCCTGGAAGACGCCGGCTTCTGCCCCAAAGGTGAAGGCATGTCGTGGGTTACCGACCACGATCTGACCTGTCGCGGCGACTTTCCGCTCAACACCGCCGGGGGGCAGCTGTCCTTCGGTCAGGCGGGGATGGCCGGCGGTATGCACCACGTCGTCGACGGCGCGCGGCAGATCATGGGCCGAGCCGGCGACGCGCAGGTGCCCGACTGCAACACCACCTTCGTGACCGGCAACGGCGGCATCATGAGCGAGCAGGTCGCGCTGCTGATGCGGGGGGACTGATGGTTATTCCCGAGCCCACGCCGGTGTCGCGGCCTTTTTGGGACGGCCTGGCGCAGCGACGAATCCTCATCCAGTACTCACCCTCGCTGCAGCGCTACGTGTTCTATCCGCGCACCCTGGTCCCCGGCACGCTGGCCGACGACCTTGAATGGCGCGAAATCGACGGTGCTGGAACGCTATACACCTTCACTATCGCTCGCCGGCCGACCGGTCCGCCGTGGAACGACGCGGTGCCACAGCTGCTCGCGGTGGTGCAGTGGGACGCCGGGCCCAGGATCAGCACCGAATTGGTCGACGTGGACCCTGGCGACATCCGGATCGGAATGCGGGTGCAGCCCGTGTTCTACGATCTGCCCGAACCCGGGATGACCCTACTGAAGTACCGTCCCGGGTAACCGACGCGGAGGCCCAGATGGACGACGTGGTACAGACGATGTTGCGTGAGCTGGATGCCGGATTCCCTCGCGTCGAGAACATGACCGGCCCGCAGGCCCGCGCCGCGATGCTCGAACGTCGGTTCCCCGCCACCAACCTGGACGACGTCCGCGACACCGTCGACCGCTCCATCCCGGGTCCGGCCGGCGCCATCCCGGTGCGCATCTACTACCCGCACGGTGACCCCTCGGAAATCCGCGCCGGGATCGTCTACTGCCACGGCGGCGGATTCGTCTTCTGCGACATCGAATCCCACGACGGACACTGCAGAGCCCTGGCTCGGGGCACCGACACCGTCGTGGTGTCGATCGACTACCGGCTCGCCCCCGAACATCCCGCGCCCGCGGCCGCGCTCGACGCCTTCGCGGCGTTCTGCTGGGTGGTAGAACATGCCGGCGAGCTGGGCATCGACCCGATGCGGACCGCCATCGCCGGCGACAGCGCCGGCGGGAATCTGGCCGCGGTCACCGCGCTGCTTTGCCGTGAACGAGAAGTCATCGCGCCGGCCGCGCAACTGCTCATCTACCCCGCGGTCGACCCCTCGTTCGAGACCGACAGCTATCGGCGCTACGCGATCGGATACCTCAACACCCGTGCCGCGATGAGGTGGTACTGGCGTCAATACCTCGGTGGCGAAGAGCTTTTCGACCCGCCCTATCTGGTGGCGCCGGCCCGCGCGGATTCTCATGCGGGCCTGCCGCCCGCGGTGCTCGTCACCGCCGGCGTGGACCCCTTGCACAGCGAGGGTTGCAGTTACGCCGCCCAGTTGCGCAGCGCGGGGGTGCGTGTCGTCCATCGCGACTTCCCCGGATTGTTCCACGGCTTCCTGACGATCCAATCCCTACCTGCGGCAACCTCTGCGCTGCGGCTGGTCTGCCGCGACCTGCGACAGCTGCTCGACCCGGTTACCTCGGAGCGAATATGAGCGACGTAATCGTTGTTGGCGCCGGGTTCGCCGGGCTCTACGCCGTGCATCGAGCGGTGTCGGCGGGTCTTTCGGTGACCGCCCTGGAGGCGGCGCCCGACGTGGGCGGCACCTGGTACTGGAACTGTTATCCCGGCGCCCGCTGCGACGTCGAAAGTGTCGACTACTCATACTCATTCGACGAAGCGCTGCAGCAGAGCTGGACGTGGAGCGAACGGTTCGCCGCGCAACCGGAGATCCTGGCCTATCTGGGTCACGTCGCCGACCGCTTCGACCTGCGCCGCCACTACCGGTTCGGTTGCGACGTCGTCGCCGCCACTTTCGACCAGGACCACGGCAGCTGGCGGGTAAGCACCGCCGGCGGCGACACGTACACCGCGCAGTTCCTGTTCTGCGCCACCGGCTGCCTGTCGGCGCTGAATCGCCCCGACATCCCCGGCGTCGACGATTTCGCGGGCGAGGTGTACTTCACCGCCGCGTGGCCGCGCGAGGATCCCGCTTTGGGCGGCAAGCGTGTCGGGGTGATCGGCACGGGTTCCTCTGGCATTCAAGCGGTTCCGATCATCGCGTCGGAAGCCGAGACCCTGGTGGTGTTCCAGCGGTCGGCGAACTACAGCATCCCGATGCCCAACCGCCCGTGGACGGCCGACGAGCAACAGCAGATCCAGGTGGAATATCCCGAGCGCCGGCGCGCCTCCGCGTACGCATCGGCGGGGACACCGCACGGCACCTACCACAAGAAGGCCGTCGACACCGAGCCGCAGGAGCGTGACCGCGCCCTGTGGCAACGCTGGCGCGAGGGTGGCGTACTTTTCGCCAAGACCTTCCCCGACCAAAGCACCAGCCTGGCGGCCAACGACATCGCCCGCCAGTTCGCCGAACAGCGGATCCGTGACATCGTCGTAGATCCCGTCGTCGCAACCGATCTCATCCCGGTCGACCACCCGATCGGGGCCAAACGGATTTGCACCGACGCGGGCTACTACGCCACCTTCAACCGTGACAACGTGCGGCTGGTGAACCTGCGCCGCGAACCTATCGATGCGATCACCGCCGATGGAATACAGACCAGCGCCGCCACCTATCCGTGCGATGTGCTGGTCTTCGCCACCGGATTCGACGCGATGACCGGCGCTCTGACCCGGATCGACCCGATCGGGCCCGGGGGAGAGCGGTTGCGCGACATCTGGGCCGACGGCCCGCTGACCTTTCTCGGTCTGATGGTGCCGGGCCTGCCGAACCTGTTCGCCATCAGCGGGCCCGGCGCTCCCTCGGTGTTGGCGAACATGGTGCTGCATGCCGAGGTTCAGGTCGAGTGGGCCATGAATCTGGTGCTGACCGCCCGTCGGCTCGGGGTGACCGAGGTCGAGCCACGCTTGGATGCCGCCCGCGAATGGACCGACCACGTCGCCGCGGCCGCCGAGCAGACGCTGTTCACCAAAGCCGCGTCGTCGTGGTACCTGGGCGCCAATATCGAAGGCAAGAAACGGGTCTTCATGCCCTACGCGGGGGGATTCGGCATCTACCGCCGCTACTGCGATGACGTCGCCCGCCGCCACTATGCCGGCCTGGCGCTGACCACTCGTTAGCGAGGACGTGTAACGGTGCCGGAGACAGTGCAGCAGCTACTGCGGCAGCGCAGGTACGACGACACACCCGCGGTCGCCTACGGCGATCGGACCTGGACGTGGCGCGAGCACCTGGCGGAGGCCGAGGCCGAGGCGGCCGCGCTGATCGCACTGGCCGACCCGACCCGTCCGCTGCATGTCGGTGCGCTGCTTGGCAATTCGCCGGCCATGCTGCGCGCCATGGCCGCCGCCGCACTGGGCGGCTATGTGCTGTGCGGGATCAACACCACCCGGCGCGGCGCCGGCTTGCTCGGCGACATCCGGCGTTCCGACTGCCAACTCCTGCTGGTCGACACCGAACACCTGCCCCTGCTGGATGGCTTGGACCTCAACGGCATTCAGCTGCTCGACGTGACCGGGACACGCTACGCCGACGCGGTCGCCGCCGCGCCACCTCTGGTCGCCCACCGCGAGGTCGCGTCCACCGACACCCTGATGATGATCTTCACCTCCGGCACCAGCGGTGATCCCAAGGCCGTCCGGTTCGCCCACGGGATGGCGATCATGTGCGGCGCCAGCCTGGCGTATCAGAACGACCTCACCGCCGACGACGTCTGCTACCTGTCGATGCCGCTGTTTCACTCCAACGGCGTTGCCGCCGGGTGGGCGGCGGCCATCGCCAGCGGTGCCACGATGGTCCCGGCCAAGTTCTCGCCGTCGCGTTTCCTCGACGACGTGCGCCGTTACCACGTGACGTACCTGAACTACGTGGGCAAGCCGCTCGCGCTGATCCTCGATACTCCCGAACGTCCCGACGATGCCGACACGACGCTGCGGGTGGCGTACGGCAACGAGGCCACCGATCGCGATATCGCGGAATTCGCAAGGCGTTTCGGGTGCCGTGTGACGGACGCTTTCGGCTCCAGCGAGTTCGCGGTGATCGTGGTCCGGGACGACTCGACGCCGCCGGGGTCGATCGGCAAGCCGTACCCCGGCGTGAGCATCTACCACCCGACGACCCTTACCGAGTGCGCGGTCGCCGAGTTCGACCAGCACGGCGCGCTGATCAATTTCGACGAAGCCGTCGGCGAACTCGTCAATACCCGGGGTTCGGGGCCGTTCACCGGCTACTACAACGACCCGGCGGCCACCGCCGAACGGATGCGGCACGGCATGTACTGGGCGGGGGATTTGGCCTACCGCGACGCCGACGGCTGGATCTATCTCGCTGGCCGCACCGCCGACTGGATGCGGGTGGACGGGGAGAACCTGGCGGCGGCGCCGATCGAGCGGATCTTGGAGCGACTGCCGCAGGTCAGCCAGGTCGCGGTCTATGCCGTGCCCGACGAACTTGTCGGGGATCAGGTGATGGCGGCGCTGGTGCTGCGCGACGGTACCCGACTGGAACCCGCCGATTTCGCGAATTTCCTTGCCGCTCAACCGGACTTGTCGCCCAAAGCGTGGCCACGCTACGTGCGGATCAACGACGACCTGCTTGCGACGGCCACCAACAAGATCCTCAAACGCCGGCTGATCGAAGCCGGACTGACCGCCGAGGGCGGCGTGTTGTGGACCCGCCCGGCTCGCGGCAGCACCTACAGCCTGGTTGAAGGGACCGGATGAGCGGTATCGAAGGCAAGGTCGTCGCGATCACCGGTGCGAGCAGCGGGATCGGCGAGGCGACCGCGCGTTTACTCGCCGAGGGCGGTGCCAAAGTGGTGCTGGGTGCCCGCCGCACCGAGCGGCTCGACGACATCACGCGCCAGCTGCGCGACGGCGGCGCAGCGGCGGTCGCCTGTCGCACCGACGTCGCCCGCCGAGAGGACTTGGAGCGGCTGGCCGGCGCCGCGCTCGACGAGTTCGGTCAGCTCGATGTCCTGGTGAGCAACGCGGGCATCAGCAAGATCGGGCCGCTATCGGATCTGGACGTTGATGGCTGGTCGGCAATGGTCGACGTCAACCTGCGCGGGGTGCTGCATGGCCTCGCCGCGGCGCTGCCGGTGTTCCGTCGCCAGGGCAGCGGCCACTTCGTGACGACGGTGTCCACGGCCGGGCTGAAGATCGTCCCGACGATGGCGGTGTACGCGGCCACCAAGAACGCCGTGCGCACCCTGATGGAGGGGCTGCGCCAGGAATGCACCGACGGGGTGGTGCGAACCACCTCGATCTCGCCGGGATTCGTCGATACCGAGCTCGACAGCTCTATCAACGACGTGGCGATGCGTGAGCAGATCCGGTGCACGATGAACGACTTTGGTCTCCCCCCGGAGGCGGTCGCGCGAGCCATCGCGTTCGCCATCGGGCAGCCGCACGACGTGGAGATCAGCGACATCACCATCCGCCCCACCGTCCAGGGCTGAGCCGCGGCCCCGCGGATTCCTGCGCCCAACGTGCTCTCAGGGCGAGATTTTGGCGATTTTTCCGCCCTGAGAGCACGTTCGGCGTGGTGCCTCAGCCGGATTCGGCGGGAGTTGGTGCCTCGCCGAATCTGGCCAGCGCCAGCGTGGCCGCGACGGCGACAGCGAATCCCAGGACAACCAGCCAGCCGAGGCCCTCGCGGGCCCGGTCACCGAGCCAAACCGCTCCGACGAGCGCAGGCGCGATCGTTTCACCGACCACCATGGCGGCCACGGTGGTGGTCACAGACCCGCGTTGCAACGCAGATGTGAGCAAGAGAAACCCGGCGGCGCCGCCCCCGAGAGCCGCGTACAGCGCCGGGTTGGTGTAGAAGGCGCTCTTGGTCGGGGAAACCACGTCGAGCAGGCGCACGCCAACCTCCACCACACCGAAACCGCTTCCGGCGCCGAAGCCCAGGGCAAGGGCACGCTCGCGATCGCTCAACCGGCCTGCGGCGGCACCGGCAACGAATATCGCGGCCACCACAACCACCAGGGCCCAGCCCAGGCCGGCCGGGGCGCGCCGAAAGTGCCCAGGCCCCGCGGCGCACGCGAGCACGGCGAGGCTCACGCAGACGATCCCCACGGCCGTCCACTCGGCCCGTGACAGTCGCGCCGACAGCGCCCACGCGGACACGATGCCGGTCACCGCGATCGAGGCGGCAAGCGCGGCGGCGACGACATAGATCGGCACCAGGCGCAGCGCTATCACCTGAAGCACGAACCCGAGGCCGTCGAGGCCGATGCCGGCGAGGTAGCGCCATTGCCGGACGGCGCGCAACAGCAACGCAGCGTCGACACCCGAGTTGCTGCTGCCCTCCACCGACCGCGTCGCCATGGCCTGCAGCACCGAAGCCGAGCCGTAACACACCGAACAACCCAGAGCCAGCAGGAAACCGATCAGCACACGACGACAATATGCTGCGTCGGCCCGGAGCGCTGTCCGCGCGCGCGCATACTCGTTTGTGTGAACTTCCGACTGGCGATGCAGCCCTTCTGGGTGCGGTTTCTGGTGTTGACAGCGCTGTACGCCGTGTTGTTCGGTGCGCTGTCCTATTTCGAGCCGCGTACCTCGACCGAAAGCCCGGGGGCGATCGTCATCCCTGCTCTTATCTTCGGCGTGACTCTGGGTGGTGTCCTGGCGTACCAAGGTGAGGCCATGCGCAAGCGAGTGGTCGAAGCGGTGCCTGCAGCCGAACGCGCACCGGCCTTCGCCGCTTTCACCAGCGGCGCGGTGCCCTCCGATCCGGCGCAGCGATACGCGGCGGCCCGGTTGGCCGTGGCTTACCTGGGTAACAAGACGGATGACGAACTGAAGCGTCGCGAGAGATCGGGCTGGATAGTTTCGGCGATCCTCGTCGCGGTGATGATCGCCGTGGCGGTCGGGCAATCCAGCACGTACGCCACTGTGTACTTCCTGGCGCTGGCATTGATCGTGGCGATAGCGCTGCCTTTTTCTGTTCTGCGCGGCCGACGACTTCGACAAAATCTTGCGCAACTCAGGGCAGGCCTGCCGTTCGGGTAGCCGGGCCTGAGCCGGGCTGTACCGGGTTTTCCTATGATCGGGTGATGAGCGTCGGTGGGCTGGCGGCCCTGGGATCGCCGGCATTCACAGCCGAGGACGCCGCCCGGTACCGCGCACAGGGCTGGTGGTCCGATCTGACGCTGTCCGACGCAGTACGTGCCAACGCCGTTCACTCACCCGACCGCGCCGCCTATGTCGACGAACCCGGCGCGCAACTCACCTGGGGTGAATTCGACAGTGCGGCAAGCGCTCTGGCGCGCCAGCTGACCGGCATCGGAGTGACG
>NZ_DATJYB010000260.1:0-5547 GCF_035499775.1 Mycobacterium sp. | reverse complement strand
CAACACCCGTCGCAACCGCTCGACCAGCGCCTCGATGCTGGCCGCGTCGAACACGTCGGTGCGGAATTCCACCCTGCCGCCGATCCCGGCCGGCTCACCGGCTTGGCTCCACTGTTCGGACAGGGAGAACACCAGATCCATTCGGGCCGACTGGGTGTCGAGCGGCAGCGGAGTGACCTCCAGGTCACCCAGGGCCGGCCCGCCGGCCAGGTCGCCGGTGTGGCCACCGAAGTTCTGCCAGGCCAACATCACCTGCACCAGCGGGTGATGGGTCAGCGATCGGGTGGGGTTGAGCCGCTCCACCAGCACCTCAAACGGCACATCCTGGTGCTCGAAAGCCTCCAGACTGCGCGTCCGCACCTGGGCCAGCAATTCGCCGATCGTCGGGTCACCCGCCAGGTCGACCCGCAACACCAGTGTGTTGACGAAGAACCCCACCAGTTCGTCCAGTGCGGGGTCGCGGCGCCCCGCGATCGGGAAGCCGACGGCGACCTCGGGGCTGGCGCTGATCTTGGACAGCAGCACCGCCAGGGCGGCCTGCACGATCATGAACGTGGTCGCGTTGTGTTCGCCGGCGACTCGGGCAACTTGGCGCTGCAAGTCGGCCGGCCAGTCCACCGCCACGGTGGCCCCGCGCTGATCGGCCACCAGCGGATAGGGACGATCGGTGGGAAGCTGCAGCCGCTGGGGCATCCCGGCCAGGGCGTCCTGCCAGTAGGCGAGCTGCGCGGCGATCGGACTGGCGCTGTCGGCGATATCCCCGAACTGGGCCCGCTGCCACAGCGTGTAATCGACGTACTGCACCGCCAACGGCGCCCAGCCGGGAGCTTGCCCGGCGCACCGGCTGGCATACGCCATTCCCAGATCACGCACCAGCGGCCGCAACGACCACCCGTCGGCCGCGATATGGTGCACCACCGCTACCAGCACATGCTCCTGGTCGGCGACGCGGAAAAGCGTTGCCCGCAAAGGGATCTGGGATGCCAGATCAAACTGGTGACGCGCCGCTGTGCGGATCGCCTCATCCAGCCGGTCTGCCGGCCATCCGGTGGCATCGATCAGCTGCCAACCGAAATCGGCCCGCTCGGCGGGGACAACCACCTGCTGGGGTATCCCGTCGGGCGCCACGAACAGCGTGCGCAGGCTCTCGTGGCGGCCCACCACGTCGGCCAGCGCCGCCCCCAGCGTGTCGGCATCAAGCGTGCCGCGCAGCCGCAACGCCGCCGCGATGTTGTAAACCGGTGAGGGCCCTTGCAATTGGTCGACAAACCACAGCCGGTTCTGGGCGAACGACAACGGCACCACCGGCGGCCGGTGACCCGCCACCAACTGCGGCAGCCGACCCGCGGCCGCACCGATACGGGGTGCCAACTGGGCGACGGTGGGGGCCTCGAACACGGTGCGTACCGCGAGGTCGGCATCCAGGCCGGCGTTGACGGCCGCAGCAAGCCGCATCGCCGAAATGCTGTCGCCGCCAAGGTCGAAGAAGGAGTCGTCGACCCCCACGCGGTCGACACCGAGCACCTGGGCGTAGATGCCAACCAGCATTTCTTCGGTGGGGCTGGTCGGGGCGCGGTACTGACCCGCTGCGTATTCGGGTGCGGGTAGGGCTCGTTTGTCGAGTTTGCCGTTGGGCGTCACCGGCAGCGTTTCCAGCGCCACCACCGCCGCGGGGACCATGTAGCCCGGCAGTCGCTTTGCCAGCGCGGCGCGTGCTTCGGTGGGGTCGGCGGTGCCGGTGACGTAACCGACCAGGCGCTTGTCGCCGGGGCGGTCCTCGCGGGCGATCACCGCCGCCTGCTCGACGCCGTCCACCGCTGTCAGTGCCGACTGGATCTCGCCGAGTTCGATGCGATACCCGCGGATCTTGACCTGCTCGTCCGCGCGGCCTAGATAGTCCAGTTGTCCATCGGAGCGCCACCGCACCAGATCCCCGGTGCGATACATGCGCCCACCCGGCACTCCGAACGGGCAGGCCACGAACCGCGACGCCGACAACCCGCCCCGGCGCCAATATCCGCACCCCACACCGCGGCCGGCCAGATACAGCTCGCCGACCACCCCCGCGGGCACCGGCCGCAACCACGCATCCAGCACAAAGAAAGCCGCGCCCGCGGTGGGCGACCCGATCGGCGGGGCGCCTGAGCCCCGCATTAACGGCGCGCTCTTGGACAACCACATCGTGGTCTCGGTCGGGCCGTAGACGTTGACCATCGCCCGCCCCGGCGCCCACCGATCCACCAACTCCGGCGGACAAGGCTCCGCCCCGATCACCAGCGCCGCGCCATCCAAGCCGTCCGCCGAAAGCATCCCCACCGCAGATGGGGTCTGGGTCAGCACCGTGACCTTCTCGCCGACCAGCAGCGCGTGGAAATCGTGCGGGGAACGGGCCACCGCGTCGGGCACCACCACCAGCCGGCCGCCATGCAGCAGCGCACCCCAGATCTCCCACACTGAGAAGTCGAACGCGTAGGAGTGGAACTGCGTCCACACCTGCCCCGGCGCCAGCTCGACGCCGATCTGCAGCCCGTCGAACAGCTGCGTGACGTTGTGCTGCGTGACCGCAACGCCTTTGGGGACGCCGGTGGTGCCCGAGGTGTAGATGATGTGGGCGATGTCGTCGGGCGCCGGGGGCGGTAGTGCGGTGCTGGGCTGGGCGTGCACGGCGGGGTCTCCGACGTTTATGAGGTCGATAACCGTCACACCGAACCCGGCCAGCCGCTCCGCCAGAGCCGTGGTGGTGAGCGCGGCGATCGGGGCGGCGTCGGCGAGCATGAATTCGATGCGCGCCGCCGGCAGCGCCGGGTCGATCGGCAGATAGGCCGCCCCGGTTTTCAGCACCGCCAAGATCGCCACGATCGCCTCGGCCGAGCGCGAAAACTGCAGCGCCACACACGCTCCCGGGCCCGCGCCGCGCCCGGCCAGCAGGTGCGCCAACCGGTTGGCGGCCTCGTCCAGCTCGCGGTAGGTCAGGGTGCGGCCATCGCAGACCACCGCCACCGCCTCCGGCGCGCGGGCCACCTGCGCGGCGAACAACTCCGGAACCGACGACCGGTTCGCGGGCCGGGTTAGCACCGCCTGGTTGCCCATCGCCGCCAGCCGGGCATGCTCGCGTTCGTCGAGCAGATCCACCGACGACAACCGCCGCCCCGGATCGCCCGTCATCGCCAGCAACACCTTGTGCAACCGCTCGACCAACGCGTCGATCTCGGCGGTGTCGAACACGTCGGTGTCGTATTCGATGCGGAAACCCAGCTCGTGGCCCGGCTGGGCTTGCACGGTCAACGGGTAGTGGGTGGATTCCCGTGTGGTGATGTCGGTGATGGCCAACTCGTGGTCGCCCGACAATGCGCCGGCGTCGATCGGATAGTTCTCGAAGGCGAACAGGGTGTCGAAAAGCTGGTCCTGACCGGTGATTCGGTGCATCTCGGTCAGCGCGAGGTGCTGGTGGTCAAGGGTGTCGTTGTACGCGCCTTGCAGCTGATCCAAAAGGTCAGCGGTGGTGGTCGACGTCGTGATGCGCGCCCGCACCGGCACCGTGTTGATCAGTAGCCCGACCATCGACTCGGCACCGACCACGTCAGCCGGCCGACCCGAGACGGTGGTGCCGAAAGCGACATCGTGCTGGCCGGTCAACGAACACAACAGCTGCGCGTAGGCGGCCTGCAGCACGATGTTGACGGTGGTGCGACACGAGCGGGCCAGCTCGCCGACGGCCCGGGTGATCTCGGCGGGCAGCCGCAGCTCTTTCACGCTCTGCTGCCCCAGCTCCATCCGGTCCTGCGGGCCGACCAGGGTCGGGGTGTCGAACCCGGCGAACACCTCGCCCCAGGCCGCGCGGGCTGACTCGTGATCCCGGTCGGCCAGCCAGCTGACAAAGCTGCGGTAGGGCGCGACCGCGGGCAGCCGCTGCCGGTAGTAGGCGGCGAATATCTCGCCCAGCAGGATCGGCATCGACCAGCCGTCCAGCACGATGTGGTGATTGGTCAGCACCACGCGGTGCCGGTCTGCGGCGACGCGGACCAGGACGACCCGGAAGGCCGGCTGGTCGGCGAGCTCGCAGACGGCGGCGCGCTCGTCGGCGCAGAGCCGCTGAAGCGCCTCGTCGGGATCGGCGTGCCCGTCGAGGTCGACGAAGCGCCACGCCGCGACGGGATCGGCCGGGATGATCTGCACCGGCTCGTCGAACTGTTGGCAGAACCGGGCCACCAGATTCGGATGCCGGGCGACGACCGTGTGCACCGCGTCGCGCAGCCGGTCCCGGTCCAGCCGGCCGGTGATGCCGATATCCAGTTGCCCCGCATACAAGTCTTCGCTGCCCGGCGCGGTGTTGGCGTAGAAGAGCAGGCCCTGCTGCAGCGGGGTCAGCGGCAGCACGTCGGCGATCTGAGATTGCCGCTGCAGCTCGTCGATCTGCTGTTGGCTGAGCCGGGCAGGCGCGATGTCGGAGGGGGTCAACCCGCCGCCACCGGATCGGACATGCGCGCAGATGCCGGCCAGCGCGTCGAACCACAGCCGGTTCAGCCGGCTGATTTGCGTTTCGTCGAGAGCCGAAGGCGCCCACGTCCAGTCGGCCTGCAGGTGCGGGCCGGCCGCGCTGTCGAGGGCGACGGCGTTGAGCTCCGCGGTGTGCATCAGCGGCATCGACACCGACGCGGCCGTACCGGTGACCGACGAGCCGTCCGGGCAGATCCGCCAGCCATCACCCGCGGCGTCGGCAACCGCGCCCAGCCGGCCGAAGTAGTTGAACCCGATCGGCGGGTCGGACCCGGCCAGGTCGACATCGGTGTTGAGATACCGCAGCAGCCCGTAGGTCAGGCCGTCGGGAAGGGCGCGAAGCTGCTCTTTGGCGTCTTTGAGGACTGCGCCCAGCGCCGCATCGCCGTCGACCACCTGCGCCCAGGACAGCCCGCCCACCGACAAGGACACCGGGTATTTGGTGGTGAACCAGCCGACCGTGCGGGCCAGGTCGACACGGGGGCCCAGCTCCTCGTGGCGGCCGTGGCCTTCGACGTCGACGCCGATCGGCGCGCTACCGGTGCCCAAGAATTCTGCCCACGCCAAACCGAATGCGATCAGCAGAATCTCGTGCACTCCGGCATGGAATGCCGCCGGCACCTCACCGAGCAGCATGCCGGTGGTCTCGGCATCCAGCGACGCCGACAGGTGCCCGGCGTTCGCGTAGGTGTCTACGGCGGGCTGCACCGGGGGCAGCGCCGGGGGGATCGCCGTCACGCGCTGCCAGGCGTGGGCGTGCTCGACGACCGCCGGGACGCGTGCCTGCTCGCCCAAAAGCGTTGCCCAGCGCCCGAACGACGTCCCGGTCGCCGGTAACGCGACCTCGCTGCCCTCGCGATGTTGGGCCCAGGCGATGTTGAGGTCTTCCAGCAGAATCCACCAGGACACCGCATCGACGGCCAGGTGGTGAATGATCAGCGCCAGCTGGCCGGTCTCGGCAGCCCAGAGCGCGCTCAGCATCACCCCGGCGGCCGGGTTCAGTCGCGACCGCGCCGCGAGGACCGCGTCGTCGGACAACGCGTCGACGGA
>NZ_DATJYB010000259.1:0-2280 GCF_035499775.1 Mycobacterium sp. | reverse complement strand
GCAATATGCAGGCGTGCCGTGTGCGATTCTGCGTCTGCTCGCCGGTGAAACCAGCTAGTCGAGCGGCGACATCTCCTGCAGCATCGTGGGAATCAGCTCGCTGACCGTGGGATGGATATGCATCGTCCGCGACAGCGTGGTGTAGGGCGCCTTGGCCGACATGATGTCGAGAATGCAGTGGATGGCCTCGTCGCCGCCGACGCCGAAGACGGCCGCTCCCAGGATCTGATCGGTGTCGGCGTCGACCACCACTTTCATAAACCCTTGCGTCTCACCCTTTTCCACGGCCCGGCCGACCCTGGTCATCGGGCGCTTGCCGACCAGCGCCTTGCGGCCAGACGCGCGGACCTGACTCACGGTCATGCCGGCGCGCCCCAGCGGCGGGTCGATGTAGAGCGCATAGGTGGTGATGCGGTCGCTCACCCGCCGCGGGTCATCGTCGAGCAGGTTGGCCGCGACAATCTCGAAGTCGTTGTACGACGTGTGGGTGAAGGCGCCCTTGCCGTTGCAGTCGCCCATCGCCCAGATGTGCTCGACGTTGGTCTTGAGCTGATCGTCGACCGTGATGTGGCCGCTGGCGTCGGTCTGCACACCGGCGGCATCCAGACCCAGGTCGTCGGTGTTGGGCCGCCGCCCGACCGCCAACAGCAGGTGGCTGCCCGCGATGGCGTCCGCACCGGCACTCGGTGTCAGTTCAAACCCTCCAAAAGCACTGTCGCGCTTAGCGACCCGCACGTCGTCAGCGCCGACCACGACGTCGATCCCTTCGGCCTCCAGGATCTCTCGGATGGTCGCCGAGACGTCCTCGTCTTCGCGGGATGCCAGGCGCGGACCCCGCTCCACGACGGTCACGCGAGCCCCGAAACGGCGGTACATCTGCGCGAACTCCAATGCGATGTAACTGCCACCGACGATGACGAGATGGGCTGGCACCGTGTCGAGTTCGAGGATCGACACGTTGGTCAGATAGTCGACGTCCGACAGCCCCGGGATGTCGGGCACCACGGCGCGACCACCGACGTTGAGGAAGATCCGGTCGCCTTGCAGGAGTTCATCATTGACCCGCAGCGTGTGCGGATCCTCGAACCGCGCGTGACCGCGAAAGACGGTGCAGCCGCCCATCCCTTCCAGCCAGGCTTCGACGCCCCTGCGGTCCTCGAGCATGATGCCGTCTTTGCGCGCCTTGACTTTCGCCATGTCCACGCTGATCGATCCGGTCCCGACACCGTATTCCGCGCCGCGACGGGCCAATTGCGCGGCGTGCGCACTGGCGACCAGCGTCTTGGTCGGGATACATCCGGTGTTCACACAGGTTCCGCCGATGTGCTTGCGCTCCACAATCGCAACCCGCTGTCCTGCGGCGGTAAGCCGGCCCGCCAACGGCGGCCCGGCCTGGCCGGCGCCGACGATGATCGCGTCGAAACGCTCGGTCACTGCGCGAGCAGAGCGGCCGTCGCGGCGACGATTGCGATGCCACCTCCGATCGCGACTGCATCTTCCAGCAGCGCTATCGGCAGGTCTTTCCCGCCGATGGCGGCCACCAGCCGCTTGCGGGCCTGGTAGCCACCCAGGGTGCCGAGCACCGCGCCGATAATGCCGGCGCCAAGGCAGGTCACGGTCCAGTGATGCGAGGCGCCGATGACCGCACCGGCGAAGCCCCCCATGATGATCCGGGCAGCGAACACCGGGGGCGCGGTGCGCGGCGGCGTCTTGGGAAGTTTGTCGTTGACCAGCTCGGCGACGGCGCCAACGGTGAAGAATATGGCGGCGATCAGGCTGGCCATAAAGGCCGCCCAGGTGTGATGCAGCTCGATGGTGCCGCAGTACGCGGCCCACGAGACCACGGCAGGAGCGGTAAGGGAACGCAGCCCGGCGATGACACCGATCAGCAAGGCCATCAGCAAGAAGAGGAGATGTGTCTGTGTCACGGCAACCCTCCTGGGTTCTACGCGCAATCGGTCCCCGCCGGACGCTAACACACTCACCGGCACTGGGCACGCGCCGTGCGATCAGAAGCGGCAGAACCTGATGTCGGAAGCCAGAATTGCCTTGGCCCCGATGGCGGCGATCTGGTCCATGATGCCGTTGACATCCCGGCGAGGTACCAACGCTCGCACCGCGACCCAGTCGGGGTCGGCCAGCGGTGCGATGGTCGGCGACTCCAGGCCCGGCGTGATCGCCGTCGCCTTGTCCAGCACCGAACGCGGGCAGTCGTAATCCAGCATCAGGTACTGCTGACCGAACACCACACCCTGTATCCGGGCGACCAGTTGGTCGCGC
>NZ_DATJYB010000258.1:0-4326 GCF_035499775.1 Mycobacterium sp. | reverse complement strand
TCACCGGTCGGCGGGCTGCCGCAGGCCCGTTCGCAGCCGACGAAGTGGCGGTGCGCCGGGTAGGCCCCGTCCAGCGACTGCGCCGCGTCGGCCCGCACGTCGGCGGCTGAGTGGGCGCAACCGGGGCTGCCGGTGCAGGAGGTGACGTTGAGCCAGGGGGAGTTCTCGTCGAACACCAGGCCCAGCGGCGCGAGCACGCGAAGCGCGACGTCGGCTATCTGTTCCATGAGGTCGCACACCAGAACCGACCGCCAGGGTGTGACCACGAGCGGGACCTCGATCGCGGCCAAGTACTCGGCGACACGTGCGGGCAAGACGCCCAGCGGGACCGCGGCGCCCAGTGCGACGCGGCCGTCATCCTGCGCGATCCAGCCCACCGGCGGCCGGGTGACAGCCGGAAACCCGGCACCCAGCTCGACGCCGGGCAGCAGCACGCTTGGATCACCCAATTCGTTGACACGCCAGGCTTTTCCACGGATCTCGACGAACCTTGTCGCCAGATCGATCAGCGTCTTGATCACCTCGCCCGGAGCCAGGCGCAGACCGGTGTCCCGTCCGGTGAGCAGGAGCGCGGGGCCGTCTTGCAGAACATGGATGCCGACGTCGGCGCCCAGGCCGGACACGTCCGCCCGCCCGTCGTCGAGACTGAACCAGAACCGGCCGCCCAGCTCTACCAGCCGCGGTTCGGCGCAGATCGCGGTATCCAGCTCGCCGACCCAGGCCCGCACGTCCGTGCCGCCGCCCGCCCGGCCGGACAGCGGCGACGCGACGATGTTGCGGACCCGCTCATGCGTGGCCGACGGCAGTAGCCCGGCGGCGGCGATCTCCTCGGCCGCCGCGGTCACGTCGGCGATGCCGCGCAGCTGAACGTTGCCCCGGGCGGTGAGTTCCAGCGTGCCCGAACCGAACCCGCTCGCCACGTGCGACAGCGTCGACAGCTGAGTGGCGGTGATCATGCCGCCGGGCAGCCGCACCCGCACCAGTGCGCCGTCGGCGGCCTGATGCACCTGCAACGCACCCGGGCAGGCGTCGGAGTCGCGGGCTCGGGGCATGCCCCACGGTACGACGTTCTTCGGCGAAGGTGTGCGAGTCTCTCTCAATGCCCCTCACTCCTGACGATGTCCACAACGTTGCTTTTTCTAAGCCGCCTATCGGACAACGCGGGTATGACGAAGACCAGGTCGATGCGTTTCTTGAGCGCGTAGAGGCAGCTCTGCGAAATCCAACGGGTAGTGCTGTCACTGCGGAAGAGGTTCGCGGTATGGCCTTCTCCAAGCCACCCAGTGGAAGACGGGGATACAACGAGGACGAGGTTGACGCCTTTCTCGACCTCGTCGCGGCCCAACTGACATCTCGTGGCGGGGCGGCTTCACCTCGACTGTCCGACTTCGGGCGCCGCGGCGCGCCAATCCGTAACCGGCAGTTGCTCGTTAGCAGGGTGGCTTTGATCTGCATCGCGGCGATCACCGCGGTTACATTGCTGGTGTCCCTCGGCTTCGCCGCCTACGACACCTGCGTGTTATTGGCCGGCACACCGACGACGGCGACGATAGAGCACTGCACCAGCGGTCCACACGCCCACTCGGAAAACGGTAGGGGCGGTCGTGCGGGTTCGGTCTTTGTCAACAGGGTCGTCAACGCGCTTCGCTTCGGGGCCGAAGGTTGCACGGGCACCTGGCGGGTCGGTGAATCTTCCCATACCGGTTCCGTCGTGGGTGGAGACGTTTATGACTATGGCCCGCAATCGTCGCCGCAGGTTCGAGTGTTTGGCGGCAGTGCCTACACCGTCAGCTCGCTGAAGGGCAGTTTGGAGGCGCTGGTCTTCATCGCAGTGATAGTTTTCGTCTTCTTGCTCTTGCGGAGGTTCGGGGCGAGGCGCTCCCGTCGGTAGCTAGAACGGCGGCGCCTTGTTACGCTCGGCGTCGCGCCAGGCCGTCCAGAAGGTCTCGAGCAAGTGGTGGCAGCGACTCGCTAAAGAACGCTTTAGCCACGTCAATCCCGAAGAGGTCCGCGCGGCCCCGAGCCACTCAGATGTGCGGCAGATCAGCCAGAACCACCGCCAAACGCGGATCGGACACTTCGACCCTTCCGAAGAAAGCCAGGAGCAACTCGTCGGGTTGTGCGTCGATCGGCTCGTCACCGGTAGGCAGGGGCCCCGAGGATGCGACGAATTCGACAGTGTCGTCGTTTCCCAGATACACCCGATGTCGGCTAGAGGTCTTGCTCTCAACCAGCCGATTCATCGACTCAGCAGGGCCGCGAATCGCGATGGATGCCGCCGCGGCCGGTATCCCCCACTCGTTTCCGGTTGCAGCGGCGATGTCGTAGCCGTGGACGAGCAACTCGCACAAGATCCATCGAGCCCCACCACCGCCAGAGATCGTTGATCCACCGTGGAAGGGATACTGACGATCGAAGTCGACTTTGGAGTAAACGCGGTCGATCACCGTACGCAGATTTGTCTCGAGCCGGTCGGCGATATTGTTGATATCTCGGTCGGTGTACTCCGAGAGGCAAGTCGCATTCAGCTCGGCAACCTCCTCGTTTGTGGCGCCGCGTCGACGATCGCCAAGCAGCCTGCCGAGCACGGTTACAACGTGCGCGGCAGTCTCCACGGCCGTCCAGGCGAGCCCTGGCACCGGTCGCGCGGCGCGATCCGGATCGAGCCCCCGGACCATCGAGACGAACCGCTTCCCACTGTTATCTAGCGCGGCGAGGATGTCGGCTTTGGTTGCCTCCTCCACCCGCTAAGCGTACGGCGGCCCGGGCCGAACGACGTGCTCGTTTCCAGCACGCTGCGCGACCTCGTGATCGGGTCTGGGCTTGAGTTCAAGGACCACGTGTTTTGGGGGCTTCGTGCCGATGTTCGCGTGGGCAATCGCGGACGCGCTCAAGAACTCGCTCAGCGGCCGGACCCACCATGGCCGAACTCCTAGCTGTCGTGTTGATCCACCCTGACTCGACGCAGTGCCTATCGCGCGAGTGGTAGCGAAATGGCGAAGTACGTTCTAAGGATCAGGTGAACTGTCTAGTCGCCCACGGCTGGACCTCAGCGACGTCGACCTCCACGCTTCGCCAACTTATCGGTTACCCATTGCCATAGCTGGGTACTGGTGTAGGCATGCGTTTCAACTATGTCGCTGTGGTGGTCGGCACCTACGCCGTCCTGATTGCCCCGGTTGTGCTAATGCAGGCGTCGTCAGCTCACGCTGACACTGGCATCAACGGTTACCTTCGTTGCACAAAAAGCGATGCGGTGCCCCCGTCGGGGCAATATGCAGGAGATTGGTTGCCCGTCGTTCACATTATTGAGGCGGATCTCAATTCCGGTGAGTCCTCTACCGAAGTAGCTCAGAGATTAGTGGGTATGGGAGTCAAGCCGAACGATGCCGCTACGCAAGTGCAATGTGTCCTGGCCAACTGGCCATAGGAAAGTCCAAGCGAAAGGGAGAGCATCGAGCACCCCTAAGCTAAGCCTCGTTGTCTTTCGTTCGTCGTTGTCTTTCGTTCGTCGTTGTAGCGTGTCGATGGCATAAACTGGAACAACGTCAAGGGTCGGGGACGGGCCCCTCTGGAGAGGTCCTGCGATGAAAATGTCCATTCGCCGTCTGGCCGCCAAGGTCGTCGTTGCCGTAGTTCCGATGGCAGCTGTGACGGTCGCGACGCCGGGCGTCAGCTCGGCGCAATGCGACCCCAACTGGTCGCACAATCCGGTGACCAACGAGTGCAAACCACCGCCGCCGCCGCCAGCGTGGTGGAAACCCCCGCCGCCATATGCGCCGATGTACGCACCGCAGTGGGTGCCGCCGCCCCCGCCACGGCCGCCGTGGGCGCCGCCGTCCGCCGTCCCCAAGTGGGATGGGGGGCATCAGCAGTGGTTCTGGTGGCCAACCTAAACGACACAGGCACCGGGTCATAGGCGCCGCAGAGTGGCCTCGACGCGGTTGGCACCGATTTGGTGAAGAACACTTCAGCCGCGCGCTGCGCCGGCCCTGTTACGGCAGCAACGGCAGGTGCCACAGCGGCGTCTCGGGGTCGAGAAAAAAGAGCCGTACCGCTGTCAGTCGCAGGATCCGCAGCGCGCCGGTGATCATGATCGCCGCGAGCGGCAGGTTGCCGAGGGCGGCGCTCAACATCGAGACAGCCAAATTTCGCCCCAGGCCGGCGGTCAAGATATCGAACCAGGCATCACAGATCAGCAAAACACCGGTCGTGAACGCGGTGAGCAGCACCAGCTGGCGACGCCGCCAGCCCAACACCGCGGTCGCGGCCATAAACGCAACGAGCAGACAGTCGAAGCCCATCCACGTAGCCGGCCAGTTCTGG
>NZ_DATJYB010000257.1:0-13741 GCF_035499775.1 Mycobacterium sp. | reverse complement strand
ACCTCGACAAAGGAGCACTCACATGACAGCACTCGACGACACCCAGGCCCCCGCAATCGACCCGGACAAGCTGATGGCCTTCGTGTTCCGCGCGGTGGAAGAAGCCGGCGCGGCGCTGAACTGCGCCCTGGTGGTGATGGGCGATCGCCTCGGCTACTACCGAAGTCTGGCCGACAGCGGTGCCAGCACCCCGGCCGAACTGGCCGAGCGCACCGACACCGACGAGCACTACGCCCGTGAATGGCTCAACGCGCAGGCCGCCGGATCGTTCGTCACCTACGACCCCGCCACCGGTCGCTACCAATTGCCGCCGGAGCATGCCGTGGCGCTGACCGACGAAACCAGCCCCGCGTTCGTCGGCGGCCTGTTCCAGATCGCACACGGCACCGCCACCGATGCAGGCAGGATCATCGACGTCGCCCGCACCGGTGACGGCGTCGGCTGGGGCGATCACAACTCCGACGTGCACGTGGGATGCGAGCGGTTCTTCCGGCCCACCTATAACGCATACCTGGTCGACGCCTGGCTGCCCGCACTCGACGGCGTGGTGGACAAGCTCAACTCCGGTGCCGCGGTGGCCGACGTCGGCTGTGGGCACGGTGCGTCGACAATCCTGATGGCCCAAGCGTTCCCGTCGACGAGGTTCCTTGGCATCGACGGTCATGCCGGATCGATCACCACGGCACGCGAGCGGGCCGCCGAAGTGGGGGTTCAGCAGGTCAGCTTCGAAACCGCAGGAGCGCAGGGCTTCCCGGGCGGCCCGTATGACCTGGTGACCATGTTCGACTGCCTGCACGACATGGGCGATCCGGTCGGGGCCGCGCGCCGCGTCCGTGAGGTCATCGCGGAGGACGGCACCTGGATGATCGTCGAACCCGCCGCCGGCGACCACGTCGAGGACAACCTGAACCCGATCGGCCGCGCCTACTACGGCTTTTCGACGTTGTTGTGCACGCCGTCGTCGTTGGCACAGCCGGTGGGGCTGGCGTTGGGCACCCAGGCGGGTCCGGCGCGGATCAAGGACGTCGTGACCGCAGCGGGCTTCACCCGGTTCCGGCTGGCCGCTCAAACCCCGTTCAACAACGTCTTCGAGGTCCGGCCCTGACGACGGCACACGTTTGCCGGACGTCACCCTGGCGTGACGTCCGGCATACGCGCGAAGATGGGCTGATGAGGGCCGAGCAGCGCCGGGCCCGTCCACCGGACGCGTCGGGTAGCACGGTGCGCGGCGGAGTTTCGTTGCATTACGACGTGTACGGCGACGGGCCGGTCACGGTCCTGCTGTTGCCGACGTGGTCGATCCTGGACTCCCGGTTTTGGAAAGCGCAGGTTCCGTTCCTGTCCCGGTACTTCCGGGTGGTCACGTTCGACGGCCGCGGTTCCGGACTGTCCGGACGACCACGGGGCACCGCCGCCTTCCTCGATCCCGAGTACGCCGCCGACGCGCTGGCCGTGCTCGACGCGACGTCGACCGATCGCGCTGTCCTGGTTGGATTCTCCTGCGGCGCAACGTGGGCCGTGCACGTCGCGGCCGGCCACCCGGAGCGGGTCCGGGGCATCTTCGCCATCGGCCCGGCGTGTGGGCTCGAGGTCGCCCAGCCCGCAGAAGAGCTGCAACGTTGGCTGTCGGAGCCGGAACACCCGCGCAGCTGGCAGAAGTACAACCGTCACTACTGGCGACACGGCGACGTCGACGACTTTCGCCAATTCTTTTTCCAGCAGCTGTATTCCGAGCCGCACTCCACCAAGCAGATCGAAGACTCCGTGCGGTGGTCGGCGGCGACCGACGCCGAAACGCTGATCGACTCCACCGCCGCCCGCCTTCATCTGGACGGGCCGCCGGCGGAATCGATGGAAGAGCTCGCGGTCCGGGTGCGCTGCCCGGTGCATGTCGTGCACGGCACCGACGACCGGATCCGCCACTCTGCCGTCGGCGAGGAGCTGGCCCGGCTTACCGGCGGGACGCTGACGCTGGTCGAAGGCGCCGGCCACGGCCTGCCGGCGCGGGAGCCGGTCCGGATCAACACGATGATCCGCGAGTTCGTGGAGTCGGTCACCGCGGCCGGCCCGCCACGCGAGCAGTCGGCGCCCGCCACGCGCCGACGCAAGCGGGTGCTCTATCTGTCCTCGCCGATCGGGCTTGGCCATGCCCGGCGCGACCTGGCGATCGCCAACGAATTACGCAGAGCCCGCTGCGATCTCGATATCAGCTGGCTCGCGCAGGATCCCGTCACCCGGATACTGGACGCCGCCGGGGAGCGGGTGCACCCCGCCGCACACTACTTGCTCGGCGAATCGCGGCACGTCGAGGCCGAGGCCGGCGAACACGACCTGCATGCGTTCGAGGCGATCCGGCGGATGGACGAGATCCTGGTCGCCAACTTCATGTTGTTCGGTGAGATCGTCCGCGACGAGACACCAGACCTGGTCGTCGCCGACGAAGCCTGGGAGGTCGACTACTTCCTGCACGAGAACCCCGAGCTCAAACGATTCCCGTTCGCCTGGCTTACCGACTTCGTCGGCTGGCTGCCGATGCCCGACGGCGGCGCGCGCGAGGCCGCACTCGCTGCCGACTACAACGCCGAGATGATCGAGCACCGGGCACGATTCCCACACCTGCGCGACTTGTCCGTATTCGTCGGTGACCCTGACGACGTGGTGTCAGAGAAGTTCGGCCCGGGCCTGCCGGACATCCGCGAGTGGACCGAGCAAAACTTCCGGTTCTGTGGCTATGTGACGGATCGGATGCCGGCGTCGGCGCCGGAACGCGCAGCGGTGCGCCGGCGGCTGGGGCTGGGCCCCGATGACCGGTTGTGCGTCGTCACGGTCGGCGGCACCGCTGTTGGCGAGTCACTGCTGCACAAGGTGCTCGACGCGGCCGCAATCGCGCTGCAGCGGGAACCGACGCTGCGTTTCCTGATGGTGACCGGACCGCGGATCGATCCCAGTGCCATGCCACGACGGCCCGGCGTGCAGGTATACGGGTTCGTGCCGGACCTCACCGATTACCTCGCGGCGTGCGATCTGGCTGTCGTCCAGGGCGGTCTGAGCACCTGTATGGAGTTGACCGCGGCCGGCACACCGTTCATCTATGTGCCGCTCGAGCACCACTTCGAGCAGAACATCCACGTGCGACATCGGCTCGACCGCTACGGCGCCGGACGGGCGATGCGCTACGCGGATGCCTGCGACCCGGACCGGCTGGCCGCCACGATCGCCGAGGAACTTGGTAGCCAGACCCACTTCCGGCCGGTCGAGACCGGCGGCGCGGCGCGGGCCGCGGCGATGCTCGCCGAGTTGGTGTAAAGGCCCGCGGCGTTGACTCTGCGCTGACGGCGTGCGCACTCGCCTTGCGCCGTGGACGCAGAGTCATCGCCCAGCTAATGTCCTCCGGATATGGATTTCAGTCTGCGGAGTTGCTCCTGGCACGGGCACGCTACTTACGCGCCCGACGAGACCGAACTGGCCGCGCGTTTGCACGTGTCGACACCCGCCGGGGAGGCGTGGCGGTGCCTGCGGTGTGGCACTTTCGTGGTCGGTGAGCCGCGCGGTCGCGGGCCGGCCGACGAGGCCCCGGAGGTGCCGCGCGGACGGCTGTTGCGCGACCGGCTCATCATGCGCCTGCTGGCCGTCGAGCGGGTGCTGCGCGGGATCGTTTTCGTGGCGCTCGCGGCCGGGGTGCTCAAGTTGCGCGGCTCGCAGGCCCAGTTGAAGGCCGCCTACGAGCGGGAGATGCCGCTGATCCGCCCGCTGGCCGATCAGATCGGCTGGAATCCCGACGATTCGAAGATCGTCCACTTCATCGAGAAGGGCTGGACGCTTACGCCGACGACTCTGGTCTGGATCGCGGTCGGGCTGCTGGCCTATGCCGCAATCGAATTCATCGAGGCGGTCGGGCTGTGGAAGGTGGCACGCTGGGGCGAGTACTTCGCGGTGATCGCCACCAGCGTCTTCCTGCCGCTCGAGATCTACGAGCTGACCGAGAGGGTCACCGTGCTGCGCGCGGGTGCGCTGATGGTCAATATCGCGGCGGTGATCTGGCTGCTGTGGTCCAAGCGACTGTTCGGTATCAACGGGGGCGGTCGTGCCTACCATGCCGAACACAGCGAGGAGAGCCTGCTGACAGTGGAGCGCGCCGCCGTCGCCGAGGGCATCGGAGCAGCATCACAAGTGTCGGCGACGTAGTCGACTCTGCGTTGCTAGGTGGAGCTGCTAGGTGGAGCTGGTACACGGAGCCGCCTGGGGGAATCGAACCCCCGACCTATTCATTACGAGTGAATCGCTCTACCGACTGAGCTAAGGCGGCGTGCCCGCACGCGGGCGGCACGAGTCTACGGCAGGCGGCCAGACTCACCCAAGTTCCTGGCCGATGGCAGCGACCATCGCATCGACGGCGAACTTCGGTTTGACGTTGACGGCCAGCGCTTCGCGGCATCCCAGCACGGCCTCGATGCAGCGCAGCAGTCGTTCCGGCGGCGCGTGGCCGGCCAGCGCGGTTACCCGGTCGGCCATATCCGGGTGGTTGGGCCGCACGTCGCCGGCGTCGGCAGCGACCAGCAAGGCATCCCGGAAGTAGGTCGCCAGGTCGACCAGCGCCCGGTCCAGCGAGTCGCGCGACGCCCGAGTCTGCCGGGACTTCTGCCGTCGTTCGAGATCCTTGATCGCCCCGGTAGCGCCGCGCATCGCAGACGCGGTGCCCTTACCGGTGCCGCCGGCCCCCAGCGCGGTTCGCAGCTCTTCGGTTTCGGCTTCGGCACGGTCCGCGGTCAGCGCCACCGCCTCGGTTTCGGCGGCGGCCACCAGCTCTTCGGCCGCGGCGTACGCCTTCGCCGGCTGCACGGCGTCGCGTACCAGCTCCAGCGCCCGCTCGCGGCGCTGGCGCGCGTCGGGATCGGTGGCCAGCCGGCGCGCCCGCCCGACATGACCGCCGCTCACCGAAGCCGCCCAGTTCGCGGCATCGGCGTCCAGGCCGTCGCTGTCGACCAGCACCCGCGCGATCGCCTCGGTCGACGGCGTCACCAGCGCGACATGCCGGCAGCGGGATCGCAGCGTGATCGCGATGTCCTCGGGATCCACCGACGGCGCGCAGAGCAGGAACACCGTCGACGGCGGCGGCTCCTCGACGACCTTGAGCAGAGCGTTCGCGGCACCTTCGGTCAGCCGGTCGGCGTCCTCGATCACCACGATCTGCCGGCGCCCGGTGGTCGGGCGGCGCGAGGCGATCTGCACGATGGCGCGCATCTCGTCGACCCCGATGGACAGCCCCTCGGGGATGACTCGTCGCACGTCGGCGTGGGTGCCGGCCATCGTCGTCGTGCATGCCCGGCAGCGCCCGCATCCGGGGCCGCCGTCCCCAAAGTCCGACGTGCACTGCAGCGCGGCCGCGAAACACACCGCCGCAATCGAGCGGCCCGAACCCGGCGGGCCGGTAATCAACCACGCATGTGTCAAATTCGGATCGCCCGTGGGGCTGTGACCCGCATCACCGCGGGCGGCGCGGGCGGCGGCGAGCAGTTCGGCCTCCACGGCTTGCTGACCTACCAGCCGCGTAAACACTCCGGACATCATCGGCAACCATAGTGACACCGTCCGACAGATACCGATCAGCCACCATTTCGCGACAATTCCGTTATCTTTCGCGATCTTTCGCCAGCACCGGGCGACTTGCCGAGTCGGTTGTAAGTTTCCGACAAGTCGCCGCCGCCCGATACGGTGGGCTGGTGGCAACCCAGGCGGCACTGCCCGGGCGGATCAGCGCGTTCGTCCGGTGGGTGGTGCGCACCCCCTGGCCGGTGTTTTCCCTGAGCATGCTGCAGGCCGATATCATCGGCGCCCTTTTCGTGCTCGGCTTCCTCCGCTACGGCCTGCCGCAGCAGGACAGCATCCAGTTGCAGAAACTGCCGCTGGCAAATCTGATCACCATTATCACGTCGCTGATCTTCATATTCCTCGCCGGGTTCCTGGTGAATTTGAAGCTGCTGATGCCGGTTTTCCGCTGGCAGCGCCGCGACAACATGCTCGCCGAATCCGATCCGGCCGCCACCGAGGTGGCGCGCAGCCGCGCGTTGCGCATGCCCTTCTACCGCACCGTGATCAGCGTGGCGTCGTGGTGCATCGGCGGCGCGGTGTTCATCATCGCCAGCTGGTCGGTCGCCAGATACGCGGCGCCCGTCGTAGCGGTCGCCACCGCGTTGGGCGCCGCCGCGACCGCGATCATCGGCTACCTGCAGTCTGAGCGGGTGCTGCGGCCGGTGGCCGTCGCGGCGCTGCGCAGCGGTGTGCCGGAGAACGTCAAGGCACCCGGCGTCATCCTGCGGATGATGCTGGGCTGGACACTGTCCACCGCGGTGCCGCTGCTGACCATCGTGCTCGCGGTTGTGGCCGACAAGGTGTCCCTGCTGCATGCCGCACCGGAGAAGCTGTTCGATCCCATCCTGTTGCTGGCATTGGCGGCGTTGGGTATCGGGCTGGTCAGCAATCTGTTGGTGGCGATGTCGATCGCCGACCCGCTGCGGCAGCTGCGCTGGGCGCTGTCGGAGGTACAGCGTGGTAACTACAACGCGCACATGCAGATCTATGACGCCAGCGAGCTGGGCTTATTGCAGGCCGGCTTCAACGACATGGTGCGCGACCTGTCCGAGCGGCAGCGGCTTCGCGACCTGTTCGGTCGCTACGTCGGCGAAGACGTGGCCCGACGGGCGCTGGAGCGCGGTACCGAGCTGGGCGGGCGCGAGCGCGACGTCGCGGTGCTGTTCGTGGACTTGATCGGCTCCACTCAGCTGGCCGCATCGAGGCCGCCCGCCGAGGTCGTGCACCTGCTCAACGAGTTCTTCCGGGTTGTGGTGGACACCGTCGGTCGGCACGGCGGCTTCGTCAACAAGTTCCAGGGCGACGCTGCGCTGGCCATCTTCGGCGCTCCGATCGAGCATCCCGACGGTGCCGGGGCCGCGCTGGCGGCCGCGCGTGAGCTGCACGACGAGCTGCTGCCGGTGCTGGGTTCCGCCGAGTTCGGCATCGGGGTGTCGGCCGGCAGGGCGATCGCCGGCCACATCGGCGCTCAGGCCCGTTTCGAGTACACCGTGATCGGCGACCCGGTCAACGAGGCCGCCCGGCTCACCGAGCTGGCCAAACTCGAACAGGGGCACGTGCTGGCGTCGGCGATCGCGGTCAGTGGCGCGCTCGACGCCGAGGCCCTGTGCTGGGACGTCGGCGAAGTCGTCGAGCTGCGCGGCCGCATCGCGCCGACCCAGCTGGCCAGGCCGCTGAATCTGGCCGAGCCCGAAGATGTGGCCCGTGCCGCTGCCGAGCAGAGCTAGCTGCGCTTGGCGGCCTTCTTGGCCGGCGCCTTGCGGGTGGTCTTCTTGGCCGGTCGCTTCGCCGGACCGCGGGCACGGCGGTCGGCGAGCAGTTCGGAAGCGCGCTCGTCGGTAATCGACATCACGTCGTCGCCCTTGCGCAGGCTGGCGTTGGTCTCACCGTCGGTGACGTACGGCCCGAACCGGCCGTCCTTGATCACCATCGGCTTGCCCGACGCCGCATCGGTGCCCAGCTCACGCAGCGGCGGCGCCGAAGCACTGGTGCGGCCGGAGCGTTTCGGCTCGGCGTAGATCTTCAGCGCTTCGTCAAGGGTGATGGTGAACATCTGGTCTTCGGTTGCCAGCGACCGAGAATCGGTGCCGCGCTTGAGGTATGGACCATAACGCCCGTTCTGCGCGGTGATCTCCTCACCCGAGGCGGGGTCCTTACCGACCACCCGGGGCAGCGACAGCAGTTTCAGCGCGTCGTCGAGCGTCACAGTCTGCAGGTCCATGCTGCGCAGCAGCGAACCGGTCCGGGGTTTGGGCCCGGTCGGCTTCTTGCCCTTCTTGGCCCCCTGCTCGCCGCCCTCGTCCCCGTCGCCTTCCGGCTTCGGGAGGATCTCGGTCACGTAGGGCCCGTACCGGCCGTCCTTGGCGACGATCTCGTGACCGGTCGCCGGATCCACGCCCAGCACGCGGCCTTCCTGCGGGGTGGCGAACAGCTCTTCGGCCACCTCGAGGGTGAGCTCGTCGGGCGTGATCGCATCGCTGAGGTTGGCCCGCTGCGGCGTGGGCTCACCACTGTCGTCGGTCACCAGCCGTTCCAGGTAGGGCCCGTTCTTGCCCACCCGGACATAGATCGGGCGGCCCTGCGCGTCGTCAAACAGCTTGATGGAGTTGACTTCTCGCGCGTCGATGCCCTCAAGATTGACGCCGACCAGCTTCTTCAGGCCACCGGAGCGGGCCACCGAACCAGGCACCCCGTGGTCGCCGCCGAAGTAGAAGTAGTTGAGCCAGTTGGTGCGTTGCTCGTTGCCCGATGCGATGGCGTCGAGTTCGTCCTCCATCGCCGCGGTGAAGTCGTAGTCGACCAGCCGGCCGAAATGCTGCTCCAGCAGACCGGTCACCGCGAACGCCACCCACGAGGGGATCAGCGCGCTGCCCTTCTTGTAGACATAGCCGCGGTCCTGGATCGTCTTGATGATCGACGAATAGGTCGACGGCCGGCCGATGCCCAGCTCCTCGAGGGCCTTGACCAGCGAGGCCTCGGTGTAGCGCGCGGGCGGGTTGGTGGCGTGCCCGTCGGGGGTGAGTTCGACGGCGTCCACCTGCTGCCCCTCGGTGAGGTGCGGCAGCCGGCGCTCGGCGTCGTCGGCCTCCCCGCCGGCCAGTTCGTCGACGGTTTCCACGTAGGCCTTGAGGAAGCCGGCGAAGGTGATGGTGCGGCCGCTGGCCGAGAACGTCACCTGACGGCCGCCGGATTCGCCATTGATCCGCAGGCTCAGGGTGGTGCCGCGCGCGTCGGCCATCTGCGAGGCCACCGTGCGCTGCCAGATCAGCTCGTAGAGCCGGAATTCGTCGCCGTCGAGTTCGCGACGCACCGCGTCGGGGGTGGCGAAGGTCTCGCCGGCGGGCCGGATGGCCTCGTGCGCCTCCTGGGCGTTCTTCACCTTGCGGGTGTACTGGCGCGGCGACGGGGAGACGTACTCCGCGCCGTAGAGCTGACGCGCCTGAGTGCGCGCGGCGTTGATCGCCGACTCCGACAGCGTCGTCGAGTCGGTCCGCATGTAGGTGATGTAGCCGTTCTCGTAGAGCCGCTGCGCGATGCTCATCGTCCGCTCCGAGGAGAACCGCAGCTTGCGGCCGGCCTCCTGCTGCAACGTCGACGTCATGAACGGCGCGTACGGACGCCGGGTGTAGGGCTTCTCCTCCGCGGACGCCACGGTCAGCCTGGCGCCGCGCAATCCCGTTGCCAGCTCGGTGGCGCGGGCTTCGTCGAGCACCACGACCTCGTCCGCCTTGCGCAGCACACCCAGCGAGTCGAAATCGCGTCCGGTAGCCACCCGTAGGCCGTCCACGTTGGTCAGCCGGGCGTTGAAGGTGGGCGGCTGTGCCTGCGGGTCGGACACGCTGGCGTCCAGCTTGGCCAGAATGTCCCAGTACGACGCGCTGCGGAACGCCATCCGGTCGCGTTCGCGCTGCACGATGATCCGGGTGGCCACCGACTGCACCCGGCCGGCCGACAGCTTGGGCGCGACCTTCTTCCACAGCACCGGGCTGACCTCGTAGCCGTACAGCCGGTCGAGGATGCGGCGGGTCTCCTGCGCGTCGACCAGGTCGATGTCCAGGTCGCGGGGGTTTTCGGCCGCCTCGAGGATCGCCGGCTCGGTGATCTCGTGGAACACCATCCGCTTGACCGGGACGCGCGGCTTCAGAGTCTCCATCAGGTGCCAGGCGATCGCCTCACCCTCGCGGTCACCATCAGTCGCCAGATAGAGCTCGTCGACGTCCTTGAGCAGGCCCTTCAGCTCGGTGACGGTGCTCTTCTTCTCGGGGCTGATGATGTAGAGCGGTTCGAAGTCCGCATCGACGTTGACCCCGAGGCGGGCCCACGGCTCGGATTTGAACTTCGCGGGCACGTCGGCGGCCGCCCGGGGGAGGTCGCGGATATGGCCTCGGGAGGACTCGACGATGTAGCCGGACCCTAGGTAACCGGCGAGTTTGCGCGCCTTGGTGGGCGACTCGACGATCACGAGTCGCCGGGTGCTCCCGTTTCTGCCGCTGTTGCGGGCAGATGTTGTTCGAGGGTCAGCCAACTGCGCCTACGCTCCATCTCCTGTATCGGTCCCCTGGCGGAACCGCCCCGCAGGGAAGGATGACAGGTCGCTCCCAAAATGTCCGGATTATTCCGGGCGATTCCGGGTAGGCCGCACCTTCG
The DNA here is from genome assembly GCF_035499775.1 of Mycobacterium sp. Classification (GTDB taxonomy): domain Bacteria; phylum Actinomycetota; class Actinomycetes; order Mycobacteriales; family Mycobacteriaceae; genus Mycobacterium. The sequence continues at coordinate 3,505 of NZ_DATJYB010000257.1, read as the reverse complement.
CCCCCGCGGGCAACTGACAATTTCGCACCAATAGGCGGGCCTGCGCAAACCGGCTGGCCCCAACCTGGGTTCTAATCGGCCGTCAAACCCGAGGCCACTGCGCCAACGCTTCGGCGCCCGCGGGCGGTTCCCCGACGTTCTCTACCAGGCGCGATAGCCTGCGCCGGCCGCTGATCCGCAGTGCCGGCCGAGCGCCGCGGGTACCGATCAACGTGGGTGCAATACCGACCCGCATCAGCGCCGACGCCAGCGGCGAGTGGGTATCCGGTGCGTGCGGGTCCAAACCCAGCAGATATCGGTCCGCCTCGGGGTTCCCGGCCGCCAGCACCCACGCCCGAAGCTCACGCGGCCCGGGCAGCCAGCGCGGCGGCACCGTCTTGACCGCGCCCCGCGTCCACTCGGCGGCGATGGTGCGCAGTAGCGGGCTCACCGCCGTCCTGACCAGCGGGGAGTCCTCATCGGTGCGGGTGATCTCGGGTACCAGACCCGCCTCGTGGATCATCTCGGCCAGCGCCTCGGCGCGCCAGAGCTGATCCAGCACCACCGACAGCCGGGCGCCCTGGCTGTCTGGGCTGCCAACCATCACGATCTGGCCAGTGGCCGCCAGCACGCCGGAGAGATCGGCGACCGCGGGCGGTACCGACTCTGCGGTGAAGAAGGAAAGCTGGCTCACGCCACCGACAGTAGGCCAGCCAGCCGGTCCGCGGCTTGAGGCGTGCGGCAGCCTGCGCGAGTGCGGCGCTCCAGGTGTGTGCTCACCAAACGAAAACCCCCCGGACCGCGCCGGGGGGGTTCGTCAGCTTCTGCTCTCTTAGACGGAGCGGACGCCGGTGGCCTGGGGGCCCTTAGGGCTGTGGCCGATCTCGAACTCGACCTTCTGGTTTTCTTCAAGGGTGCGGAAGCCCGAACCCTGGATCTCCGTGTAGTGGACAAACACATCCGCGGAACCGTCCTCGGGGGCGATGAACCCGAAGCCCTTCTCCGCGTTGAACCACTTCACAGTTCCCTGTGGCATTTCTCGATCTTTCCTTTTCTTCTGGGTGCGGTGCACCGCCTTTCGGTGCCCCGGGCCAGCTACGACCGCCATACCTCGCGGAGTCGCCGGAACTTCACCCGACCGATAACCTCGCAGGAACCGCGACCGCAACGTCGATCCTGCGAAAGTTTTACACGAACACAGAAGCTGCGACCGGGATCAGTCAACCATGTTCAACGCTTCGGCGACAGCATCTTGGTGGCCGAAGAGACAGTGAATTTACGTCAGCGTCACACCGAGGCACCGGCCGGCGACCGCCAAACTGGCACAGAAAGGTTTGCGATGGCGAGTTTCGGCAGCGAGCTGCTGACCGTCGCGCTCGCCGGCACCCCGTCCGGCGAACGGCCGCTGCGCCATGTCGCCGAGCTGCCCGCCCGCAGCGGCCGCCCCCACGAATGGCCTGCATGGGCTGAGCCTGACGTGGTTCGCGCGTTCGCCGACCGCGGCATCCTCGCACCGTGGTCCCACCAACTCGAGGCCGCCGAACTCGCCCACGCCGGCCGTCATGTGGTGGTGAGCACCGGCACCGCGTCGGGAAAATCACTGGCCTACCAGCTTCCCGTCCTCAACCAGCTGGCCATCGACCCCGGCGCCCGGGTGCTGTACCTGTCGCCGACGAAAGCGCTGGGCCACGACCAGCTGCGCGGCGCGCACGCCCTGACCAGCTCCGTTGCCCGGCTAGCCGCCGGGGAGTTCTCAGTCGCGCCGACGGCCTACGACGGCGACAGCCCGGCCGAAGTGCGCCGCTTTGCCCGAGAGCGCTCCCGATGGCTGTTCTCCAACCCCGACATGATTCATTTGTCGATCCTGCGCAACCATGCCCGCTGGACGGTCCTGCTGCGCCGTCTTCGCTACCTGGTTGTCGACGAATGCCATTACTACCGAGGGGTTTTCGGCTCCAACGTGGCGATGGTGCTGCGCCGCCTGCTGCGGCTGTGCGCCCGCTACTCCGCGGAGCCGACGGTGATCTTCGCCAGCGCGACGACGGCGTCACCCGGAGCGACGGCCGCGGAACTCATCGGCCGGCCCGTCGAAGAGGTCACCGAGGACGGCTCTCCGCAGGGGGCACGCACCGTGGCGTTGTGGGAACCAGCGCTGCGCGACGACCTGACCGGTGAGAACGGGGCTCCGGTGCGACGATCCGCGGGCGCCGAAGCCGCGCGGGTGATGGCCGACCTGGTCGCCGAGGGCGCGCAGACCCTGACTTTTGTGCGGTCGAGGCGTGCCGCGGAGCTGACCGCGCTGGGCGCTCAGGCCCGCTTGGACGACGTCGCCCCGGGGCTATCAGACAAGGTCGCGTCGTATCGGGCCGGCTATCTCGCCGAGGACCGCACCGCGCTCGAGCACGCCCTGGCCGAGGGTCGGCTGCGCGGTCTGGCCACCACCAACGCGCTGGAGTTGGGTGTCGATATCGCCGGGCTGGACGCGGTGGTTCTGGCCGGCTTTCCCGGGACGGTCGCCTCGTTCTGGCAACAGGCCGGCCGGTCCGGGCGGCGCGGCCAGGGCGCGCTGGTGATGCTGATCGCCCGCGACGACCCGCTGGACACGTATCTGGTCCACCACCCCGCCGCGCTGCTGGACAAACCGGTCGAGCGGTCGGTGATCGATCCGGCCAACCCCTATCTTCTTGGGCCCCAGCTGCTCTGTGCCGCAACCGAATTACCCCTCGACGACGCCGAGGTTCGGGAATTGGGCGCAGAGCAGGTAACCGAGGGTCTGGTCGACGACGGGCTGCTGCGCCGACGGGGCGGCAAGTACTTTCCGGCGCCCGGCCTGGAACCGCACGCCGCGGTGGACATCCGCGGGTCGACGGGCGGGCAGGTCATGATCCTGGAGGCCGACACCGGACGGCTGCTGGGCAGCGCCGACGTCGGTCAGGCTCCGGCGACGGTGCACCCGGGAGCCGTTTACCTGCATCAGGGCGAGAGCTATGTCGTCGACTCGCTGGACCTCGACGAGGGTCTCGCCTTCGTCCACGCCGAGGACCCCGGCTATGCGACGTTCGCCCGGGAAATCACCGACATCTCGCTCGCCGGCACCGGTGAACGTGCCCGGTTCGGGGCCGTCACCCTAGGCCTGGTGCCGGTGACGGTCACCCACCAAGTCGTCGGCTATCTGCGTCGCCGGCTCACCGGGGAGGTGATCGACTTCATCGAACTGGACATGCCCCGACATACCTTGCCCACCACCGCGGTGATGTACACCATCACCCCGGAAGCTTTGCTGCACAACGATTTTGGAGGGATCGACGCGCCCCGGATCCCCGGCTCGCTGCACGCGGCCGAGCATGCGGCCATCGGGCTGCTGCCCTTGGTGGCCAGCTGCGATCGCGGCGACATCGGCGGCATGTCCACAGCCATCGGACCCGACGGCCTGCCCAGCGTCTTCGTCTACGACGGCTACCCGGGCGGGGCGGGATTCGCCGAACGCGGCTTCCACCAAGCCCGCACCTGGCTGAGCGCCACCGCC
>NZ_DATJYB010000256.1:0-6311 GCF_035499775.1 Mycobacterium sp. | reverse complement strand
GGGGTGCGGCGAAACCGGCGCTGCGACATACCACGCACCATATGCAACGACACCGACAACCACCCGATGCGACGCTGTTCGCCTGGCCGGATTCCCCCGACGGCTACAGCCGCCGGTCCCCTCCGGCCGCAACTGATGGGGCGGTAGACGTCCGAGCGGTGCTACTCCCGGGCACTTGCCAAACGGATAGAAAACCCTTCCCTGGCGGCAGTGGAATGTGGCTTTCCGGGTGATTACGCAGTCAAGTGCCATCCGTGAGCATTTCAGTCATGACATTCATCACCCCACTGCCGAAGAGCGACATTGTCAGCGACGCGGAACTCGCCCGCGCTGCGGCGGCCGGCGATCGTGCGGCATTGGCCGGGATCTACCACCGCTACGCCACCCCGCTGCACGCGTATTGCGTTGGCCTGGTCCGCGATCGCCACGCGGCCTCCGACTGCGTGCAAGAAGTCTTCTGCATCGCGACGGCCGAATTGCCGAAGCTGCGTGACGCGGACAAGCTGAGGCCCTGGCTCTATGCCATCGCCCGGCGCATCGCGCTGCGTGCAATATCCGAACGGCGCCGCGAACCCGCCATCGACGAGCTGCCCGACAACGCGGCAACCGGCCCGGGACCGTTTACGCAGACGGCGCGGAACGAACTCGCTCGACTGATCGCGCAGGCGGCCGGCGGATTGTCCGAGCGCGACCGCCACGTGCTGGAGCTTGCCTACCGCCACGGTGTGACCGGAACTGATCTCGCAAAAACCCTGGGGATCAGCTACGACTCCACCAAGAAACTCCTACAGCGGCTGCGCGACAACGTCGAACGCTCATTGGGTGCGCTGTTGGTGGCCAAACACGCCACCCGGAACGGATGCCCGGAGCTGGCCGCGAGCCTGTCCGGCTGGGACCAGCAGTTCACTGTCCTGGTGCGGAAACGCGTTGCGCGCCATATCGAGTCATGCCCCACCTGCGACGAATACCGCGGCGGCGTCCTCAACGCCGTCGCCATGCTCGGCGGCGGAGTGCTCGGCAAGGTGTCCTAGCTTCCCCCACGTTCGACGCGCCCGCGAGGGCTCACTTTCGCTACGTACCGCGGTCACGCAGCATGGCGCGGTTGACCGCCCCGAGCAGGATGGCCGCGTTGGCCAACCGGACTCGGCGATCCCCCTCGGAGTGGATGCCGAACTTGTCGTACATGTGTTGCAGATGCTGTTTGACAGCCGCCTCTGAAACGTACAACTCACCGGCCATCCGACGAACCGATGCAGGCTCGGGAAACGGGTCGTCGGAGAGAAAGGGGCGGCACAAGACCTTGAGGACGTCGAGTTCCCGCGGGGTCAGGCGGGGCGCCCGCAGGATGGTTTTTCCCGTTTCCGTTTCTTCGTCAACCGGCGCTTCGTCAGCTTGCCTCGTCGTCCAGAAGACCAAACGTGAACTGCCGAAGCGCAATTCGTCTCCAGACCGCAGGACCCGTTCGGCAACGATCCGTTCTCCGTTGACATAGGTGCCGTTGCGGCTGCCTAGATCCCGTACGGACCAAACCTGGCCGAAATTCTCCAGCACCGCATGTACGCGGGACACGGTCGTATCGTGCTCGAGCGACACGACATTGGTGGAGGCCTTGCCAACCGTGACTCGCTGACCGCTCAGCGCGACCAGCTCTCGGCCTGACGGTTTCCAAACTTCCAAATGGGAAGACATGCCGACCTCCTATCAGGCCATTCTGAACCCTGCGGCGCAGAACTAGCGAACACCCCGCCTGGCGGAGTTCATTGCGATGCGGCAAACGGTGTTCGCAGTTGGCATCGCGCTCTACGATGAATTTCCAGAGTTGCCGACGATGGCCGGGGCGCATTCTGAGAGTCGAATTTGCGGGGAACACGAGCACAGGTCTTGGGTTGGACGCGCTAAGCACGCTCAAGGCCCTGTTGCACGAGCGGTCAGCCAGGGCCGAGGAGGCCGAAGACGCCGGTGGATCGACGGCATCGGCGCCGCTTACGGATATTTTGGGAGCGGTCTTCCGTTCCAACCCTGACTATGAGCTCGATGAGTTTGTGCGGTTGAATCCTGCTCTGCAGGCGGCGCTGGTGGAGTCACTCAGCGACGACTGCTTCGGTCTGCTGCGCCCGCCGCCGGACTCGGGCCTGGACCTGAAGGTGGTCGACAAAGACACCGCCCTGCTGTTCTACGCGTTGAGGCACCCGGGCCGTTTGCCCGCCTTTGTCACGATGGGCGCCGACGAGCACGTGAACGCTCTGATCGTCGAGTTGGTCCGCGACGAAGTCCTGCAAATCGCCTTCCAAGACGAGTTCGTCTCGGGTGCCGCGGCGCTTGACCTGGTCGGTGAGCCCACTGAGCCGGTGCAGGAGCCGGGCCGCATTTCGCGGATTTCCCTGGATGCGTTGCGCTTTGGGCAGCGAGCGCAGGGAAAGGATGCGCCGGCGCTCGCCGAGCAGTTGTATTTTTTCAACCGGATGCCGCTCACACCTCGCTGGCAGCGGTACCTGGGTCCAAAAAATGACGAAACGGCCCTGGGCCAATTCCTCGGAATCGAATCGGGAAGCCTGGCCGCGGTGCTACGCGCAGAGTGGCAAGAACGGGACCGCCCCACGGGCAGCTGGCGACTGTGGTCGCTGCGCGACGCCGCAGACGTAGGGCCGCGAAACGTCGCCGGCTACCAGATTTACCTGAGCCCGACACTCGGGTCGATCCCTGACGTGCTGCCCGCGATCGTGGATGTGTTCGTCGAGAAGCGCGTTCGGGGCTTCAGGATGGGAGCCGATCTGGCGAACCTGTGCCGGACCGACAAGATTGTGGCCGAGGTTGACAGCGTCGAGCACCTGCAGGAGGTGGGCCGCGCATTGGATGAGCGCCTTGACGACGCGCCGGCACAGGGCGTGCCGTTCACCGCGGATCTGTGCCGGGACGGGCTGATCTCGTGGGGCACGGACCCTTGGCGGCGCCGGATCACCCGTCGGCTGGCCGACGCGCTGCTCGAGGCGCGCGATGCCCCCACCGCCGGACTCGAGCCGTGGCAGTTCGCACTGCAGCGTGCGCGCCTCGACGGAATCAACACCGACACGTGGACGCCGCTGTCCGGCAGCAGCGCCGAAATGACCGATCCGATGGTGTGCGAATGAAAATCACCGACGTGTTCGTCCTGCCCAACGACGTGCAAGTAAGCCAACTGCCTTCGGAGCAAGGCGATTTCATCCTCACCCGGGCCGCGGGTCGGAGCTACTCGAAGGTCATCGACGGCGAAATGGCCGCCCTCGTCCTGGCGTTCACACAGCACACGACGATAGTGGACGCGGTTCTGCGGTATTGCGTCGAGAATTCCGGCGATCCCGAAGAGATTCTTAATGCTGCCTATCCTGTTCTCGAGGAGCTGATCCGCGACGATTTTCTGGTTGTCGAGGGATCCGACGCGCCGGCTCCGGCCGCGGCCGGTCTTAGTCCCGGCGACACTTGGGAACGGCTCGAGGTGGTTCGTCCGGTGCGGGTCTCCGACGACTGCGAGGTCTATCAGGCCCGAACTTCCCGCGGAGAGCTGGTCGCGCTGAAAAGGACTCGGCCCGGCGCGCCGATGCAGCGGGCCGAGATGATGCGGCGCGAGGCCGCCATCCTGGGGTCCTTGCCGGGCCACTTCACGCCCGCCTTGCTCCATCATGGCGAGGCTGCTGAATTCTGTTACCTGGTTACGGGGTGGTGTCCGGGCGTCACTGCCGCGCGTGCCGCCGGTCGACTGCGCGCCCTGCACGGAACGCCGGGCCGGCGACGACTGCTCAACCTGTGCTGCGCGATCGCCGACACCTATGCCGGCTTGCACGCGCAGAAGGTGATCCACGGCGATGTGCACCCGCGCAACGTGCTCGTCGACGAGGACCAGCAGGTGACCCTGCTCGACTTCGGCAAACCGCCGCCGGTCAGTTACGCCGGTGAGCAACGTGGGGTCGCGCAAATGATTTACCAGCTCATCACCGGACACAGCTACACAGAGGTTGGGCAATCTGAGCCCGAACCGTTTTCACGATGGGGCGTGGCGCCGTGGCCGGACGCGGAAGGGGTCTTGGGTCGTGCTCTGAGCCGCGACCCCGCCGACCGGTATGACAGCATGGCCGACTTCGCGGCGGCGTTGCGGGCCGCGGCGATACCCGAGTCGGCAGCGGGCAAGACGAAACGAGCTGTCCCAAACCGGTTTTCGGAGGGCGAGCGCCTGCTCGCGGACTACCTCCGCAGGCTGGATCCGGCCCGTGCACTGTTTGAGGCCGGTCTGCCGGAGCCGCCGTATACCTCGATCAATTACGGCAGCGGCGGCGTCGCCTACTTCCTGTACCGGCTGGCCTGCATCCGCGAGGACGCACAACTGCTGTCGTGGGCCGAGCTGTGGATCGACAGAGCGCTCCAAGAATCTGAAACCAAGGGCGAGTTCGCTTTTGCGGATGCCCATGGCGAGATTCTCTCAGAAATCAGCGGGCCGGTCGCACTGTATCACTCGCCGACCGGGCTTCACGTCGTGAAGGCACTCATCGGCCACGCCGCGAACGATTATGCCTGCGAGAGAGAAGGTTTGGCCGGATTTGTCGCGGCGGCGCAACCACCATGCGACAACATCGATGTCACGCTCGGAACATCGGGGCTGCTGCTGGCTGCGGCGCTGCTCGACGAGGCGATACCCCGGCAACCCGATGTGCGGTTGCTCGGAGCACAATTGCTCGCCGACATCTGGGGTCAACTCGAGACCATGCCACGCCTGACCGAAGAAAAACGGTTCCGCTCAACCGGCATCGCCCATGGCTGGGCGGGCGTGTTGTACGCGGTGCTCAGCTGGTGCCGAATCACCGAAGACCCACTACCGGCGGCACTGCCAGCGCGTCTTCACCAGCTCGCCGATTTGGCCGAACACCAGGAAGGCGGCCTGTGCTGGGAGCGACACATCCGCTCGTCGTCAGATGGAGATTCGACAGATTTTCCTGCCAGTTGGTGCAACGGCACCGCGGGAATAGTCCACCTGTGGACACGCGCGGACGAGATGCTCGCTGACACAAGGTATTTGAAACTAGCCGAAGGCGCAGGCCGACATGTGGCCGCGGTGCCCAATCCTCTTACGCAACTTTGCTGCGGACGACCCGGGCAAGCCTACGCCATGCTCAACCTCTACAACCACACCGGTGAACGCCGCTGGCTCGACCACGCCCAGAAATTCGCGGAAGAATCTCTGCACCTCTCACGGGTGCCTATAGATACGCAGCCACCCGCATTCCATTACGCGCTCTACAAAGGTCCCCTTGGGACGGCCCTCCTGTCGGCAGACCTGGAGGTACCTTCGCAGGCTTGCATGCCGATGTTTGAGTCAGAAGGGTGGACGCCAACCACCGCCGCATAACCGACGTCGCGTCGGACATGCGGCGGTGGAGTTTGTGACGATGTCACTCGTTGTCAGGCCAACTCACTTGGTCCGGTGCGAGTGAGTGCAGTTTCCGCCGGTTTGCTGGCTGCCCTCGGGGCAACCGGCGGCGACGCCACCGAGGACGACGCGCAGCTCCGCCTGGGTGAGGTTGCGGATGTGCTGGCTGCGCAGCGCCAGGCTCTTGGTGTTCTTCATGGTGTCTCCTTATGTAGGCCCGGCCCCCGATGGACCGGATTCACAGGTAGGAGCAGCCATGCCACACCTCGGGGACACTTTCCGAAGAAATATTTTTGGCGTCGGTGCGCTGAGCCACAACGTGATTGGGCGCGCCCTGCATACAAGCCCGCTACGCGGGCTGCGACGGGAAGCGTCGGCCCTGGCGGAAAGCCGAGTGGCCTAACCTTGGAGAACTCATTATTTCGGACCCGGCAGTCCAGCCATGAGATCGCGCCGTCTGACCGCCGTAGCCGCGACAGCGGGAATCGTTGCCCTTTGCCAGACCCGGCGCGCCGTCGTCATGCGACCCGGGATGCGGGCCCGGCCAGCCGGCCACGCTTTGGCTCACCAACCGCGTCGTCGGTATCACCACGAACCAGGGCTACGGTGAGGCAGCCATACCGAGCCCCAGTCCCATCGAGCGCACGGCGCTGCTCGTCGACGCCCAGCAAGGACGGCAACCACCAAATCATCGTCGACGCGGGCCGGGAGGCCCATCTCTACGCGGTGTCCGGTTGCACCATCACGCCCGTCATCGACGAGTCCGGCGCGCGCCTGGCATTGGCGCGTTGCCAGCCTGGTATGCCGTTCCTGTTCGACATGGGGCACCGGGCAGGCAACGGCGACGGCATCGGCTGCGACGACATGGGCGCCGGCCGTCGCCTGGTGGCGTTGCTCCCGAAGGCGGACAACGGTC
>NZ_DATJYB010000255.1:0-49145 GCF_035499775.1 Mycobacterium sp. | reverse complement strand
CGCGAACGCGAGCGAGATCTTCCGGTTGGCCCGCCACCCGCGCAGCTTCGTCTCGCTCGAGGGCTCCGATCACCTGCTCACCAAGCGCGGCCAGGCTCATCGGGCGGGCCGGATCATCGGCGCCTGGGCCGACGCATACCTGGGCGATCCGTAGGGGCCTGCTATGGCAAGCTCTGCCGATGAACGCCTACCAGGATTACCAATGCCTTCGCATCTCGGCCGCGGACGGGATCTGCCGCGCGACCATCGACCATCCGCCGATCAATCTGCTTGATCTCGACCTCATCCTGGAACTCGGCCGGTTGGCGACCGAAGTGACAGCCGACGAGCAGGTGCGAGTGCTGATCGTGGACTCGGCGGATCCGGACTTCTTCATCGCGCACGCCGATCTCAAGCTCATCCAGATGATGCCCACCGACGACACCACCTTGCACGATGAGCTATCGCCATTCCACGCGATGGTGGAACTGTTCCGCACCATGCCGAAGGCGACGATCGCGGTCATCGAGGGCATCGCCCGCGGCGGCGGCAGCGAGACCGCCCTGTCGTTCGATATGCGGTTCGCCGCGCTCGGCAAGGCCCGGCTTTCTCAGCCCGAAGTCGCCGTCGGGATCATCCCGGGCGGCTCCGGCACCCAGCGGTTACCCGGGTTGGTCGGCCGGGCGCGGGCCCTGGAAATCGTCCTCGGGTGTGCGGACATCGACGCGGAGACCGCCGCCGCATGGGGTTACGTCAATCGCGCTCTGCCACTTGAAGAACTGCGGCCGTTCGTCGACGCGCTGGCGGCGCGCATCGCTTCGTATCCGGCTGAGGCGGTCGCTCGGGCCAAGCGGGCCGTTGACACCGCTGTCGCCGCCGTCGGCGATCCCAGCCACGGCCTGAAGGTCGAGGACCAACTGTTCCGTGAGACCCTGGGCCTCCCTGGGGCCGCCGAACGCATGCAGGCGCTCCTGGACGCGGGTGGGCAGACCCGCGATGCCGAGCGCGGCGATCTGCTCGCGTTGCTGACCTGATCACCGCGCTCGGCATCGCGGTATGACGCGATTCGGCTGGGTCAGTCGGTCAGTCGCACGGTGACGGTGACGCGTCCCTTGTCGTCGCGCTCGGCAACCGCATGCCCGGTGTGCTCCGTCCCGTCCAGTCGCACCGTGACTGGGCCTCCGCTGCCGACGAAGTTGCGCCACCACGTCTTCGCCTCGGCCATGTTGGCGCTGATCATGACCGCGTCACCGGTGCGGCGGTATGCCACTGGGATGCTGAACGTGCGTCCGGAACGGCGTCCGGTATAGCTGAGCATCGCGATGTTGCTGTTCACCCGCCTGCCGAAGAGTGTCGAGTTGACCACCGCGGCAACCGGCGCGTTGAAAAGCGGTGCGGCGCGCATCAAAAGTCGTCCCAGTGTTTTCGGTCGTGTTGTCACGATCACTATCCCTTCAGGTGTGGATCATGCGGGGATCTCGGGCCACTGCGGTCAGGCGATCAGCGTGACGCACAGCGCGGCGAGTGCGAGGGCCTGCAGGATGGCACGAGCGTTGATGATGCGGTCCCAGTTGGACTGCAGCGCACGTGCGTTCGGTGGGACCTGATGGTCGGCGGCAGCCTGGGTGAGCTGGCGGTTAATCGGCGCGCTGATTCGCATGTAGAGCGCGATCCACGCCAGCAGTAGCACCACCGCACAGCCTGCCGAAACTGTTTGGTCCCATTGACCGGCCAGCGCGAACAGTGCGGCGCTTGCGATGGCGGCCACGCCGCCGACGACACCGGGCACCGGCATGCGCCGGTCGCCGTAACGATGCACGTTGCCCATCACCGCGACCAGGGCACGATCGTCGACGAGGGCCAATGCCGGTCGCTGAACAATCGCGCAGAACACGTCCGTGCCATAGACAACCGCCGTACCCAGCACCGAGATCAGCGCCAGCATCTTGGCGAGTTCTATCACGTCGCACCTCCCGTTAAGTCGTAATGCTAGCAACGCTAGCGTCAGCGTCGGACTGTGTCAATAGCATTGCTACCATATATATCGGTGCTATCATCAGGCATGGCTATCAATGAACGCCGCGCTCGCGAGCAAGCCGCACGTCGTCGGCTGATCATCAGTACGGCACGGAAATTAGCCGAAACCGAGGGTTGGGAGGGCGTCACCACGCGTCGGCTCTCCGACGAGATCGAATACAGCCAACCGGTGTTGTACAAGCACTTCTCGGGCATGGACGACATCGCCGAGGCCGTGGCGATCGACGGCTTCGGTGAACTGGCCGAGGTGCTGTCCGATGCTCGTCGCGGGCGACGGACCCCCAGGGCGACGCTCAAACGAGTGGCGCTTGCCTACATCGACTTCGCCACCGAGAACCCGGCGCTCTACGACGCGATGTTCACCCGCGCCACCACATTGCGATTCGCCGACGCGGCTACGCCCCCCGAACTGTCGGAGTCCTTCGCCGAGTTGCGTCAAGCAGTCACACAGATCGCCGGTCGCCAGGATGTCGACACCCTCACCGAAGTGCTGTGGGCGGCGCTGCACGGGCTGGTTATGCTCAGCCGCGGAGCCCGGTTACGTCCCGGGCTACAGTCTGCTCGAGTCGAGCTCCTGATCAGTCAGTTCTGCCCCGCACCGTAATGCCGGCACCAATTAGAGTCCGGGCCGCGTTGCGCGGTAGATCGAAAGAGATCCTGACACCGTGCGAATCACCGATGCTTCAGTGACGTTCGCGAAGCCGGCCTGCTCGATAAGCTCGGGCAAGATCCCGTCCGCGTTGGGCTGCGTGTCCTTCTTGCCATCGGCGTACTGGACGATCCGGAATCCCAGCCGCATCAGGGCGCTGCGCTGCCATCCGTAGTCAGCGATGACGAGTTCACCCCCTGGCCGCAACAGCTCGAACATGTTGCCGATGATCGCTCTCTTCATCGGTACCGGACACTGGTGCAGCACCAGGCTCGAGACCGTCTTGTCGGCCGTCCCCGGCCCGACGAGCTCGGCGGCCCGGTCCCCCATGCCAGGCACGAATTCGATCTCCAGGCCTGCTTTGCGCACTTTCGCGCGCGCTATGGTGAGGATCTCCGGGTCGGGATCGACGCCGATCACCCGGGCCGCCGGCTGGTCGCGCTTGATCATCAGCGCCAATGATGCAGTGCCACAACCGATATCGACGACCACCTCACCCGGGGCAGGCGCAAGCTGCCGAACCGCCGCGGAACGCCAACGCTGCTCGCGCGTCAACAATGCGACGAGGGTGTCGTAGTACTTGGTCCACCTGCGGTTACCCGTGGCCGGTGTAAAGGACTGCGCTGACATGAGTTCTAGTCGTACCATCGGTCAGCGATGACTGTCTCTGCACAAACGGCCACAATCTTGTCCTCAGCGGACACGACCGAGATGGTTGACATGCGCCAGGGAGGTCGGCCCACCGCGGGAGCCTTCGTCTACGAAGGGCAGCGGGTCACCACCACGCGGCACGCCCACGATCTGCATCAGCTGGAGTACGTCGTCCAGGGTGTGCTCGAAGTCGAGACCGACGCGGGCGCCTACATCTTGTCCGAACGACAAGCCGCGTGGATTCCCGCCGGACTCGGGCACATCAGCACCATCGACACACGAGTGCGCTCGGTGTCGATATTCCTGCATCCCATCCTCATGCAACCGGCCCGCCAAGCAGCCGGAATCGTGGTGGTATCACCGCTGATCCGGCACATGATCATGTACGCCTGCCGGTGGCCCATTGACCGCCAGTCGTCAGGCGCGACGGCCGATGCGTACTTCCAGTGCTTCGCCGAGCTGCTCACCGAACTTCTCGAGTCGCAGAGCCCGTTCAGCTTGCCCACGACCAACCATCCGCAACTCGGGACGGCGCTCCAACTCACGCGTAATGCACTGGCGGACATCACGATTGACCAGGCCGCCGCTGCCGCGGGTATGTCCGCCCGTTCGCTGCGACGGCTGTGCGACCGCGAATTGAAGATGACCTGGCGTGAGTACACCCAGCAGGCCCGTCTGATGCGGGCCGCGGCACTGCTTGCCGATCCCGAGTTGAGCGTTCTGCAAGTCGCGACCCGAGTCGGCTTCGACAGTGCCAGTTCGTTTACCCGGGCATTCCGCAGCGCGTGGGGCCAGCCTCCGTCGGCCTACCGTCGCCACGGTAGCGAGTTGCCGGAAAAGTCATCCGCCCAACTCGGGTGATGCCGGGCATCGGCGGGCATAGTATTCCCTCGGCGGCTCTCCATCGGTGACCGGCAAAAGCCGGTTGCCGCGTCTGTGCCACACCTGGAGGTGCGGGATGTCGTTTGTGATCGCGGCGACCGAATATGTGTCGGCGGCAGCTTCGGATTTGGCCAGCATCGGTTCGACGATCAGCGCGGCCAACGCGGCCGCGGCCTTCCCGACATCGGCGGTGCTGCCGGCGGGTGCCGACGACGTCTCGGCGAGCATCGCGGCGCTGTTCGGTGCGCACGCCAAGGCGTATCAGGCGATGAGTGCGCAGGCTGCGACTTTTCACAGCCAGTTCGTCCAGCTGATGAACGGGGGCGCGGGCCAGTATCTGAGCGCCGAGGCCGCCAACGCCGAGCAGGCCATGCTGAACGCGGTCAATGCGCCCACCTTGGCGTTGGCGAACCGGCCGCTGATCGGCAACGGCACCCCCGGAGCCCCGGGGCAGCCGGGCACGGACGGCGGGATACTGATTGGCAACGGCGGTAACGGTGGCCCGGGCACCGCAACGCTCGACGGCGGCAGAGGCGGGGATGCCGGACTGTGGGGCAACGGCGGCAATGGCGGGCCCGGCTTCAGCGGCACGACGCCCACCGCCGGCGGTAACGGTGGATCCGGCGGACTGCTGCATGGCCGCGGCGGTAACGGCGGGGCCGGCGGCAACGCTACGGGCGTTGCCTTCGACGGCGCATCGGGCGGTGATGGCGGCGTGCCCGGGCTGTTCGGCCGGGGCGGCAACGGCGGCGCCGGTGGCAACGGGAACAACCTGGGCGGCGGCAGCGGCGGTGATGGCGGAGCGGGCGCTGACGGGGGGACCCTGTTCGGCCCTGGCGGAGACGGCGGCAACGGCGGCCTTGCCTTTGCTACCGGGCTGATCAGCGGCGACGGCGGGAACGGCGGCAACGGCGGAGGCGGCGGACTCCTTGCCGGCAGCGGCGGTAATGGCGGCAACGCCACGCTCGGCATGGGCACCGGTAGCCAGAACGGTGTTGCCGGCAACGGCGGCAGCGCCCAGTTCGTCGGCAACGGCGGCAACGGCGGCCTTAACGGCCTGAGCGACCCGCTGTTCGGGCAGGCCGGCAAGGCTGGGATGTTCATCGGCAACGGCGGCAGCGGCGGATCAGGGCAAAACGGGGCGGACGGCGGATTGGTGCTGGGCAGCGGTGGGAACGGCGGCGACGGCGCCGCGGGAGCCTCCGACGACGGCGGCGACGGCGGCAACGCCGTCGGGCTGGTCGGCAACGGCGGCAAGGGCGGGAACTCGGTGAACAACGGGACCCCGGGCACCGGCGGTGTCGCAGGGCTGCTGCTCGGCAACAGTGGCGCGAACGGGGTGTCGACCTAGCCTTATCAAGTGACCCTGGTTGCCGGTATCGATTCGTCCACTCAAGCCTGCAAGGTTCTAATCTGCGATGCCGACACCGGCGAGGTGGTGCGCCAGGGCCGCGCCGCCCATCCCGACGGCACCGAAATCGACCCGGCGGCATGGGAATTCGCCGCCCAGCAAGCAATCGCAGCCGCCGGTGGTTTCGACGACGTCGACGCGGTCGCGGTCGGTGCGCAGCAACACGGCATGGTCTGTCTCGACGAGACCGGCCAGGTGGTGCGTCCCGCACTGCTATGGAACGACGTCCGGTCAGCCGACGCGGCACGCGCGCTGGTCGACGAGCTCGGCGGCCCCCGCGCGTGGGCGCAGGCCGTCGGCGTCGTGCCGCTGGCCGCGGTGACGGTGGCCAAGCTGCGCTGGCTCGCCGACCACGAGCCACAGCATGCCGATCGCACGGCGGCGGTCTGCCTGCCGCACGACTGGCTGACCTGGCGTCTCGGTGGGCACACCGAGATTGCCGAGCTGACCACCGATCGCAGCGATGCCAGCGGCACCGGTTACTACGACGCCGCCAGCGGCGCTTACCGTTTCGACCTCGTCGAGCTGGCCATACGCGGTCGCGGTCCTCAGCTGCCGACCGTTCTCGGGCCATCGGAGCGAACCACCAGTGGCACAAAGACATTCGGTGCGGGTCTGGGCGACAACGCCGCGGCCGCACTCGGCCTGGGCGCCGAGGAGGGTGATGCGATCGTCTCGATCGGAACCTCGGGAGTGGTGTGCGCCGTCGCCGCAGACCCGGTCCGTGACGACAACGGGTTCGTGGCCGGATTCGCCGACGGCACCGGCCGTTACCTTCCGCTGGTGTGCACGCTCAACGGCGCGCGGGTGCTGGACGCGGCCGCGACGATGCTGCGGGTCGACCACGACGAGCTGTCCCGGTTGGCACTGTCGGCGCCGCCGGGCAGCGAAGGCCTGGTCCTGGTGCCCTACTTAGAGGGCGAGCGAACTCCCAACCGTCCCAACGCGACTGGCGCGCTACACGGTCTGCGCGTGTCGAACGCGACGCCGGCCAACTTGGCCAGGGCCGCGGTGGAGGGGCTGCTGTGCGCGCTGGCCGAGGGCCTTGCGCAGCTGACCGTGCATGGCGTCCGCGCCCGCCGGATACTGCTGATCGGCGGCGGCGCCCGATCGGAAGCGCTGCGCGAGATCGCACCCGCGGTGTTCGGGGTGCCGGTGCTGGTCCCCAGTCCCGCGGAATGCGTCGCTTTGGGCGCCGCCCGACAAGCGGCCTGGGCCTTGAGCGGATCGCCCCAACCACCCGCCTGGAAACCCCCGGCGACCGGCGAGCACACCACCGTCTCGGTGCCGGCCGTCCTGGAACGCTATGCGCGCGTGCGTGACCTGACCGAAGGGGCCCGCTGAGCCAATCCGGCAAGTAAAGCCCGCTCGAATGGGTGCGGCTGTTGCCGAGAGAGGTCTATCGTTCAGCCCAGGGTAGTTCGCCGTTGCCTTGGGAGGACTCGGTGAAAGGGGCTCCGTTCGGACAGTACCGGCTGATCGACTTGCTTGCCCGGGGCGGCATGGGCGAAGTCTGGCGGGCGTACGACACGGCCACCGATCGCGTCGTGGCGCTGAAACTCCTTCCGACGCACTACGCAGCGGACGCAGTATTCAAAAAGCGCTTCCGCCGCGAGGCGCACGCGGCCGCCAGGCTGAGCGAGCCGCACGTGGTGCCGATCCACACCTACGGGGAAATCGAACGCCGACTTTTCGTCGACATGCGGCTGATCGACGGCCGCGACTTGCAGGCCGTCATCGCGGCCGGACCCCTGGAGCCGGCGCGTGCGGTGCTGATCATCGAGCAGACGGCGAAGGCCTTGCAGGCTGTGCATAATGCCGGTTTGGTGCATCGCGACGTCAAGCCGTCGAACATCCTGGTCACCGCCGACGACTTCGCCTACCTGATCGATTTCGGGATCGCACGCGTTACCGGCGAGGCCGGCCCGACGACCGCCGGCGGCGTGGTCGGGACGGTGCACTACATGGCGCCGGAGCGGTTCACCAAAGCGCCCGTCGACGCGCGCTCGGACGTCTATTCGCTCGCCTGCGTGCTGTACGTGTGCTTGACCGGCAGCTGCCCGTTTCCCGGCGACAGCGTCGAGCAGCAACTCGCCGCCCATCTCGGGGCACCGCCACCGCAGCCGTCGAGCGTCGGCCCGGTGCCGGTCGCCTTCGATGACGTCATCGCCAAAGGCATGGCCAAGGACCCCGGCGACCGGTATGCCACCGCCGTGCAATTGGCGCGGGCGGCCGGCGACGCACTCGCCACCTCGAATTCGCCTGTGGCTGTGCTGCGCCGGCCGAGCACCGTCGACATCATGCCGCACCCGGTGGAACGCCTACCAGAAAGCGCCGCCACCGTCACCGACCCGACGACCGACGGGCAGCCTCGATCGGGCGCGGTCGGGCACTCGTCGACCGGCATGCTGAGCCGTTCGGTCGAATTGCACGCGGTAACCCGCTTCTTGGTTTCGGCGAGCACCCGGGCCGCGGGATTGGTCATCGCCGGCGAGGCGGGCATCGGGAAGACCACGCTTTGGCAGGCCGCGGTCGACGACGCGGCCGACCGCGGGTTTCGGGTGCTCTCCGCGCGGGTGGGCGCCACCGAGTCGGCGCTGGCGTACGCGTCGGTGGCCGACCTGATCGCCGATATCGAGCAAGACGTCTTCGCTCGACTGCCGTCCCTGCAGCGCCTCGCCCTGGACCGGGTCCTGCTGCGGGACAGTGGTGACGGGCCGGTGACCGATCAACGCCTGGTCGCCGCGGCGTTCCTGTCGGTACTCGAACAGGTCTGCACGGATGCACCCGTACTGCTGGCGATCGACGATGTGCAATGGCTGGACGCCTCGAGCAAAGAGGCGCTGCTCTTCGCCGCGCGGCGGCTGAAAGGCCCGGTCGGTGTGCTGGTAGCCGAACGCACCGAATCGCCCACCGATGTCGCCACCTCCTGGCTGGAGCTGGGCAGGACCGACGCGGTCGAGCGAATTCATGTGCGCCCCATGGGTTTAGACGGCCTTAATGCGTTGATCACGGCAAAGATAGGTCGCACGCTGCCGTGGTCGAAGGTGGTGCGGATTGCCGAGATTTCCAACGGCAATCCGTTCTACGCGATCGAACTCGCGCGCGCCATGGGCGATGAATCAGCAAGCGGCGAGCTGGCATTGCCCGGCACGCTGACCGAGCTGGTGCGCCGCCGCATCGGTCGCCTGGAAGACGACGTGCGGGAGGTGTTGCTGGCCGCCGCATGCGTCTCCGATCCAACGGTGGAGCTGCTGGCGCAGGTCACCGGCACCAGCGTGGAACGGTCGGTCGAGTTACTCGAGGACGTCGAGGCCAACGGCATCGTGGTGATCGAGGGCAACCGCGTGCGGTTTTCGCACCCTCTGCTTGCCCGCGGCGTGTACACCGAGGCCAAGCCAGCCAGTCGCCGGCACACACACCGGGCCCTCGCCGAAGTCGTAGCGCTACCCGAGCTGAAGGCCAGACATCTCGCGCTGTCCGCCGCCAGCGCGCAACCGGAAATCATGCAAGCACTCGATGATGCCGCGGTCGCGGCTCGGGCCAGGGGCGCACCGGCGGCCGCGGCCGAGCTGCTGGATATGGCGATCCGACTCGGCGGCGACAAACCGGGGCGTTGCATACGCTCTGCCGGTTACCATTTCGAAGCCGGCAATACCATGCAAGCCCGAGCCGAGCTGGAGTCCGTCATGGACCGGGTACGGCCGGGCCCGCTGCGGGCGCTGGCGCTGAACCTGCTTGCCGGAATCATGGTCTACGACAACAAAATTGCCGACGCCGCAGATCTGCTCAAGCGCGCGCTCGACGACGCCGCCGGCAACCCCGCGATGCTGGTCCGCACCCTGCTCATGTTGTCGTTCACCGAGGAGAACATCGGCGAGTTCGACGAGTCGTTGCGGCACGCCCGACAAGCGGTGACGCTCGCCGACGAACTGGGCTTCCCGGCGATCACGAGTCAGGCGCTCACCAATTGGGTTCAGACCAGCTTCCAGCATGGCCCGGGGCTCGACCAGGACGCACTGGATCGGGCACTCGAACTGGAAGACCGCAATATCGATGCGCCAATCACCTTCCGCGCCAGCGTTATGCAACCGCTGATCTTCGCCTGGACCGGGCGCCTCAAAGAGGCCCGAATCCAAATGCTGGCATTACGTGAACGATTCGTCGCACACGGTGCCGAGCGAGACCTGATGGCCGTCTCGGGATACTGCGCGTTGATCGACGTATGGCGCGGCAGCTTCGACGAGGCCGCAGCCAACGCCGCGGATGCGTTCCAAAGGGGCGAACAGCTCGGCGGTGGCGACATTCTCGACATCCCGCTGACCATCCGGGCCGTGGTGTGCGCCTACACCGGCCGGGTCCGCGAGGCCCGCGCCGACGCGGAAATGGTCATCGAGGGCGCACGGCGCTGCGGCGCACCGCGCCTGGCCGAATGGCCAATCAGGACACTGAGTTTCTTGGACGTGTCGCTCGGCAACTACGCGGACGCACTGATGACGGTGGCGCCGCTGCTCACCGAGTTCGACACGATGCCCACTCCGGAGATTTATTGCGCCTGGCACATCCCGGATGCGGTCGAGGCTATGGTCGCGCTCGGCTATCTCGACGACACGGTGCCGTTGATCGAGTCACTGGAACGGCATGGCGCCAGACTCAACCGATCCTGGATGCTGGCGGTCGGCGCTCGGTGCCGCAGCATGTGGCTGGCCGCCCGCGGTGATACCGACGCGGCCGAGCAGATGGCGCAGCAGGCGATGACCGAGCACAACGCGCTGCCTATGCCGTTCGAACGCGCCCGAACCCAGATTCTGCTAGGGCAACTCCAGCATCGACGCGGTCACCAGGACGAGGCCGCCGCGACGCTGCGTGAGGCATTACGCACCTTCGAGGACATGGGAACACCGCTGTGGGCTCAACGCGTCCGGGCCGAACTGGCACGCGCCACCCGCTAGCTACGACAGCGCGTGAATTCCGTTGTAGAGCACCATGAGACCGATCACGACGAGGACGACCGCCGTCAGCGCGGCATCGTTTTGCTCCATCCAATTCTTCAAGCGCGCCAGCGGTTCGTCGAGACGCTCACCGGCACCCAGGTAGGCCACGATCGGGATCGCGACAGACGACGCGGCAACGACGACGAAGATCGCGACGCATACCCAGACGCCCGCGACTTCTAGCCGGCCGCTGCCGATGGCCAATCCGGCCGCCACGCAGAGGAGCGACACATCGGGCCTCACCACCGCCAACACCAGCCCGGTTATGCCCGCCCGCGGCGGGGAGATGCTGGCAAACGAACGCATCCAGCGCGGCGATCCGCTCTCGCGTTTCCGGGTCAGCCACCGGACGATACCGAACACGATCAACAGCGACCCCAAGACCACGCGCACCCACGACACCCAGTGCGGCGGCGACTTGTGCATACCGCCCAGCGCACCGGACGCCGCCACGGAAAGCGCCGTCACCGCGATCAGGCCCGATAGCCAGCCGCCGAGAAAGGCGAGACTGCTCGGCCGCGGCCGCGGCGCCTGTAGGACCAGCACCGCCGGGATGATCGACAGCGGTGAGAGCGAGATAACCAGCCCGAGCGGAATGAGCCCGGCCGTTACTGAAACCCAGCTTCCTGCCACGAGCAGCAATCATCGCATTGACTAGCGCTGCTGGCGCAACGTCCACGCGGGTACCCAGTGCGTCACGGTTTTCCGCTTGGATCCGTACGCGATCGGATAGGTCACCAGCCCCCACCAGTCGCCCTGCTCGCAAACACCCCAGCAGCTCAACCGCCCCTCGACCACCTTGTGCAGCTGCAGACCGTTGGGCTGGTACCGGCCGGAGCGGTGCGGCTCGCGCGGGAAGAGCACCGTCAGGTCAACCAGCACCGTGACCGGAGGACGCACCACCCGAAACGGGTTGCGGACCGGCTGCCCGTTGTACCCGATCGACCCGAGCGGAGCCATTTATCGATCATACGTTCGAATCCGCTGCCGGGGAGAGCTTGGCGACCAGCGAACTGCCGACAATGCCGGCGACGACCATGCCGATTCCGACCCCCTCGGACACCGCCCCGGTCGACCACCCGAAGATGCCCGCGACCAGGACGAAGCTCGGCAGCCAATCGATCAGCTTGACCATCGACGGCGCCGGTTCGTCGGGCGTCTCCCCCGCCGCCGGAGCCGCCTTGGCGGCGGCGTGGCCCGGATAAAACTCGGTCAACGCGACCGCGACGAAGATCGCTGCCAACTGCAGCACGCACCGCCGAGAGCAGCATCGTCAGCAACGACGTGCCCAGGGCGATGCAGACGGCCAGTTCGAAGTGGCCCGGCGTGGAGAACACCGAGAGCAGCACCCACGGCGCCAAGCCGGAGAACGGCGACTTCAGCAAACCGTCGACGCCGCTTCCCGCCTTGTCAAGACTCGGCACGACAAGACTGTAAGGCATAGTTGCGGCCACAATCATCGGTATGGCAAACAGCGGTGCCGTGCGCAGCGCGCAGAAAATCGTCGACGTGCTGTCGGCGCAGGGCGTCGAATACATCTTCGGGGTGCCGGGCGCCAAGATCGACGCGGTGTACGACGCCCTCGTCGACGGCGGGCCGCAATTGGTGGTTTGCCGCCACGAACAGAACGCGGCGTTCATGGCCCAGGCGATCGGCCGGCTCACCGGTGTCCCCGGCGTCGTGCTGGTGACGTCCGGTCCGGGCACCACCAACCTGGCCACCGGGCTGCTGACCGCCAACACCGAGCAGGATCCGGTGGTGGCGCTGTGCGGCGCCGTGAGCCGCGAGGACCGGCTCAAGCGCACCCATCAGTCGATGGACGCCGCTGCGCTGCTCAAGACGGTCACCAAGTTCACCGGCGAGGTCAACGACCCCGACAACGTCGCCGAGACGCTCGTCAGCGCGTTCCGTGCCGCGATCGCCGAGCCGCGCGGCGCGACGGCCGTGGTACTGCCGGCCGATGTGCTGGCCGCATCGACCACGGCGGGTATCACGGCCCGGCTGCCGATTCCCCCGCTCGCCGCCGCCCCGCCCCCGGCGATCGTCGAGGCCAGTCGGCTGATCCGCGACGCACAACGTCCGGCGCTGTTGGTGGGGGCGCGCGGCGCCGATCCCGAAAGCTGCGCGGCGCTGCGTGCCCTCGTCGAGGCCACCGGGTTGCCGGTGGTGGAGACCTTCCAGGCGGCCGGCGTGATCTCGCGCGCACTGGAAGACCGCTACCTGGGCCGGGTGGGGCTATTCCGCAACCAGCCGGGCGATCTCGTCGTCGACCACGCCGACGTGCTGATCGCCGTCGGCTACGACGCGGTGGAGTACGACCCCGCGTTGTGGAACACCGACCGACACCTACAGGGACGCTCCGTCGTGCATGTCGACTCGCTGCCCGCCGACATCGACAACAGCTATCAACCCACGCTGGAGCTGCGCGGCAACGTCGCCGAAACCCTCAGGGCACTGAATGCGTGCCTGGTGGATCACCTCTCGCTGACCCCCGAATATCAGGCGCAGATCGCCACGCAGCGCGACGCCCTGGCCGACATCGACACCGCCGCGCTGAACCGCCCGCCACAGGGCTCGGGGCTCAACCCGGTAGCCGTGCTGTTACGGCTGCGCGAGGAACTCGACGACAACGCCACCATCACCTGCGACGTGGGGTCGGTGTACATCTACATGGCCCGGCACTTCCGCGTCTACCAGCCGCGACGGCTACTGTTCTCCAACGGGCAGCAAACCCTGGGGGTCGCGCTGCCCTGGGCGATGGCGGCCTGCCTGGTACGGCCCGGCTCCCACGTCGTCTCGGTCTCCGGCGACGGCGGTTTCCTGTTCTCCGCACAGGAATTGGAGACGGCGACCCGCCTGGCACTGACGTTCACTCACATCATCTTGCGCGACAACACCTACGATATGGTGGCCTTCCAGGAAGTCATGAAATATGGGCGCAAATCCGGCGTGCAGCTCGGCGACTACGACATCGTCTCGTATGCAGCGGCATTCGGCGCCCACGGCTACCGGGTGAGGACCATGGACGAATTCGGCACCACGCTGCGACGGGCATTGGCCGAGCCGGGCCCCTCCTTGATCGACGTTCCCGTCGACTACAGCCGCAATATCGAGCTGGCCGCCCACCTGCACGACGATCCGTTCGAATGACCTCGCCCGGCACACCCAGCGCACCTGAACGGTTCCGCCGTTGGGCTGCAACACTTCTCGCCCACCAACGGGCACATCATCCGGCAACGGCCGGCCATGACGACGAGGTGTATCAGTTCTCGACCATCAGCGCTCTGCTCGACGGCGTCTACGACGGCGACGTCACCGTCGCGCAGATCCTGCGACACGGCGACTTCGGCCTCGGCACGTTCAACCGCCTGGACGGTGAGATGGTCGTCCTCGACGGCGTCTGCTACCGGCTGCGAGCCGACGGCACCGCCACCCCGGCGGCGCCAACCGATCTGACGCCCTTTGCGGCGGTGACCCGATTTCACGCCGACACCGAGATCGCGATCCGAAACCGCACCGACCGCGCCGGCGTCATCGCCGCCGTCGACCACCAGATCGCCAGCGCCAACCTGATCTATGCCGTCAAGGTCACCGGGCGCTTCGCCGTGCTGCACACCCGCACCGTGATGGCCCAGCACCAGCCCTATCCGCCCCTGACGGAAGCGACCGAGGGGCAGGCCGAAACCCGGACCACGGATGCGATCGGAACCCTGGTCGGGTTCCGCACCCCCGACTTCGAGCAGGGCATCTCGGTGGCCGGCTACCACCTGCACTTCCTGGACAGCGACCGCACCGGCGGCGGCCACGTGCTCGACTTCGAACTCGAACACGGCCAGATCGCCATCAGCGGCGCCTCCGAGCTGCACCTGAGCCTGCCCACCACCGGAGCGTTTCTGGGCGCCCAGCTATCCGCAGCTGACCTGCATGAACAGATCAAGAAGGCGGAAGGCTAGCGGCGCGTCGAGGCGAACACTGCGCGCTGAACGGCTCTGGCAACATAGCGGTGTGTCGCGGCGTCTGGATCCGTTGATCGCCTGCGTGCTGGCCGCCGCGGTGAGTCTGGCCGGCGCCGCCCGTCCGTCTTTCTGGTACGACGAAGCCGCAACCATTTCGGCGTCGTACAGCCGATCGCTTGGTCAGCTGTGGCAGATGTTGGGCAACGTCGACGCGGTGCACGGCCTGTACTACCTGTTCATGCACGGCTGGTTTCAGATCTTTCCGCCCACCGAGTTCTGGTCGCGCGTGCCCAGCGGTCTGGCCGCGGGCGGTGCGGCGGCGGGAATCGTGGTGCTGGGCAAGCAGTTCTCGTCTCGCACCGTCGCTCTGAGCGCCGGAGTTTTGTGCGGAATCTTGCCGCGGACGACCTGGGCAGGTATCGAGGCTCGCCCCTACGCGATGTCGATGATGGCCGCCGTGTGGCTGACCGTGCTGCTCGTCGTCGCTGCCCGTCGTGAAAGCCGTTGGATCTGGCTGTGTTACGGGATTGCCCTGGCGCTGGCGGTGCTGCTCGAAGTGTATCTGGTGCTGGTGCTGCTGGCGCACGTCGTCTACATGTGCGCTTTCCTGCGCCGTCAAAAGGTCCTGATCCAGTTCGCCGTCACGTCGGTTCTGACTGTTTGCGCCTTGGCGCCGTTCGTGATTGAGGTCGTTGGCCAGGTTCACCAGGTCAAATGGATCGCGCCGATCGGCCACCGAACGATCGAAGACGTGCTGGTTCAGCAATACTTCGAAAGAAGCCCCGCGTTCGCGCTGTTGTCCGCGATCGTGCTAGCAGCGGCTATTGCCTTGTGGCTCTTCACATCCGCGAAACTCGCGCAGACAGATCGGCAACTGCTGACGTTAGCGGGTGCCTGGATCGTGATACCGACCGCCCTCGTCGTCACCTTGTCGGCGCTGACTCACCCGGTCTACACGCCGCGTTACCTGTCCTTCACCGCACCGGCGATGGCACTGGTCCTGGGGGTCTGTGTCGGCGCATTGGCGGTCAGACCGTGGGTGGCGGTGGCTCTGGTGAGCCTTTTCGCCGTCGCTGCCGCGCCGAATTACGTTCGTGTGCAAAGTAACCCGTACGCTAAATACGGCATGGACTACAGTCAGGTCGCCGATCTGATCACGGCACAGGCAGCACCGGGTGATTGCCTGCTCGTCAACGACACCGTGACCTTCATGCCTGCCCCGATGCGACCGTTGCTGGCGGCGCGCCCTGATGCCTATCGGAAGCTGGTCGACCTCACCCTTTGGCAGCGCGCCACGGACCGCCGCGATGTCTTCGACACCAACCTGATCCCGGAGGTTGTCGCCAGGCCGTTGAGTCGGTGCCGCGTGGTATGGATCATCACCCAAGCCGACAAGTCGATGCCCGCGCACGAGCAGGGTGTGGCGATTCCGCCCGGCCCGGTCTACGGCCCGACACCCGCTTTCGCGGTTCCGCACGACCTGGGCTTCCGGCTCGTCGAGCGCTGGCAGTTCAACCTGGTTCAGGTGATCAAGGCGGAGAAATAGCGTCGGCTAATGCTAATAGATCCGGATGTAGTCGATCAGCATGGCCGCCGGGAATTGACCCGCCGCCGGGTCGCCTGCGCCGACCCCACCGACCGCGAGGGTGAACATCGGAGTCATCCAGTAGCCGGGATTGTTGAACGGCCACCGCAGGTCACCCGGAGCGCCGCCATGCACCTGGATGGGCTTCGGCGGAACACTGAAGTACGGTGCACCGTCTCGCGAGAACTTGAATCCGTCCTCACCCCAATGCATTTGCCATACGTGCCAGTTGCCGTCGACCAGACCGGGGATCGATTTGCCTTCCCACGTCTTCCCGTTGGATGCCGCGTGGACCGTGGTCCCCGCCGGCCAGCTGCCGTTGCCGTACCACTCGAAAATGTCGACCTCACCGTCTGGCAGCGGATCCTCGTTGACACCCCAGAACGAGGGCCACAGGCCGACGGTCAAGCAGTCCAGCTTGATCTTCGCTTCCCAGGTCTGGTTGATCATGCTCCGAAAGTTGCCGCGCAGTTTGCCGCTGTAGTAGGTGCCCATCTCCTGGGTTGCCATCAGGACGAGGTTGGACTTGCCGTCCTGGAACACGTTTCGGCGATCGTTGCGGTATATCCCGTCGACCGGCGGGAACACGTCGTCCTGCCAGGTCTGCACTGTCCATTTGGCGGGATCGGGGCCTGAGCCGGCAGGGCCGTCGAACTCGTCGTTGAAGATGTAGGGCCCGGCTTGGGCCTCCGGAATGTTCGGGACGCCGACCGCAGCAGCAAGCATTCCCATCCCCGCCATCGTCAACATGCTGCGACGATCCATACACAAACCACCCATCAATCGACCGGGACGTCCGACTCGGCGCCATCCCCTAGCAACTTTCGCAAACGCTGTTATACAACCATGCGTCAGGGGGCGACCGCATCCGCATCCGGCCGTTCCCGCTCGTCTGAAGTGGATTTCTCGCGCACCGCCAGGCGTCTGGCTGGACATACCCGCCGGTCAGTGTGGTAGCCGCGCGGCGATGTCCTCGATCTGCCAAAGTGCGTCGGTTTCGATGGTCGCGACGTCGTGCCACCCCCCGAGCTGGGAAATCGCACCGCCCTGGACGGCATACACATGGCCGGTTATCGGGCAGTTCTCCATCGCCAGGTAGGCGACCAGCGGCGAAATGTTAGCCGGCGAGAACAGGTCGAAGCTGCCGTCGTCCGGCTCGGCCATCAGGTTGCCCATCCCCGGCGTGGCCAGCGTCAACCGGGTGCGCGCGATCGGTGCGATGGCATTGACCCGCACTCCGTAGCGGTCCAGTTCGGCGGCCGCGACCAGTGTCAGCGCCGCGATCGCGGCCTTGGCCGCGCCGTAGTTGGCCTGGCCTGGATTGGGCAGCGTGGTCCCCGACCCGGACGCGGTGTTGATTACCGCCGCCTTGGGCCGGTCACCGGCCTTGGTCCGCGCCTTCCAGTACTCGGCGGCATGGCGCAGGGTGGCGAAGTGCCCCTTGAGGTGAACGGCGATGACGGCGTCCCATTGGGACTCGTCCAGCCCGGGGATGAAGGAGTCGCGCAGGATGCCTGCGTTGTTGACCAGGACGTCGAGCTGGCCGAACTCACTGACGGCTTGCTCCACAAGGCTTTTCGCTCCATCCCAATCGGAGACGTTCGCGTTGTTGGCCACCGCGCGGCCACCGGCGGCGACGATCTCGTCGACGACTTCGGATGCCGGTCCCGCGTCGGAGCCTTCGCCGGTGTTGTCGCCGCCCAGGTCGTTGACCACCACCGCGGCGCCTTCGGCGGCGAACAGCAGTGCGTGTTCCCGGCCGATGCCACGCCCGGCACCGGTGATGACGGCGACGCGTCCCTCTAAAACTCCCACTTTCTGCCTTCCTTCAGTCCGCGATTTCGGCTAGTCCGTCGGTGAGCACCAGATCCTCGCCGCGAACGGTCTCGAAGGCAAAGCTGGTGACTCCAGCGGACGACCCGGTGCGCCAGATGTGCGTCTCGATGTCGTCTCCGGGCAGCACCATCTTCGAGAACCTGACGGCAAAGCGCTTGAGCCTGTTCACATCCGAGTCGGCCAGCTCGGTCAGCAACGCCCACGAAGCGAATGCCATCGTGCACAAGCCGTGGGCGATGATGCCGGGCAGCCCGGCGGCCTTGGCCACTTCCTCGTCGAGGTGGACCGGCATCGGGTCACCCGAGGCCTGCGCGTACCGGAACGTCTGGTCGGCGTCGACGTGCTGGGTGACCTTGGCGACGGGCGCCTGCCCCCGCAGTCCGGCGTCGAACTTATGGCCGGGGCCGAGCTCGCCGACCTTCTTGCCGGCGTCGAACTTGCGCACGAAGCAGGTCGCGTACTGCTCGTTGACCAGCTCCCCGTCGAGCGAACGGCATTCCATCAGGATCGTCGCACGGGTCCCGTTGGGCAGACCCTCGTATCCGATCATCTTGGCCCGCGACAACAACTCTTCACCCGGCCGAATCGCCCGGTGGAAGCGAAAGTCCTGCTCTCCGTGTACCACTCGAGGGATCAGTTCCACCGGCATGACATCGACGGCCGGGCTGAGCATGGCATCGAACACCGGGACGATCGCGAACACCGGCGGCGCCGCGGCGCCACTGCGGTGCGCCTCGATGGGATCGTTGGTGGCCGCGGCGTATTCGGCAACCCGCTCCGGGGTGACCACGAACCGCTCCTCGTCGGTCCACCGGCAGAGCCCACTGTCGTCGAATGCCACCTCGTCAGGCATGCTCCCCCCCGCCGACCCCATGCGACACCGCAACCGCGTCCAGTTGCTCGAGAGTCTTGTCGAGCTGCTTCATCCCGTCCTTCTCCACGGCCTTGCCCAGTGCACCCTTGATCAAAGCACCCTCGAAGTCGCCGGCGACAGTGAAGTTCGATCCACCGTCGGCCGGGTCGATGCTGAACGTGAAACGCGCCTTGACCCCGGCCATTCCGGTGCCCGACATCACCATTCTGCTGGGCGCATTCATTTCCTCGACGGTCCACTCGATCTTGTTGGCCATGCCGAGCATGACGATCTTCGCGGTGAGCGTGTCGCCCTCGGTGAGCACGGCCGGCGCCTCGCCGAGCCAGCGCTCGTGGACGGTGAACCACTTGTCCCAGGACCCTGGGTCAGCGACGGTGGCCCACAGATCCGCCGGGTCGGCCGCCAGCGTGCGACTGGCTTCGATGTGTCCCATATGTGGTTCCCTCCTGCTATCGCTCGGCCCGCTGGTAAGCGGTGACGACGGCAGCGCCGCCGAGCCCGATGTTGTGTTGCAGCGCTGCGCTGACGCCCTCGACCTGCCTTTTGTCGGCGGTGCCGCGCAGCTGCCAGGTCAGCTCCGCGCACTGCGCCAACCCGGTGGCACCCAACGGATGCCCCTTGGAAATCAGCCCGCCCGACGGGTTGACCACCCAGCGCCCGCCGTAGGTGGTGTCGCCGTTGTCGATCAATTTGGGCGCTTCTCCTTCGCCGCACAATCCGAGGGCCTCGTAGAGCAGCAGTTCGTTCGCGGAGAAGCAGTCGTGCAGTTCGATGACCTGAAAGTCGCTGGGCCCCAGTCCACTCTGCTCGTACACACTGCGGGCCGCGGCCACGTTCATGTGGTGGCCGATCAGTGCCTTGCAGGTGCCGTCGAAGCTGTCGGCGAAGTCGGTGGTCATCGCCTGCCCGACGATCTCGACGGCTTGGGCGGCCAGGTCGTGTTCGTCGACGAATCGCTCGCTGGCCAGGATGGCCGCGCCCGATCCGTCCGACGTGGGCGAGCACTGCAGTTTAGTCAGCGGGTCGTAGATCATTCGAGCGGCCAGGATGTCGTCGAGGGTGTACTCGTCCTGGAACTGGGCGTACGGGTTGTTCACCGAGTGTTTGTGGTTCTTGTACCCGATCTTGGCGAAATGCTCGGCGGTAGAGCCGTATTCGCGCATGTGTTCACGGCCGGCCGCCCCGAACATCCAGGGTGCGGGCGGAAACAGCACTTCGGAGATCTCGGCCATCGCCAGGATGTGCTTCTCCATCGGTTGCGCCCGGTCGTCATAGGTCGATCCCAGCGAGCCCGGCTGCATCTTCTCGAAGCCCAGCGCCAGTGCACAGTCGGCCAGTCCTCCGCGAATTGCCCTGGCGGCCAGGAACAGTGCCGTCGAACCCGTCGAGCAGTTGTTGTTGACGTTGACCACCGGGATGCCGGTCATGCCGAGTTCGTAGACCGCGCGCTGTCCCGAGGTGGACTCGCCGTAGACGTAGCCGACGTAGGCTTCCTGAACCTCTCGATAGTCGATGCCCGCGTCCGCCAATGCATTTCCACCCGATTCGCGGGCCATGTCGGGATAGTCCCAGCCCTCGCGGCGGCCGGGCTTCTCGAACTTCGTCATTCCGACGCCGACGATAAAAACCCTATCTGCCATGCAGACTGACCTCCATCCGTTTCAATCCCCGCAGTGAGCTGTTGGTCGTCCACTCCGGCGCACCGACCACATCGATGCGGTCCACCCGCTCGACCAGCTCGCGCAGCACCGCCTTGCCCTCCATGCGGGCCAGTCCGGCGCCCAGACACAGGTGGACACCGGATCCGAACGCGACGTGGTTGGTGGGATTGCGTGCGGCGACAAAGGCGTCGGGGTTGTCGTAGACGCGCGGGTCACGGTTGGCGGCACCCCACAGCAGGGCGACGCGGGAGTCGGCGGGGATGACGGCGTCGCCAACATGGTAGTCGCGCAGCGCAGTTCGGTAGAAGCCCTGGATCGGCGAGATATACCGCAGCAGCTCCTCGATGGCGCTGCCGAGTAATCCGTCGGGATCGGCGCGGATCTGTTCGAACTGGTCGGGATGCTGCGACAGGACCAGGAACATGGCGCCGAGCAGGTTGGTCGTCGTCTCGTTCCCCGCCAGCAGCAACAGGAGCACGAAGAAGAACATCTCGTCGGCGGTGATCTCACCGTCTTCGGTGTTGGCGACCAGCCGCCCCATCACGGTGTTCTCGCCCAGCAACGCGCCTCTTTCGAGTTGGGTCTGAAAGTAGGTGTGTAACTGGCGGACTCCGTAGCAGGTGGGGGCGATCTGACTCAGCCCGCGCGGCGTCGACTGGACGTTGGCCACCCGGATGGCCTCGTTGGACCAACGCCGGAAGAACTTCTCGTCTTCGGGTGGGACGCCCAGGATGTAGGCGATCATCCGCATCGGCATCGGCACCGCCAGCGACCGCACGACATCGGCTCCCGGCCGTTCGAGCAGGCCCGTCACCAGTTCGCGGGCCAGCCGATCCACCATCGGCTGCCAGCTGTGCAGCGCCCCGCGCGCGAAGGCCGGTTGCACCTTGCGCCGCAGCTCGGTGTGCCTCGGGCGATCCAGGTGCAGCAGAATCGGCGCCTCGACGCGCGAGCGCACCACGCCCTCCCGGCTGGACAGCAGCGCGTCGGCGCGGGCGGCCGTGCGGACGTCATCGTGCCGGCTAAGGATGAAAATGCCTCGGCGGCGGTTGAAGTGGACCCGCGGGCCCGCCAGCAGCTCCCGGTAACCGGGGTAGGGATTGGCCGCCGTGACCGGGTCGAAGGGATCGAACGCCGTGTCCGCGACACCCGGATACGTCCGGTGCGAGAACTTCGCCGCAATGTCGACGCTGAGGTTCTTCACCAGCCCCTTGGCGATGGACGGCAAGACCGACCGGGCCAGGCGTGCGTCGTATTTCACCACCATCGCAGGCCCCTTGTCCGCGCCCCAATTGTTACGGTTTGAACCGTAACGGTCAGTTCCGTAACAGTCAACGGTGTAATCTTCCGAGCTAATGGAGCTTACGATCGACCAGCTTGCTCAGCGCGTCGCGATGACGGCGCGCAATATCCGCGAGTGGCAAACGCTGGGCCTGATCCCTCCGCCCGAGCGGCGCGGGCGCGTCGGTGTGTACTCCAGCGAGCACGTCGCGCTGATCGAGCGGGTCAAGCAGCTACGGACGCAGGGCCTCTCACTCGACATCATCCGCAAGCTGATCGAACGCAGCAGCGACTCGGAGGACCAGGTCCGCAATCTGGCGACCCAGGTGTTGAGTCCATTCGCCGCCA
Organism: Mycobacterium sp.; assembly: GCF_035499775.1. Lineage (GTDB taxonomy): Bacteria > Actinomycetota > Actinomycetes > Mycobacteriales > Mycobacteriaceae > Mycobacterium. The sequence continues at coordinate 27,001 of NZ_DATJYB010000255.1, read as the reverse complement.
GCTTGCCGGCGAATATGCCGCGCGCGGAGCTGGCCGAGCGACTGGGCGAAGCGGCGGAGGAGGCGCTGGCCCGGTTGGGGCTGATCGCCGATGTCGACGACGACACGGTCGCCGTCCGCGATCTCGCGATGCTGACCGAGATCGAGCAGATGGTGGCGGCGGGCATGACCTTGGACCGCCTGGTCGACACCCTGCTCGAGGTCGACCGGCATCAGCACGAGATCGCCGACCTGGTCCTGCAGATGTATGTCAATGACGTGTGGAATCCGTTCGTCGAATCCGGGTTCGCCACGCCGGGCTGGGCCGATATCGCCGAAAATGCAACCCGGACAAGACCTCTGGCGATGACACTGCTGTCCCGGATGCTGCAGAGCGCGCTCGACGACGTGGCGGCCAAGATCATGGTGGCGCAGTCAGACAGGTCGCGCGAAAGCCTCGACACCGACGCGCCGGGCCAAGCCTCCAGCGCATAGGCCATCAACGCAGTTGACACCGGTGCGATCGCTGGTATCAAGGAAGTTGATATATCGGTGACAGTCGTCATCACAGGAAAGGAAGCAGTGGACATGTTCGGTGGTGGATTCTTCGGTGGTGGCCCCGGCTTTGGCGGGCCTGGTTTCGGCGGACCCGGTTTCGGGGGTCCCGGCTGGGGTGGCGGTCCCGGGGCCGGCGGCCCCGGCTGGGGTGGCGGTCCCGGCTGGGGCGGCGTTCCCGGCTTCGGCAAGCATGGCCGGGGCCCGCTCAAGCGCGCGGCCTTCGGCACCGCCGCGATGCTGCTCGACGGGCCGGCTGACGCGGCGCAGGTCGTGCAGCGGGTCTCCGACAAGACCGACGGTGCGATCACCCCGCCGCAGGAGATGGCCGACCTCGCCATCGGACTGCTCGCCGGTCGCGGCGTGGTGACCGTGGACAACGGCGTCGCCACCCTGACCGAGTTCGGCCAGAACCTGCTGGCGTGGCGCGGTGTCACCAGCGAGACCGCTCAGGCATTCCTGTCCCGCGCAGCCAAGTTCGGCGATGTCTTCAAGATCCGCAGGACGCTCTTCGAAATCGCGGGACTGGCCCGCACCATCGTCTGGACCGGCACCGACGAGCAGAAGCAGCAGCTCGCCGAAACCCGGACCAAAGTGCTGGAAGCCCTGACCGACGCCAAGAAGACCCTGCATCGCGTCCTGGCGGAAGACTAGGCCTGAATTGGGCGGTGGTAGGGCGGCCGGCGTGAACTGACGGCCCGCGCGACAATCCGCGATAATCCGCGATAATCCGCGATAATCGTTGTGCGGCAAGGTAACCGGTGGTGCGGCCCTACCCGCTGGTCGGTTCGCTGAGCTTGACCAGCGTCTTGCCGATGTTGGCGCCGATGAACAGCCCGTTGAGGGCGTCGACGCAGGATTCGATGCCCTCGAAAATGGTCTGCCGGTGCCGCAGGCGTCCCTCGGCCTCCCACTGACGGAGGTTGGCGAATGCCTCGTCGAAGCGGCCCCACTGGTGCAGGGAGTTGAAGCCCTGCATCAGCGCGGTCTTGGACAGCAGGTTCACATAGTTCGCCGGCCCGGGGTGGTCTCCGGTCAGGTAGCTGGAGATGACGCCGCAGAGCACAACGCGGGCATTGTGGTTGAGCCGACCGAGCACCGCGTCGAGGATGGGCCCGCCGACGTTGTCGAAGTAGACGTCGACGCGTCGGGGGCAGTGCTCTTTGAGCGCCGCGGGCAGGTCGTCGTTCTGGTAGTCGATGCACGCGTCGAACCCGAAGTCCTCGACCACCGCGCGGCACTTCTCCGGCCCGCCCGCGATGCCCACCACCCGGGCTCCGGCGATCTTGGCGATCTGCCCCGCCACCGATCCGGTGGCGCCGGCGGCCGCCGAGATCACCACCGTCTCCCCGCCGCGCGGCCGGCCGATGTCGGTCATCCCGAAGTAGGCGGTGGCACCGGTCGGGCCGTACACCGACATGATCGCCAGCTGGTCGTCCTCGCCGGGGATCGGCGTGCTGAACACGTCGTCGCGGATGATCACGTACTCCTGAAAGCCGGTCAGCGTGGTGACCACATCGCCGACGGCATAAGCGGCACAGCGCGTCTCGACCACTTCGCCGATCCCGGCGGCACGGATCACCTCGCCCACTTGCACCGGCGGCAGGTACCCGGGCTGGTCGTCGAGCCAAGTGCGGGCGGCGGCGTCGATCCCCACATAGGTGGTGCGAAGCAACGCCTCGCCCTCGGCGGGCTGGGGTGCCGCCGACGTGATCAGCTGGGTGTCACCGGGCTCGACCAGACCGGTGGGACGGCGACGCAACAGGATCTGGCGGTTCGGCAAATCGGGCACCCTCCGAAACTACAGAGGAAGCAAACAACAATGTAAGAACGAACCGCCGTGTGGGAGCATCTGTGCATGAAGCCAGACGATGACCCGGAAGATCGGATCCGGCAGCTGGAGCAACCGTTGGCCGATTACGCACGGGCGTCCGAACTGGGTGGAACTCAACCGCCCGGCTACGCCTACACACCGCCACCGCCACCGCCCCCGTACGGCTCGTATCCTCAAGGCCTCCCCTACTCCGGCGCAGCGCCGAGATCGTCCTCGGGCAGTCGAGTCATTTGGGTCGTGGCCGCGTTTGTGGTCATTGGGGTACTGGTGCTGATCGGCGGGATCTTCGCCGTCGCCACGCACCGCTTCTCGCATGGCGGGTCGGTCGCGCCGACGACCCCGAGCGCTGGACCGGCCAGCGCTGCGCCCAGGACCGTCCCGAGCATCGCGCTGCCTCCCATTCCCTCCGTTGCCATCCCGACCATCCCCAGCGCGCCGACCGCGCCGTCAGGCGGCCCACCCGCCGGCGGCACCATCACCGTCAGCGGCGTCAGCGAGAGTCGGACCATTGCCTGCAGCGACAACATCGTCAACGTCAGCGGGGTGTCCAACATTGTCACGATCACCGGCCACTGCGCCAGCCTCACCGTGTCCGGCGTGAAGAACTCGATCACCGTCGACGCTGTCGACACGATCACGGCCTCCGGTCTGCAAAACCAGGTGACGTATCACTCGGGCTCGCCGAAGATCACCAAGTCCGGCCAGTCGAACGTCGTCCAGCAGGGCTGAATTCGTAGCGATCGCCTGATTGACTTCGCGGCCCGCGCCGAACGTGTAACTGCTGCGAAAAATCGGCTCAAAACCACACCCTCACTACAGTCTCGGCGAGCCGGCCGCCCGCATGCCCAGGCCGCACGCGCCGAGACTGAACTGAGGCCGCCGAAACTGCACACAGATCGCGATTGGCCTCAAAAAACCGACCTGAGAGCACATTCGGCGAAAGGCCCGGTGGCAAGCGCGGCGCAGCACGGCGACGCAGGTCGCCACCGTCAAGCGCCGAGCATTTCTTCGGCCTGCGCCAGATATCCCTCGAACTCGGCCTCTTTCGCCTTGTCCCGGAAGCGCTTTGAGAATTGCCGATACCCGTCGTCGTCACCCCGCGCCCGCGCCAGCAGCGCGCGCAGCCGCAGTATCGGGAGCTGGTGCAGCACGAATCCAGGTTCTGTCGGTACCGCCTCGAGGGTGTCGACCGCGCGTTCGGCGTCTTCGAAATCGGCAGCGGAGCCGCGCGCCAGCAGCGCCTCGACCAACGCCGTTGTGGCAGGGCCGCGGAAAATCATCTCCCCGGTGTCAAACTGCTGGGCCAGAACCCCGTTGGCCAGCTCGATCGCGCCGTCGATGTCCCCGGATCGGGCGCGCTCGCGGGCGAATTCGATAACGGACATTCGGCGCAGCGTCATGGTCAGCTGTTCGGTCACGAGCATCTGTTTGGCCTGCGCCAGATATTCCAGGCCACTGGCTTCAGAATCCTTGTGCAACAAGGCGATAGCGCAATTAATCAGCGCGTAGGCGACGGCGACGTTGTCGCCGGATTGCCGGGCGACTTCCAGCGACTCGTCCGCCAGAGCCAGGTCTCGCGCAGTGGGCTGGATGGCGCCGTTCTGGATGGCGGCCGCGTACTTGTACAGCTGCACAAACGACCGGGCGGCGTCGTCGGCCGTCCGGGCCAGCACGATTCCGGCCCTGAGGTCCTCCCGCCAGCCCGACCGTCCCAGGCACATCTCGGCGGCACCGCGCAGCGTGAGCGCCCAGGCCAGCGGCGATCCGATCACGAAGTCACCCATGGTGGCGTCGCCGTCGGCGATGTCGATAACCCGTTGGGCCAACCGCAGACTCTCGGTCGCCTCGCCCGCTTCCCATTTGGCCTGAGCGGCCGCGTAGAACAGCCCGACCGTCATCGCCGGGTCGCCGATCGACTCGACGAGGGTGGCGAACTCCGACGCCATGGTCGCCGCCTCGCGATGGCGCGCATTGAACGTCAGTGTGGTCAGGTGCCCGGCCATTCCGACGGCGAGTGACTTCTTGTCGCCGGCGACGGTGGTGAGTTCCCGCAATTCGTCGAAGCCGGTGTCGGCCGGCGTGCCACCCACCTGAAAAGCGCTGCCGCACAATAGCGCCCGCGGCGCGATCCGCATGGCCAGGCGATCGGCGTCGTCGCCGGGCAGTTGGTCGGCGACAAGCAGCGCCTGCTGCCAACTCTTCCGGGCCGCCCGGATGTCCCGCGCGCCATACCAGGTCGCCGCCTGCATGTGCCAGTCGAACGCATCCCGCAGGTCGCCGGCGGCCGCGTACTGGGTGGCGACGACGGCCGCCTCCTCGCCGGTGAACCCACCGTGCGTTCGTTGCATCACCGCGGCCACCCGACGGTGGAAGTCGGACCGCCCGGCCTTCAATTGCGATTCATATGCCACCGCCTGGATGAGCGGATGGCAGAACGCGTAGGTGGCGTGCGGGGTGAACGCGACCTGTTCGACGAGCTCGGCCTCGATCAGCGGCGCCAGATCCGGTGAGTCCAGCAGGGACTCCAGCAATTCGGAATCGAACTGTGCGCCGATGACGGCGGCCGCGTTCAGGGTGAGCTTCGCGGCAGCGCTGAGCCGATCGATGCGGGCGCCGATAATCGCTTGCACACTGGCCGGCACGTGGATATCCCGCACCTCCCGCACGCACACATAGGCGCCCGGCCCGCCCGAGAGTTCACAACGCTCGGCCAGATCGCGCACGATTTCTTCGGCACAGAACGGCAGGCCCGCCGCTCGTTCGGCGATCACGCTCGACAGTCCGAGCACCGAAGGATGCTCACCCAGCAGCCCTTTGATCAACTCTGCGATTTCCGAATCACTCAGCGGCACAAGCGAAAAGGCATGAGCACCGGCGATGCATGACAGGGTCCCGGAATATTCGGGCCGGTAGGCGACGATCAGTACCGCCTGCATTGCGGGTATCGCCGCCGCGAAGTCGGCGAGCAGCGCCTCGCTGACGCTGTCGATCCACTGGACGTCCTCGATGACGTAGACCGCGGGCTCCGTGCGTGCCAGCGAGATGGTGTTGATGAGGTCGAGCAGGCGGCGACGGCGCGCGTCCGGACTGACATCGGGCAACGGTGCATCGGTGTCGCGGATGCCGAGCAGGTCGTCGAGCAGCAGCAAGTCCTGCGCAGCGGCGTCGGGAATTTTGCTGCGGACCCGCGCCCGCGCCAGTTCGAGCGTGAGATGGCCGATCCCGAAGACGGTGCGCAACAGCCGGGAGACGACGTAGAGCGGGATCTCCCGAGTGTGGGATTCGCAATAGGTGACGAACACTTCGAAACCGCGCTTGCGCGCCTCGCCGGCCGACTCGCGGACCAGCCTGGTCTTGCCGACGCCCGGCTGACCCGTCACCGTGATGACGCTCCCGGCGCCGTCGGCGGCCCGGTCCAGTAACGCCGCGACGGCGTCCTTCTGCGATTGGCGTCCCACCAACTTGGACTCATGCCGGGTCTTACGGCGCCGGTCGACATCAGTGGACAGCAGCAGACGCGCCGGCACACCGGTGTCGACACCCTTGATCTGCACGTTCTCGCGCTCTCCCAGGACGACCCGATCCTCGACGAGCCGAGCCGTCGATTCACTGAGCATCACGCCGCCCGGGGGCGCAACCGATTCCATCCGCTGGGCCATGCCGACGTGTTCACCGACCGCCGTGTAACCCAGGTGGGTGGCGCCGACTTCGCCGGCGATCACCGGGCCGGAGTTCAGGCCGACGCGCACCCGCAGGTCGATCCCGTCCCGGCGGCCCACCTCGACAGCCAGCCGCTGAGCGTCTTGCTGGATGTCCATTGCCGCCAGGCATGCGCGAAACGCATGATCCTCCAATGCGATTGGCGCACCGAAGAGCGCCATGATCCCGTCGCCGGTGAACTTGTCCACGATCCCGCCGTAGCGTTGCACCACGGCCACCGACTGCTCGACCAGTTCGGTCATCACCTCACGCAGCCGCTCCGGACCCAGCGACGCGGCGATGTCCATCGACCGCACCACGTCGGCGAAGAGCACGGTGACTTGTTTGTATTCGGCCGGCTCAGCGACCAGCGTCAGCGGGGTGCCGCACGCATCGCAGAACCGCGCACCCTGGCGGGGCTCGGTGCCGCATACGTGGCACCCCAACGGTGTTGCGGTCACGATCCAAGAGGATATGCCGCAAATCGGGTCAGGTGGGCTCTTCGGGGTCGTCGAGGACGCTGGCCGCTATGCCATACGGCAGAAACCGCACCTTGCGCTTGGCATCCACGTTGTCCTTGTTTGCCCGCAGCGCGTCGAGTTCGGTGGCATACACCTGCTCGACGCGGGCACCGCCGTCGCCCGCCACCGTGTAGATGGCCCACACACCGTCCCCGGCCTCCCCGGCGGTTTCCGGCGCCGGCCGCGAACGCCGGGACAGGTCCTCGAATACCGCCGACCAGCCCGCCCGGCCCGACGGAGCACCCAGGAACCTGCCGATCCGCTCGAACGCGTCGCGCAGCCCCTCGCTGCCCTCCCTGATCACCCGATCAAAGTCGTCGGGATCAAACCCGAACGCACCGTAGTCGCCCACGCGACCTCCTTGCAGTTCACACGCATTTCTGCCCAGCCGATACTGCCCAGTGTGCGCTCACTCGCCGCGATCCGCCACGTGTCCCCTGCGCTCAGTAGCCGGGACCTAGGAACGGGTTCTGCGGGCTCTGCGGATACTGGGGGTACTGGGGGTACTGGGGATACTGGGGGGCCTGCGGGTACTGGGGAGTCTGCGGAGCCGGCACCTGGTTCTGGGGAACCTGAACCGGGATGGGCACCGGAATGAGCGGGATACGCAACCACTCGGTCGTCATCGGCACGGTCGTGGTGGTCGTTGTCGTAGTCGGCGGCGGCGTCGTGGTCGGTGGAGTCGTCGTGGTCGGCGGAGTCGTCGTGGTTGGCGACGGTGAGGTGGTCGTCCTCGGTGGCACGGTGGTGGTCGGCGTCACCACGGGCTTCGGCGCGGTGGTCGTCACCACGACCGGCGGTGGCGGCGACGGCGACGGCGGTGGCGGGGGTGGCGGTGGCGCGCTGCTGGGGACCGGTGCGGCGCTGGGGACCGGCGGAGCCGAGGGTGGTGGGGGCAACGGGCTCGGGACCACGGAGCTGGGTGGCGGCACGGGCTGGGGCGCGATGCTGGGCACGACGGGCGCCTCGCGGTTTTCGACCCCCGTCAACGTGTAGGCCACACCGCCGATCGCGGTCATGGCCACCAGCGCGCTCAGCCCGATGACCAGCTGCGACAGCCGCAGGCGCCGCCAGGGCCGCGCCTTGGGCGGGTCGAGCAAGTTCAATCGCATCGACCAACCGGACGGACCATCGTCGTCGTCGTAGGTTTCGCGGCGGAAGCGGGTCGACGGCTCGCCCGGGAACTCGGTCTGCGACCACGCCAATTCGCGGTCCGTCAGCGCGTCCGGGTCGATCACCATCACATCTCCGGCCGACAGTTCGATGACACTGGTTCCGGCGGCCGCACTGAGCAGGCCGACCGACGTCCGCGTCCGCATATCCAGCTGTTCGCCGCGGGAGGCGACCAGCAATGCGCCGGTGGCGGCCGCCAGCGCCGGCTCCGACGCGGTCAGAATTGGAATCCGAGCGTGCCTGGAAAGGCGATGTGTGACAAGCGGAATACTGGCGCCGCCACCGACGGTGACCAGCGCCGCCAGCTCCGGCCAGCCCTTCTTGTAGCGCACCAGCATGTGGTCGAACGCATAGATGAAGCTGGTCAGCCGATCCTGGATGAGATCTTCGAGCCGGTCCCGGGTTACTTGAATGTTGCAGTTGAATCCGGTGAAGTCCGTGACCAATTCGGTGACAACGTCCGCGGAAAGCCGCTCTTTGGCCGCACGGCACTGCTCCCTGAGATTGCCGATCTGCCCGACCGCTTCGGTGTTCGCCGAGTCGACATCGCCGCCGAGTTCCTCGAAGACATGAAGCAGCAACGCATGATCGACCTCGTTGCCGGAGAAATCCGCGCACCGCATGGTGGCGCTGACGGGCACGAATTCGGCACCGAGTTGCACCAGCGTGGCGGACGTACCGGCACCGCCGAAATCGAGCAGCCCGACCACGCCCTCGTCCGGCAGTCCCAGCTCGGCGTTCACCGCGGTCAATGCCGCGACCGCCTCGGAGACCAGCCGCGGCGCCATGCCACTTCGGACGAAGCCGACATGGGTGCGTAACCCGTTGCGCAGCGCCTGTACCGTCGCGGGTTTCCAGTACGCCGGCACCGCGATCGAGATCTCCGAGGAACCCGCGTCCGCGCCGGCGGCATCCACCATCGCGTCCAGGGCTTCGACCATCAGCAGGTCCGGGTCGTGAGCGGACCCGTCGGACGATACCAGTGCCACCGAGTCGCCAATGCGTTCCACGAAGCCGCTCATCAGCATGCCCGGCTCGGTCAGGTTCGGGTTCTCTTCAGGCACACCAACTTTCGGTGCGCAGTGCGGATATAGGGTCAGCACAGCCCGACGTGTGACCGGCGGACTTCCATTACGCGCTGCGACTAGGTTGGTGGTCCCGATCGACAACCCCAAGGGGTCGTACATAGAGCGAAAACTTTCGTCGATGGGGGGTCTTTTGGCCGCGTTAACCATATCCATGGTCGGGCCCGATACGGTTGGGTCACAACCCCATTGGTACGTGGTCGATGCCGTGTCGTCACCGAAAAGGTACCAACGGCCCCTTGACAGCCGCCGTCAGCTCATACCACGGTAAGTGGCAGCGAACGCCTCGGCTCGAACTCGAAGGTGGAACCCTTACTGACTTTGGCCACCATGACCTCTGGCAATTCCGTTGTGGTGGTATCGGATTCAACCAGCTCAGCAACCCAGTCCAGGTCGGTCCCGCTGACGTGCACCTGGACGTGCGGATCGACCGCGGTGGCGATGGCCTGCAACGGCTTTACCGATCCGGGAGAACACAGCGAAATCCAGGCCGCGTCGTCATGCGCCGGTGAACGGTGCACGACCAGCCTCGGCGATTCGACGTCGGCCACCACATAACCGGCCGGGTTGAGCAGCGGATGCAACTCCAAAACCTTTAGCACGCCGTCGATCCCGGCGGGCAGATCCAGGGCTCGGCGAATGCGCTCGGCGGCCACGCCGGCCAGGCCGATCAGTTGCTGCGTGTTTATCGAGGTGGCCATTTCGGCGTCGGCGGCTCGTTTTCGCACCGCGATCGCGTACGACAGGTTGAGCAGGTGCATCTGCAGGCAGACTTCTTCGGCCACCCGCACCAGCGCCGAATGCGAGTACGCGCCGAAGTCGAAGTCGGAGAGCAGCGGACCCGAGTAATCCGCCCGTCCCTGCTGCGACCGGTCGACGGGATCGAGTTCCCAGGTCGCGGCCCATGTTTCACGAATGACGTCCACTGCGGGAATGTTCTGCGCCGCCGGGTAGGACTCGTCGATGATGACGGTCCACGCGCAGTGCGGGTGCCGATCGGACGGCGTTCGGGGCGGCCGATGGATGGGCCGCATCTGCGCGTGCGGGTTGACCGCGGCCGCGGTGGCGTCGAACGTGGGATCTTCGATGGTGTGGCACATGCCGCGGACGTACTTGTCGCCCATCGGCTCGACGTCGAGCAGCGCGCCGCAGTGGTCGAGGTGGAATTCGCCGTGCCAGCGGTCATGGATCGTGTACCGGAAATCCATGAATTGCGGCGGCGCCCCGATGTCGAGCTGTATGCCCTTGAATATCGTGGGCACGTCGTCGCCTTCGAAGTTCAACGCCCGCTGCATGCGCTTGGTGTAGACCGGGCTGGCGCCCGCCCACTCCTCGATGGCGATCTGCAGCATTTCTTCGTGGCCGAACTCTTTGATGCACCACGCCATGCCGGAGCGGTCGATCAGCTGCCCGATCAGAAGCAGCTCAGGCACCAGGACGGCCAGCTGCTCGCGGGACAGCTGCGCATATCGGGACTGGGTCACTCTTCAAAAATAGTCGCGACTATGTTATAAAGTCAACAATGTCCATTGCCGCAGGCCAGAGGGTCACCCCGACCCGGCGTACCCGCGCGCCACGCAAACGCGGCGACGACACCCGGACCAAGATCATCGACGAGACGGTCCGCTGCATCGTCGAGGAAGGGTTCGCCGCGGCGACCGCCAAGCACGTGGCCGAACGCGCCGGCGTGACCTGGGGCGTCATTCAGTACCACTTCGGCGACCGCAACGGCATGCTGATGGCCGTCGTCGACGACGGGGTGGCCAGGCTGGTCGAGAGCCTGTCGTCGGCCGACGTCAGCGAGCTTCCGCTGCGGGAGCGCATCGAGGTGGTCGTGGACACCGCGTGGAGCTGCTACAGCAGCCCGACCTCGATGGCCGCGTTCGAGATCCTGCGGGCCACCCGCGGCGGCTCGGACGAGTCGTCGCGGCGCCACCTGCTGGAAATGAACGCCGCGATCAGCCAGCTCGGGCGGCTGATTACCGAGGACCCGGCGAATGCGGGTGTGGCCGAGGTGATCTGGGCGGCGCTGCGGGGCGTGGTGCTGGCCGAGATGATCATGGGCGCCCCGATCGATTGGAGCCAGGAGCGACGCGCGCTGATCGACATGGTCACCCGTGTGCTGCAATGACGGGATGAGCCTCAACGACGTCGCCGCCGATATCGAAGCGATCAAGCAAGTCAAATACCGCTACCTGCGGGCGATGGACACCAAGCACTGGGACGAGTTCGCCGACACCATGACCGAGGACATCGTCGGTGCTTACGGGTCGTCGCTGGGCAAGGAACTGCACTTCAGCAATCGCGCCGATCTGGTGGAGTACCTGAGCTCGGCGATGGGCCCCGGCGTGGTCACCGAACACCGGGTTACGCATCCGGAGATCACCGTCAGCGGCGACACGGCTTCGGGCATCTGGTATTTGCAGGACCGGGTCATCGTGCCCGAATACGACTTCATGCTGATCGGTGCAGCCTTCTACCGCGACCAGTATCGGCGCACCGCGGACGGCTGGAAGATCAGCGGCACCGGTTACGACCGCACCTACGAGGCGACGATGTCGGTGGCCGAACTGAAGTTCAAGGTCACGCCCGGCCGCGCCCGAGCGGACATCAAACCTACTTAGCGATCGCGATCACCGCGCCGGGCTGCAGCCAGCGGATGATCTGCACCAGCGTGGCGTCGTCGATGGCCACGCACCCCTCGGTGGGGCCGCCGTCGGTCGTGTGAAAGAAGAACGCGGCCCCGCCGCCGGGCACCTTGTTCTTGTTGACGCCCATCACCACCGCATGCTTGTACTGCGGGATTTGTAGGTTCTCGCTGTCCTCGGTGTTGAACGGGCACTGGGCTTTCTGGCACACCTGCATGGTGTTGAAGGTGGGGCTATGGTCGTCACCGCTCCACCAGTGGTTGGGCCCGACTTGGGTATACGGCAGTCCCCCACCGGGATTCGGCGCGGTGCCGAAGGCGGAGTCGAGGCTGTAGACGCCCATCGGGGTGGCCGGGTACCCGCTCTTGGCCTGTGGCGCCAGACCGGCCGAACCGATGTGGGTGGGGATGTCGGTCTTGATCGGCTGCCAGCCGGCGGCGGTGCGCTGGTAGATATCCATCTTCGCGTTCGAGCCACCGGTCCCGATAACGGAAACCACTTGCGTGGCATTGCCAACCGAGTTCGCGAACCACGGATTGCCGGCCGCGCAACTCACCGGAGCCAGCACCACCCACGCGCACAACAGGCACACCGCAGCGAACAGCGGAGCTCCCAGTCGGCGCATCCATTCATGGTCGGACCGATCCAACCACATGGTCAAGTAAAGATTTAGCCCCGGCTGGGTCTCCACGTCGTGACAAAGAGGGCCGGATTATCCACAGGCACAATAGGAAAAACAGGTATCCCAGCGCCCAGCCGGCCATCACGTCCGACGGGTAGTGCACGTTCAGCGCGACTCTGGCGATCCCCACAGTCAGCACGCTCAACGCAGCCACCGCCACCGCGATCCGGCGCGCCGCCGCACCCAGCAGCGGCAGCGACACGGCCAGCAGCGCAAGCGTGCCCGCCGTGGCCTCGAGCGCGTGTCCGGACCCCATAGACCACGACGGCGGACACCGCGAGAGAAACGGCCAAGGCGTCCTGTCGTCGGGTCATCAGTCCATACTGGCGGGATGGCGGTATTCGTTCGCAAGCTGTTCGGCATTGGCAAGCTGCCCGCCGACATGCGTGCCCAGATCGAGGCCGAAGGACTCATCTATCTCGCCGAGTACGTCGCGGTGACCAGGCGGTTCAGCGGTGCGATCCCGGGTCTACGCGCGTCACACACGGTCGGCAGCTTCGTGGGTTCGCTGGCCTTCACCGCCGAGCGGGTGCTCGCGACGCTGTCGGTGGTGCCGAGGCTGGCGGGCCGCGTGGTCGACGTGCGCTGGAACGATGCGCAGGCCGGCGCCGCAACCGCCGAGATCTCGACGGCGGGGCTGCAGCTCGACCTGGACGTCGCTGCGGTCGACCCGAAATTCAACGGCCAACTCTCGCTGCATTACAAAGACGCCATCCCCGAAGACGTGCTGGCCCAACTGCCGCTGCGCTCGCTGGCCTTCGATGTGCCGCCCGAGTACGTCTTCCGGGCGGTCGGCGTGACCTTCAGCCCTTGATGGTGATCTTCGGCCACGGTGGCTGACGGAGTATCGCCAGGGTCCCTATCACCGCTGCCAGCAGGCCCGTGGTCACCCCGATCAGCGCGACCCGGTTCTCGTCGATGGCCGGCACCCAGGACGCTTTCCCGTCGTGCACGACGAACACTCCGGCCGGCACGGCGGCGTAACCGAAAGGCGCCGAGTCCGGGCCGGAACCACGCCTGCCCCGGCCCATCCGAATCCGGGCAACGGGGATGACGGTGCTGCCGTCAGCCGTTTCGTGGGGTTCACCGAAGACGCGTCTGCCAGCGCCATCGGTGGGCAACTGGTCGAGCACCTCGGAAAGATTCACGTTGGTCACTCCCTTTCGACAGATTGAGGCTAGTCGCATTTTCTACGATGGTTTCGTGCCCGACTACGCGTTCAGTCCGCAGGAGCGCCAGGCCGTGTACCGGGTGATCTCCGAGCGACGGGACATGCGCCGGTTCGTGCCCGGCGAGGCGGTGCCCGAGGCGGTGCTGGCGCGGTTGCTGCGGGCCGCGCATGCCGCGCCCAGCGTGGGCCTGATGCAGCCGTGGCGTTTCATCCGGATCACCGACGCGAAGCTGCGGGAACGCATCCACGCCCTGGTCGACGAGGAGCGCGCACTCACCGCGCAAGCCCTCGGACCGAGGGCTGACGAGTTTCTGCAGCTCAAGGTCGAGGGCGTTCGCGAGTGCGCCGAGCTTTTCGTGGTGGCCCTGTGCGACGGCCGCGACGCGCACGTTTTCGGCCGGCGAACGCTGCCGCAGATGGACCTCGCGTCGGTGTCGTGCGCAATCCAGAACCTGTGGCTGGCAGCCCGGTCCGAAGGACTCGGCATGGGATGGGTGTCCCTGTTCGATCCGCAACGGCTGGCGGCCCTGCTGGCCATGCCGGACGACGCCGAACCCATCGCCATCCTGTGCCTGGGACCGGTGCCGGAGTTTCCCGACCGACCCGCGCTGGAGCTGGACGGCTGGGCCTACGCACGGCCGCTGGCGGAATTCGTCTCCGAGAACCGGTGGGGCCAGGCTCCGTTCGATCAGCCCGAGCCCGGCCATCCGGCAGCGCCGGCGGGCGCGGGAACGCTCAGCACGGTGCCGTCCCAGCCGGTGTAATTCATCAGGTGCTGCGGCCCTGGCCAGTGCGCCGCGACCATGAACAGCGTGCAACCCTGCGGCCCGCCGAGCATGCAGGCGAATGCGCCGCGATCCAGCTGGACCCGCTGCAGGACCTCGCCACCCTGGCCGACTCGCACGCAGCATTTGTCCGCCACGTCGGCGTACCAGGCGGCGCCGTCGCGGTCGAGACAGATACCGTCGGGCGAGTGAGCGCCCATCTCCGCCCAGACCCGGCGGTTGGCCAGCGCACCGTCGGCGCCGATGCCGAAGGCAGTCAGCCGGTGCCGGTAGGACTCGGCCACGATGAGCGTCGCGTTGTCCGCGGTGACCGCCATGCCGTTGGGAAACGCCAGATCGTCGGCGACCACCCGGGCGTGGCCGTCGGGTGCGACCAGCGCGACGAACCCGGGCGCCGGCTCACCGGCGGGCGGGCCGGCCGCGAAGTCGAAGTTGACGTTGTTGACGTAGGTATTTCCGCGCCCGTCGATCACAATGTCGTTAAAAGGTCGGGGCACGGGTTGCGCTGACAGCGCCGACAGATCCGCATACCGGGTCAGGCTTCCGTCCTGCGACCGGCGAAGCAGCCCCTGCCCAGCACTCGTCAACACCAGGCTCCCGTCCGGCAGGAAAATCGAAACACATTGGCAGCGAACGGTGTTCGAGCACAACCTGGACCCGCGGCTGGTCATCGTCAGCGTCGCGCTCAGGCAGCTCGACGGCACGGATCAGCCCGGACGTCCAATCCGACACCCACAGTCGCCCGTCATGCCAGCCCGGCGACTCCAGCAATCCCAGACCGGTCAGCACCGCGAACATAAGCGCATTGTGTCAGCCGGCTCAGGTATCGTCGCCGGTCGAGGTGAAGGAATGGAGGACGACACCGTGACGGCCGGCCGTGACAATGTGCTGCTCGTGCATTGGCATGACCTGGGGCGTTATCTCGGCGCCTACGGCCACTCGGACGTGTCCAGCCCACGCCTGGACCGGCTCGCCGCCGACGGCATCCTGTTCACCCGGGCCCATTCCACCGCGCCGCTGTGCTCACCGTCACGAGGCTCACTTTTCACCGGCCGCTACCCGCAGAGCAATGGGCTGGTCGGGCTGGCCCATCACGGCTGGGAGTACCGCGCAGGGATCCGCACCCTTCCCCAGATATTGTCCGAATCAGGTTGGTATTCAGCGCTTTTCGGTATGCAGCACGAGACTTCCTACCCGAAGCGGCTGGGCTTTGACGAATTCGACGTGTCGAACTCCTATTGCGAGTACGTGGTGGACAAGGCCCGGGAATGGCTGCGCGACAGCAGCCCGGCCCTGTCCGGGCAACCGTTCCTGTTGACGGCCGGTTTCTTCGAAACCCACCGCCCCTATCCGCACGAGCGCTACGAGCCGGCCGACTCCGCGAACGTCGAGCTGCCCGACTACCTGCCCGACATCCCCGAGGTGCGCCAGGACGTGGCCGACTTTTACGGGGCCATCGCCACCGCCGACGCGGCCGTCGGCCAGCTGCTGGACACGCTGGCCGACACCGGTTTGGACGCCAGCACGTGGGTCGTGTTCGTCACCGATCACGGTCCGCCGTTCCCGCGCGCGAAGTCCACGCTTTACGACGCGGGAACCGGGATCGCGGTGATCGTCCGCCCGCCCACCGACCGGGCGGTGGCGCCCAAGGTGTACGACGACCTGTTCAGCGGCGTCGACCTGGTCCCGACGCTGCTGGGGCTGCTGGGTCTGCACGTGCCGGCCGACGTCGAGGGTGTGTCGCACGCGCACAACATGCTTGCGCCCGAGACGCGAACCGATCCGGCACGCGAGCACGTGTACACCATGAAGACCTATCACGACTCGTTCGACCCCATCCGCGCGATTCGGACCAAGGACTACAGCTACATCGAGAACTACGCGCCCCGGCCGCTGCTGGATCTGCCGCGAGACATCGAGGAAAGCCCGTCCGGGCTGGCCGTCGCGCCATCAGTCAGCGCGTCGCGTCCCGAGCGGGAACTGTACGATCTGCGCGCGGATCCCACCGAGGCCAACAACCTGCTCAGCAGCGAACACTCAGAGGAGATAGCCGAGATCGCGGCCGATCTGGCCGTGCGACTGCACGAGTGGCGCCGGCGTACCAACGACGTCATACCGTCGGATTTCGCCGGTTCCCGCATCGCGTCGCGCTACACCGAAACGTATCTGAAGACCCATCACGCGAAGGTCAGCAGCCGGTCGGCGATCGCGTACGACCGCGGCATCGCCGAGCAGGTCACCCAGACCAATCAGTAGCGGCTAACCGGTTGAACGGCGCGCGCCACCAACCTCGGCCACGATGAAGACCCGCCGGAACGGGAAGATCGTCGTACCGTCGGACCGGGCCGGGTAGGCGTCGTCCAGCAACGGGATGAGCTCCTCACGGAAACGCTCCCAGCCCTCGTCGTCCAGCCGCTCCCGGACCGGGACCAGCGCCGTTCCGGTGATCCACTCCAACACCGGGTTCTCGCCGGTCAGCTGGTGCAGGTAGGTGGTCTCCCAGACGTCGACCTTGCATCCGGCGTCCATCAACAAGTTTGCGTACTGCACCGGTGGCTGGACCACCGCGCCGACTCGAAATGGTATGTCGCGCATGATCTTTGCGTACGGTTCACGACGGGCCAGGGCCCGCACCGCGCCGTGCGACGGTGTCTCGAAGTTGCCTGGGAGCTGCACGGCGATCCACGATCCGGGCGCCAGCTCGCGAGTCCACCGAAGCAGTAGCTCGACATGTTCAGGCACCCAATGCAGGGCGGCGTTGCTGACCACCACGTCGGTGTCGGGCTTCGGCTTCCAGGTGCGCAGGTCTCCGGTGGTGGCGTCGATGCCGCGCTCCCGGGCGGCGGCGACCATCTCCGGCGAGCTGTCCATTGCCTCGATCACCGCGCCGGGCCAGCGCTTGGCCAGGTATTTCGTCAGGTGCCCGGGTCCGCAGCCGAGGTCGACCACCCGCCGGGCCCGCTCGGTACCCACCCGCGAAAGCAAGTCGTAGAACGGGCGGCTGCGATGGTCCGCAAAGGCCAGGTACACCTCGGGATCCCACATGTCGGTCCTCCTGATCAACACCGTCGCTGGTCGGCTGATAGACAAACCGTATTACCGAATGGTTCCCCGGCGCGCCCGGAGTGGGTACTGAATTCGGGGATGACCTGCCCACCGCTGAGCAAACGCCCAGCCGCGCCGATGGCGGGTTACCATCGCGTTCACCGGGAAGAAAGGCCAACCGACCGTGGACTTCGACGCAGATACGATCGATCCGCCCATCGCCGTTCCGGATCTGTCCGGGGCCTTGGAGGCCTCTGGGGCCGCCGGCGCAGACGTGCCGGCCTGGGCCGACGGGCTACCTCCACGCTCCGCCCTGTCGCTGCGCCAGCGCATCGTTGTCGACGCGTCGGCCCTCGGTGACGTCGCGTTGCGCACCGCGGCCGCGTCGATGCTCACGACGGTGGCGCCGGCCGTCATCGCCAACGTCATGCGTCATCCCGGCAGCGAGCGCGGCAATTTGGCCTTCTACGCGGAACTGGCGGCTGAGCAGGACACGGCGAAGTCGTTTCCCGCGCCCACCGACATGCCCCGGATCTCGTCGCGGCGGGCCAACCCGGTTGCCGAGTGGCTCGCCCGCGGCATGGTCGACGATATTTGGTTCGACAGCAGCTTCCGCGCAATCAACCCCGCGATGCGCAAGCAGTGGAGCAGGCTGAGCGCCAACAACATCGTGCACGCGCAGCATTGGCGCCATGACGACGGACCACGTCCGACGCTGTCCGTGATCCACGGCTTCATGGGTTCGTCGTACCTGCTCAACGGCCTGTTCTTCACGCTGCCGTGGTATTACCGGTCGGGCTACGATGTGCTGCTCTACACGCTGCCGTTCCACGGGCGACGAGCCGAAAAGCTTTCGCCTTTCAGCGGTTTCGGCTACTTCGCCAGCGGGCTCAGCGGCTTTGCCGAGTCGATGGCCCAGGCCGTCCACGACTTCCGCTCCGTCGTGGACTATCTGCGCCAGACCGGCGTGGAACGTGTGGCGCTGACCGGGATTTCGCTGGGCGGCTACACCTCCGCGCTGCTTGCCACCGTCGAAGACCGGCTCGAGGCCGTGATCCCCAACTGCCCCGTCGTGAGCCCGGCGAAGTTGTTCGACGAATGGTTCCCGGCCAACGAACTGGTCCGACTGGGCCTGTGGCTCACCAGCATCGACCGCGACGAGTTAGACGCCGGAATGGCCTACCACTGCCCGCTGAACTATCAGCCGGTGATCCCGAAGGACCGCCGGATGATCATCACCGGTCTCGGCGATCGGATGGCCCCGCCCGACCATGCCGTCACATTGTGGGAGCATTGGGATCGCTGCAGACTGCACTGGTTCCCCGGCAACCACGTGATGCACATCAGTCAGCTGGACTACCTGCGGCGGATGACGCCGTTCCTGCACAGCTTCATGTTCGAGTGATCACCTGAGTTACGGCCTCGGTCAGCGGTGCCCGATGGGCGCCCGTCGGCGGAGTCGGCCAGTTCAGCCGCAGCAGCAGGTCCGCGGGGGCGGCGGTGTGCCCGTCCAGTCGCCGGGTGGACAACAGGTCCAATGCCGTCAGCGCCGGCAGCTGGTTTCCGCCTTCCGGGGTGAGGCCGGGCAGCGGCGCTCCGGCCTCGGGCCGGGCCTGCGTGCGGAACGCGCATGCGACCGCGACCGTGTAATTCGTTGGTTCCCCGGCGATCTCCAGCGCCGTCCAGGTTTCGGGCGCCGGATCCGACCGGATCGCATCCAGCGTTTCAGTAAGCGCCCCGTCCACGCTGACCCGGTACGCCGCCAGGTAATCCGAGCCGCCCTGCTGCAGCGCGCACCACGTCTCGCGCCCGACCGATGTGACCAGACGCGGCACCTCTTCGTCGGCGACAGTGCTTGCTTCCCAACCGATTTCGCGTAGGTGGTCGGCGAGCCGGCGGGCCGCTACCGCGGCGGTCTCGTGCAGCGGGATCCGCGCCGAGCGCGCCTGCAGCGCCGCCAGGTTGTCGACCGCCGCGATGGTCAGCCCGATCCATGTGTCCCGAGGACCGGATGCGTTGCCGCGGCTGGTGATTCGGACGGTGTCGGCGCGAATGCCGTAGCAGTCCAGGTACCTGGCGATGAGCGGCAACGGGAGCACGTCCGAGTCGCCGGCCGGCGGCCCGATCCGCACCAGCGCCGTTGTGCTTGTGTCACTGTCTGATTCGGCCGCGGACTCACCGCGGCGGAACATCATCACCAGGCGGCGGCCCAGGATTGTCGTCAAATGCAGTCCGCGCCACCAGCTGAACAACACGATCACCACCGCGACAGCGATGCCGAGCAGCCAGTAGTCGCGGGTCGACCGCCAGGGGTAGGCCATCACCGCGGGCACCACGGCCAGCAGCGCCAGCGTGAGGCGGCCGGTTCCCGGCCACACGATCGATCGGCTCACGAGGTGGAATCCTTTCGTCGGCGCGCGGTGATCGCGGCGGTTGCGGCGACGGCCGCAACCACCAGAGCCAGCGCGGCGGTCCCCGCGAACGCGACGACCCGCGGTGTGTTGTCCTTCGGTGCCGGTGCGGGCGGTGCGGCGACCGGCTTGGCCGGCGCACCGTTCGGTCCGCTTTCCGGGCTGGCGGGCAGCTGCCAGGTCAGTGCCGCGACCGAGTCGACGATGCCGGCACCCACGACGTTGGAGGGTGCCCGGGCACCGTTGTGCGCGGTCGCGGTGATGCGGTGCACCACCTGCTCTGCGGTCAGGCTCGGATACTTGCTACGCACCAGCGCCGCGACGCCCGACACGTAGCCGGCCGCGTAGCTGGTGCCGCTGAGCGCCATCAGTTGCTGGTGTTCGTCGGGCAGGCCGTTGGCCAGGCCGCCGCCGTCGCGGTTGCTCACCGAGACGATGTTCTCGCCGGGCGCCGCCATGCCCACCCACGGCCCGGCCATGGTGAATTTCGACGGCTGCCCCTCGGGTGTCAGCGAGGCCACCGACAGCACGTACTGCTGCCACCACGACGGGATCGACACCGACGTGACGCTCGCCCAGTTCCGCTGATCCTCCGGACGGCCCAGATCGGTGAGGGGATTGGAATCACACGACGTGCCACCGGCGACCGATCCGGTCGGCCCGGTGTTGCCCGCGGCGGCCACGATCACCGCGTCCTTGTCCACCGCCGCATACCGCAGCGCGGCGCCGAGCGCGGCCTGGTCGATCGGCCGATCGGCGGGCAGGCAGGTGGTCGCGGAGATGTTGATCACCCGCGCACCGAGGTCGGCGGCATGCACGATCGCGCGGGCCAGCGTCGCGACGTCGGCCGACGCCCGGGCCAGCAGCGGGTCGCCGCCCGGCGTCTTCGGCGAGAAGTTGGCGGAAGTCACCCGCTCGGAGATCACCCGAGCCGCGGGCGCGACCCCCGAGAAACCGTCCTCACCAGCCGGGGCGGGCTGGCCGGCGATGATTCCGGCGACCAGGGTGCCATGGCCGTCGCAGTCGGTCAGGCCGTCGGTCGTTTCCACATAGTCGCCGCCCGGCGTGACGTTCGGCAGTCGCGGGCCCGGCCGCACCCCGGTGTCGAGCACCGCCACCAGCTGACCGTCACCGCGGGAAAACTGCCATGCCGCAGCAAGATTCAGCATTGTCTGACTTTGCGTCACAACGCCCGGATCAGTGCCCGGGATGACTCCGGAGGTGCTGCACACGCCGCGCTGCTCCATCGGCTGGCCGGGTCCCGGGGCTCCACTCGGGGGCGGCACACCCGGGTCCACCTTCGGTCTGGTGATCGCCGCTGCCGGCGGGCAGCTCAATCCGATGGCCGCCGCCAAAGCCGCCAAAGTGGCTGTGAGACGGACTGATCCGGCTCGCATCATCGATTGAGTACCCAGGTGAACAGACCGACCAGGTAGGCCATGACGGGGATCAGCGAGACGTCCAGACCGGCGGCGGCGAAGCCCAGCAGGCGGCGCAGCGGCAGCGAATAGCTCTCCGGCGAGGCGATGCGCGGGTTCAGCGCGACCACCACCCAAGCCAGCAGGAGCGCACCGAGTACCAGCGCGGCGACCAACGCCGCGACGTATCGTCCCGTCGCGGTGTAGAACACCAACAGCACGGCGGCGACCAGGTAGGGCTGAGCCAGCAGCCAGGCTTTGCACGCGGCCGAATCCCACACTCGGGCGCGTAGCGCGGCGGTCGCCGCGGTCGCCCCCACCACATACCAGCCGGCGCCACTCAACGTCTCTGGGCGCAACGCGATCGCCACCGACCCCAACACGCTGAGGACCACCGCCGCGGCAATGAACCCGTTCTGATGGGCGTCGCTGACCCGCACCCGCCGGGGCAAGTCCTCGAGCACCCGCAGCGACGGCGCCGACGGCGTGGGGTCACCGGGTGCCGGGATGGCCGGCAACGGGAAGCGTGCCCATAGCGCCGAAAGCTGGGCCGCCTGGATGGTGATCAGCAGGGCCGCCACGATCAGCCCGCAGCCGAGGGCCAGTATCGACAGCTGCCAAAGCAATTCGGCGCCGGACGCCAGCAGCACCCCGGCGCCGACCACCGCCGCCGCGGTGAAGAAGCCGACGACGCGCTCACGTTCGAGTCCGGGCACCAGCAGCACGATCAGCGACCACGCAGTGACGCCGGCAGCGGCCAGCATCAGCTGCGCGGGGCCGAACTTGCCGGGTACCGAAAGCGCCAGCGCGGCGCCGATCGGCACCAGCGCGGTGATCGACAGCGCTATCCCCGCCGCCGCCGAACGTGTCCTGATGACCAATCCGGCCACCGCGACGAGCGCCGCGATGGCGCTGACCGCCAGCAGCCCGGCCAGCGCACCGGTCGCCACCCGGTAGGCGACCGCGAGACCGGTCGCCAGCAGGGTCACCGCGATCGCCGCGGCCAGCGCGCCGCGCTGGATATGCGCTGTACCCCAAGGCTTTAACCGGGAGGCAGAGAAGATCATCGCGGCGTCGGCGATGTCCTCGACGATGCCCGGCGCGGCCGGGCCGATCGGCACCGGCTGCAACGCAAGCAGATCGCCGTCCACCACGCCCACGGTGTCCAGGCTGGCATCCAAGCTGAACGGCGCCCCACCGACGGGCGCCAGGCTCAAGTGGGATACCGCCCCGGCGTCGTCCCCGGCTTCACCGTTGCGGGTGACCGGAACCACCAAACGCTGGACCGCAGGCAGGATTTCGCGCAGCGGCAGCTCGGCGGGCAGGGCCATCTCCGTCAACCTGCTATCCGCGAGGATCGCGACGCGGACGATCGGCATGACGGCGCCGGACGTCACCGGGCCCTCGAGACGTGTTGGGGCCATTCCTCGGACATCGTGTTCTCTTCTCTACTGGTGTACTTAAGACGATTGGACGGAGAAATCTCGGGACAGCCGCTGGCCGGTAAACCATTGGCTGTCAGGCAAGCCGGCGGTCAGTTGTTCGATAGCGACGGCGATCGCAAATGGTGTACCTGGGCTGAAGGCCGAGACCCATTCGCCGTCGTATGCGCGGGACGGGCTCACTAGCACCCGGCCCGCGGTCGTGTCCACGATGCTCATCCCGACCTCGGTGGTGGATTGCCGACCGTTGCGGCGGCAGCCGGCGACGACCTCGACGTAGCTGCGCGGGCCGGAGAAGACCGACTCCACCACCGGTCGTGCCGATTCCGGGATACCCAGGTAGTCAAGGACTTCCGCGAGCGGGGTGCCCGCGCGCAGCCGCTCGTCGGCCCGGGCTCCGACTCGCGTGGGCATGCTGAACTCGTCGAACCGCGCCGGCGGCCGCTGCGCCAAACCGACGCCGAGGACCGGGACCAGCGCCAGGGGGTCGTCCACATCCATTGCGGTGCAGGTGATCAACTGCGCACTGCGCAGCGCGACCACCGTCTTCAGGGTCTTGCCGTCCTGCGCACGCTGCGCGACCACCCCGCGCAACAGCTCGCCGGCACTGCCGGCCGGGGCGGGCCCCAGAAAGCGCAGGTCGAGCCACCGATCCGGAAAACACACCACCCGGATCCAGTCGGCGACCGCAGGGTTGATGGCACCTTCCGGCGACATCAGACCCATCCCGGTCAGCTCGGCCCGCTGACGGTCGAGAAACGCTGCCCGCTGCGCGGCATCGCAGTACGGAGAGGTGATCGCCAGTACCCATGGGAAGGTTCCCGCCCCAATGGTTTCCGCGATGAACCAGGCGTTATCGACCGTCAGCTCGACGGCATTCGGTTTGACGCTCATCCAGGCAGTGTTAGCCGCCCCATTTGGCGGCTTCGGCCTGGTCGCGAGCCATCATGGCCAGGGTGTTGGATTCGTGGGTGGCGGCCATCGCCTGGTAGGCGCGCACCAGGTCGTCCATCGCCTGGTTCCACTGCACCTGCCAGGCCTGATAGGTCAGACCCGTGGTGCCCTGCCACGCGTTGGACAGCGTGGCCTGCTCGCTGGCGATGTCGGCGCCCAGCCCCTGCAGGGTGCCCGCGTAGCCCGACATGTCCCCGGCGTGGCCCAGCATCGCCGGGTAGTTGTACATGATCTGCGACATCAAAATGTCCTTTCAGGTCTCTTGGATTGACAGACCGGTCAGATGCCGGTGTAGCTCGACGCGGCCGCGGCATCGGTGGCCACATAGGTTCCGGCGGCAGCGCCCAGATTCGCTTGCGCGATATCCAGCAAGGTGTTGACCCGGGCCGCCACCTCGACGAAGCGGGCATGCGCGGCCTGGAAGGCCATAGCGGACTCGCCCTGGTGAAACGCCTGCGCCGACAACGCCGCCTGCTCGGCCTGACCAATGGTGTGCCGCATCAACGCGGTCTTGGTGCCGAACTCGGTTTCGGCGGCCACCAACTGTGGAATATGAGCATCCAATAGACTCATAATGATTTCTCTCCCTTCGTTTTTCGGTTATATGACCGGTTTTGGTGGATCGTCTCGCTAACCGTCGGGCCCCCCTTTCGCCGACGCCCCGGGATCACTGGGGTCTTCCGGGTCAGGCTGCCAAGTCCCCGGCACCATCGGCATCCGCGGGCCGCCACCGAACTCGTCGCCATCCAGCATCATCAACCCCGCCGCCTGCAGGGCGGTCGCCTTTTGCGCGGTCCCGGCGAACCCGAGCGGTCCGGCCCCCTGACCGGAAGCCTGCGGGCCGAAGTCGGGGACCACGCCGATGTCGGAGTCCATGTCCAGGTACTCATCGCCGTGGTCGTGCATCAACGCGCGCCGGCGCCGTCGTGCCCTAGCCTCGGCGCGGGCCGGCACCGCCGCAGCCGGCGCGGGCACGGTCGCCGCGGGTGCTTTGATACCGCCCCGGCCGCCCACCGTCGGCCCCAGACTCGGCCCCCAGCCACCGATTCCGCCGACCGCGTACATGAAACTCGCCGCCGAGGGAGCCCCCGCCGGTGCCGCACTCGCCGGAACGGTCGGCGCCGTCGCCGACGCCGGCGCCCCCGCGGGACCCGCCACCGTCGAGGCCAGTCCGGCGGCCGGCCAGCTCTGCTGGCCACCACCCGAAACCGGCGTCGCTTGCACCGGTGCGACGTCGGGCAGGTCGTCGAAATCGGGCAGATCCAGATTCAGATTGCCCAGGGCGGCGGCCAACGTGATAGGCAACCATATGGGCGTACTGAGCATGAGAGCCCAGCTGGTCCACCCCACCGGCTGCCAGAACGCCTGATACGCGAGCGCGAAAAGCAATGGCCCCCAGATAACCAGCGCCGCCGACGGGTTGTTGGCGAAATCGGTAAGGATCTGCTGAATCGTCGGGACCGGATTGGACAGGAAGTTCCAGATCTGGTCTCCATCGGGCAGCGACTTTACGTAGGACTCCAGCAACTGGACGATGATGTTCGAGTTGTCCAGTGAAGAACCCGAATCGGTGGCCTGGCCCAGCGCCGCGGTCTGCGGCACGTCGGCCGCGGCGGTGGCCTCGGCGCCGGGGGTGACCACGGTCGGCGCCGGGATGGCACGCCGCGCCGACGCCAGCGCAGTGCCCGCGGTCGCCTGGTAGAACCCCATCGTGGCGGCGGCCTGCAGCCACATCCGCGCGTAGTCGGCTTCATTGACCGCGATCGGAATCGTGTTGATCCCAAAGAAATTCGTCGCGAGCAAGACGCCGTGGACCACGTGGTTGGTGGCCAGCTCCGGCAATGTCGGCATTGCTGCCAAAGCCGCGGTGTACGCCGTCGCGGCGGTCTCGTGCTGGGCCGCCACCCCCGCGGCGTCCGTGCTGGCCTGCGTCAGCCACGCCAGGTACGGCGCGTGTGCGGCCACGTACTGTTCCGCACTCGGTCCCTGCCACGCCCCCGCTTGTACCGCCCCCAGCAGCCCACTGAGTTCCGCTGCCGCCGAGGCGTATTCGGTGCTGAGCGAAGTCCATGAACCCGCGGCCGCCAACAGCGACCCCGGTCCCGGACCAGCGCTCAGCAACGCCGAATGCACCTCCGGCGGCGAAGCAACCCAGATGGGGGAAGTCACTATTTAGCCGCCCGCAATCCCATAGGTAGCGGCGGCCGCGGCGTCACCGGCCAGATAGCTGACACCGGCTTCACCCACACCCACACCGGCACGCCCCAGCTCGGTCACACCCTGTGCGGCGACGACGGCGTGCTCCTGGCCCTGCGCGCTGAACCCCGCTGCGGTCTGCAGCGAGACCGGGTCGGCCGCGGGCGGCACCACAGCGGTGATCAACGGAGCCGCAGCGGCATGCGCGGCCGCCAGCCGCGCCGTCAAGGCCTCCACCGCCGCACTGGTCGCGGCCAGGCCCTCGGGAACCACTCGCAACGTCATGACAAACATCCCTTCTGTTGCGTTTCACCAACCATTACCGGGCCATCCCCTCGATCCCTTCGCCCACCAAGGGGTTGACCAACTGCACATACGTCGGACTATCGCTGTCGCCCAACAGAATCGCCCGTCCGGCCGGCAGCCGGCCGAACCGCTGACCGCGGATCTTTCCGCTGTCAGCCGGATTGCCCGCCAGCATCAACGTGGTCGCCTGCAGGTCGTTGAAGCGGCGCAGCAACGGGTTGGTCATCAGCGCGTGCCCCGATCCGGTGGCGCGGCCGGTGACGACCACCCGCAGCCCCAAATCGCTTGCCTGGCCCAGCAATCCGATCAGCGGGGTCCACGGCCGCTGCCCGACGTAGGGACCCGTCATCGCCGGCGAATCGGGTATCTGGTCGACGTCGTCGATGATCAGGTAGTGGGTGTGGCCCGTGTAGGTCCAGCGGGATAGCTCAGCCGCCGACAGGCCGGCCGGAGGCCGCCGCGCCTCGATGATGTTGGCCAGCGCCAGCATCGCCGGAGTGATCCGGTCCACGTTGGCGGTGTACTCGTTGTCGGGGAACAGCGGCTCGTCGACGAGGTGCAGGCGGCGATCCAGCACGGTGAACGCGACCCGGTCGGCGGACGAGTGGTCGCGGATGGTCCGGATGATGTGCCGCAGCAAGGTGGTCTTACCCGACTTGCTGTCGCCGAAGACCATCAACAGCGGGTTCTCGGCGAAGTCGAGCGTCACGGCCGCGAGATCCTCTTCGCGCTGGCCGATGACCACCTGCTCCGGGCCCGGGTAGAGCACGCCGACCACGTCGGGCGACAGGTTGGTGGGCAGCAACCGCACCGGCGGCGCGGCCATGTCCGGGTAACGCAGGTTGATCGTGGAGATCTGGTCCAGTCCCGGAGACGCGATCAGGAAATGCTCGGCGGCCATGGTCAATCCGCGGCCCGGCTGGTCGTGCGGGACGGCGTCGGCCGGCCGGCGCAGGGCGCCGACCACCCGCACGTTGCTGTCCCGCGGGTCGTGCAGCTTGAGTTCGAGTCGCAGCCCGAGGCCGTCCCGCATCGACAGCGGCACCTCCAGCCAGCTCGGGGTGGTGACGATCACGTGGATGCCGTACGCCAGGCCGA
>NZ_DATJYB010000254.1:0-5633 GCF_035499775.1 Mycobacterium sp. | reverse complement strand
CCGCCGGCCAGTGCCAGGTCGCACTCACCGGTACGCAGCGACTGCACCGCCATGTGCAACGCCACCAACGACGACGAACACGCCGTATCCACCGACACCGCCGGGCCCTCCAGCCCCAACACATACGACACCCGACCCGAGGCGACGCTCGACGACTGGCCGGTCAGCCGGAAGCCTTCTGGGGCATCCGCGTTGCCGATACCGTAGCCCTGGGTATATACCCCGGCGAACACGCCGGTGGCGCTGCCCCGCAACCCGCCGGGTTCAATCCCGGCCCGCTCCAACGCTTCCCAGGACAGCTCGAGGAGCATGCGTTGCTGCGGGTCCATCGCCAGCGCCTCGCTGGGCGCAATACCGAAGAAGGCGGGGTCGAAGTCCGCGACGCCGTCCACGAAGCCGCCGGTGCGCGTGTAACAGGCGCCCCGAACGTCGGGGTCGGGGTTGTACAGGCCGGCCAGGTCCCAGCCGCGATCCGTCGGGAATTCCGACAGCACGTCGCGTCGCTGGATCAGCATGTCCCAGAGGTCTTCCGGGGACTCCACTCCGCCCGGGTAGCGGCAGGACATGCCGACGATCGCGATCGAGTCGTCGCCAGTGGCGCGAACCGCGGGCGCGTGCCTGATTTCTTGTGGGGCACCGGCAAGTTCGGCGCGGATGTAGGACGCCAGGCCGTTGGGGGTCGGATAGTCGAAGATGAGCGTGGGTGAAAGGGCAAGGCCGGTAGCGGCTTTGAGCCGGTTGCGCATTTCGACCCCGGTCAGCGAGTCAAAGCCCAACTCCTGGAACGCCTTGTCGGGGTCGATCGCCTCGGGAGTGACAGTGCCCAGCACCGTGGCGATGTGGGAGCGCACCAGATCCAACACGACAGCGTGTTGCTCGGACTCGGCCAGCCCCTGCAGGCGGTGCGCCAGAGCCGATTTCGATTTCGCGGCGGCCAGCGAGTCGTCGACCTTGCGCCGAGTCGGCGCGTTGACCAGATCGGTGAACATCGGCGGCACCGCCACCGCGTGGGCCCGCAGCGCGGCCAGATCGATTCGGGCCGGCGCCAGGAACGGCTCGTCGACGATCAGCGCGGTGTCGAACAGTTCCATCGCCTCGTCGGAGGACAGCGCCAGGATCCCGTCGCGGCCCAGCCGCGCCCGGCCGGCGGCATCCAGGCTCCCGGTCATGGCGCTGGCCTGATCCCACAGCCCCCACCCCAGCGACACCGCGGGCAGCCGGCGCGCGCGCCGGTGTGCGCCCAGCGCGTCCAGGAACGAGTTGGCCGCCGCGTAGTTGGCCTGGCCCGACGAGCCGACCAGCCCCGCCATCGACGAAAACATCACGAATGCAGACACATTCAGGTCGCGGGTGAGATCGTGCAGGTTCCAGGCGGCGTCCACCTTGGCCCGCAATACCGCGTCGACCCGCTCGGGGGTCAGCGACGTCACCACCGCATCGTCGAGCACACCGGCGGCGTGAATCACCGCCGACAGCGGATGCTGCACCGGAATGCCGGCGATCACCTTGGCCAGCGCCTCACGATCGGCCGCATCGCAGGCGACCACCTGAACCAGGGCACCGGCGGCGCTGAGCTCGGCCGAGAGTTCCTGCGCCCCGGGCGCGTCCGGGCCGCGCCGGCTCACCAGGAGCAGATGCCGTGCCCCGTGATGAGCCACCACGTGACGGGCCAGCACCGAACCCGCCATGCCGGGGCCACCGGTGATCAGCACGGTGCCTTTCGCCCAGGCGTCGGGCAGCGTCATCACGACCTTGCCGATATGGCGGGCTTGGCTCAGGTAACGCAACGCCGCTTCGGCGCGGCGGATGTCGAACGTCGTCACCGGCAACGGCCGCAGCACGCCGGCGTCGAACAACTCCGCGAGATCGCGCATCCACTGGTGCATCCGCGGACGGCCGGGCTCGAAGAGGTCGAATGCCCGGTAGCGCACCCCCGGGTATTCCTGCCCGATCGCCCCGGGGTCGCGGATGTCGGTCTTGCCCATCTCCAAGAAGATGCCGCCGGGCTTGACCAACCGCAGTGACGCGTCGACGAATTCACCGGCCAGCGAGTCCAGCACCACATCCATGCCAGCCGTGCCCGTCCTACCGGTGACCGCGCGGAACTTGTCCTCGAACTCCAGACTGCGCGAATCAGAGATGTGGTCCTCGTCGAAGCCCATGGCCCGCAACGTGTCCCACTTACCGCGGCTGGCGGTGGCAAACACCTCCAGCCCCAGATGACGCGCCAACTGCACTGCCGCCATACCCACCCCGCCGGCGGCGGCGTGCACCAACACCCGCTGACCCCGCTTGGCGTCGGCCAGGTGGACGAACGCCATGTAGGCGGTGGTGAAAACGGCTGATATGGCGGCGGCTTCGGCGTAGGACCAGTCGGCGGGCATCGGCTGCAGGATCCGCACATCGCCGGCGACCACCGTGCCGTGGCCGTCGGGGAAGAATCCGTACACCGAATCACCGACCGCGAATTCGGTAACCCCGGGGCCGACTTCGACGACCACGCCGGCGCCTTCGCCACCGAGCAGCCCGTCGTGGGTGAACATGCCCAGGGTGATCATGATGTCGCGGAAGTTTGCGGCGATGGCGCGCAGCGCCACCCGAACCTGGCCGGGCTGCAACGGCCCGTCGGCGTTGGGAACCGGCTGCAGCTGCAGGTTCTCGAAGGTGCCCGCGCTGCTGATGCCCAACCGCCAGGGCCCGTCGGCCGGCGGAACCAGGAGGCCGTCCACTGCGCGGCTGCCGCGCACCCGGGCGGTGTACGCCTGTCCGCCGCGCAGCAACACCTGCGGCTCGCCGACCGCCAGAGCCGCGGCTATGGCGTCATCGTCAAGTGGCGCATCGGAATCCACCAATACGACGCGGCCCGGGTGTTCGGTTTGAGCCGACCGAACCAGGCCCCACACCGCCGCGCCCGCGAGATCGGCGACATCCTCCGCGGGAAGGGCAACCGCCCGCTGGGTGCTCACCACCAGCAGCCCGGAGTCCCGTTCGGTCAGCCACGATTGGACTGCAGCCAGCGCCCGGTGCGTGCGCTGGTAGGCTCCGGCCACCGGATCTTCCTCAGCCGCAACGGATTCGAATACCTCGTACGACGGCACGACAGCCGGTTTCGAAGCCCCAGACGCCGGCGACCAAACCAGCTCGAACAACCGGTCGGGCCCCGAGCCCGATACGGCGGCACGCAGTTGCTGCTCGCTCACCGGGCGGGCCACCATCGATGCCACCGAAAGCACCGGCAATCCCAATCCATCGGCGAGCTCGATGGAGACGGACGACGGGCCCGATGGCGCGATCCGGGCGCGCACTGCCGAGGCTCCCGCAGCATGCAACGCCACGCCCTGCCAGGAGAAGGGCAACACCAACTCGGCGTCCTGGCTCGCTACCGCCACAGCGTGCAGGGCCGCATCGAGCAGCGCCGGGTGCATGCCGAAGTCGCCGGCACCGCCGGCCGCGTCGGGCAGCCTTACCTCGGCGAATATCTCGTCTCCGCGGGCCCACATCGCGGTCAGGCCGCGGAAGGCCGGGCCGTATCCGTAACCGTGGGCCGCCAGTCGCTCATAGCCGTCGGTCACATCGACCGCGACGGCGCCCGCTGGCGGCCACGCCGACAAGTCGACTGCCGGCTCGACCGACCCAGGGGTCAATGTTCCCTCGGCATGGCAGATCCACGCCGCATCGGCTTCGGCGCGCGAATAAATCGAGACACTGCGCTGGCCGAACTCGTCGGCGTCTCCGACGATCACTTGCACCGCAACCGACCCGGACGCCGGCAGCAACAGCGGTGTCCGCAACGTCAGCTCGTCGACCACCGAGCAACCGACTTCGTCGCCGGCGCGGATCGCCAACTCGACAAAGCCGGTGCCGGGGAACACGATTGACCCTGACACGGCGTGATCGGCGAGCCATCCCTGCGCACTGGGCGATAGTCGGCCGGTCAATGCGACGCCGCCCGACGCCGGTAGCTCCACCACAGCGCCGAGTAGCGGGTGCTCGCCGGCGGCCAGGCCCAAGCCCGCTGCGTCTGCCCCGGTACCTTCGCCGGACAGCCAAAACCGGCGCCTTTCAAAGGCATACGTCGGCAGTTCGATAAAGCCCGCCCCGTCCAGCACACCACGCCAGTCCACGCTCACGCCGGCCACGAAGGCGGCGGCCGCCGACTTGAGGAACCGGTCCAAGCCGCCGTCGTCACGGCCGAGGGTGGGAACGACGATCGCTTCACTGTCCGCGTTGTCGGCGGTTGCCACCGATTCTTCGATGGCGGCGATCAATGCCGGGTGCGGACTGGACTCGATGAAAGTGCGGTACCCGTGCTCACCGGCGCTGCGTACGGCCTGGTCGAACTGCACGGTCTGGCGGATATTGCGGTACCAGTAGTCGGCGTCCAAACCCGCTGTGTCCAAGCGGGTTCCGGTCACCGTGGAGAAGAAGACAGTGCGCGATGAACGCGGCTCGATACCGGCAAGGACGTCGACGAGCTCAGCGCGGATCGCCTCGACCTCGACCGAGTGCGATGCATAGTCGACGTCGATCCGGCGGGTGCGCAGTTCGTGGTCGGCGCAAACGCGGATCAGTTCCTCCAGCGCGTCCACTTCACCGGACACCACGACCGCCGACGGCCCGTTGACGACGGCGATGCCGATCCGATTACCGAAGGGCGCCAACAACTCCCGTACCCGATCGGCACCGCAGGCGATGGACACCATGCCACCCGGACCGGCCAGCGACGTCAGCAACTGGCTGCGCAGGGTGACCACTCGCGCGGCGTCGCGCAGGGACAGCGCACCCGCGACGTACGCGGCCGCGATTTCGCCTTGGGAATGCCCGATTACGGCGTCCGGTCGCACCCCGACCGACTTCCACAGTTCGGCCAGCGACACCATCACCGCGAACAGCACCGGCTGCACCACGTCCACCCGATCCAGGCCTGGTGCACCGGGAGCACCGCGCAGGACGTCGGTCAGTGACCAGTCCACGAATTCGGCGAAGGCCTCGGCGCAGGCCCCGATCTGCTGCGCGAATACCGGTGCGGTGTCGAGCAATTCGACACCCATGCCGATCCATTGGGAACCTTGGCCGGGGAACACGAACACGCTCTTGCCCGCCGGGCTGGCGGTGCCCCGAACGACCGCTATGACGTCATCGCCGGCCAGCTCGTCCAGCCCGGCCAGCAACCGGTCGCGATCTTCGCCCACCACGACAGCCCGATGGTCGAACGCCGAGCGACCGGCCAACGACCACGCCACATCAGCAACGTCCAGCTCGGCGTCAGCGCGAATATGCGCCGCCAGCCGAGCAGCCTGCGCTTGCAGCGCGCCCGCTGACTTCGCCGACACCACCCACGGCACCACCGGCAGCACCGGCCCAGCGTCGCGCGCCTGCTCAGCAGCAACGGACTCGATAATCACATGCGCATTGGTGCCACTGATCCCGAACGAGGACACCCCCGCCCGTCGAGCCCGCCCGGCTTGCTCGGTTTGCTCGGCTTGCTCGGTTTTCCAAGGCCGCGCCTCGGTCAACAACGACACCGACCCCGCCGACCAATCCACATGCGGGGACGGCACATCCACATGCAACGTCGCCGGCAACACCTCATGGCGCATCGCCTGCACCATCTTGATCACACCCGCCACCCC
>NZ_DATJYB010000253.1:0-3748 GCF_035499775.1 Mycobacterium sp. | reverse complement strand
GTTACGGTGCCCGGGCGCTACCAGTATCTGAAGTGGTGGCAACTGGTTCTGGTGCTGCTCGGCGCGTGGGTCGCCGCCGCGCAGATCGGGCTGGGTCTGTTCTATTGGTGGTTTCACGCCGTCGACAAGACCTGGCCGGTGTACCTGGTCCTGGTCTACGTCGTCGCGTGCTCGGTGGCCGGAGTGCTGCTGGCGATGGTCCAGGGCCGAGCGCTGATCACCGCCCTGTCTTTCGCGGCGATGTCGGGGCCGTTTGCCTCACTTGCCGCCGCCGCGCCGCTGTACGGCTATTACTACTGCGAAAGGACCGGCCATTGTCTGCTCAGCGTCGTTCCGTACCACTAGGGTAGTGCCCGTGACCCACTATGACGTCGTCGTCCTCGGGGCCGGTCCCGGCGGATATGTGGCGGCCATCCGTGCCGCGCAACTCGGTTTGAACACTGCAGTCGTCGAACCCAAATACTGGGGCGGCGTCTGCTTGAACGTCGGCTGCATCCCGTCTAAGGCGCTGCTGCGCAATGCCGAACTCGCCCACATCTTCACCAAGGAAGCCAAGGTTTTCGGCATCAGCGGTGAGGCGACCTTCGACTACGGGGTGGCCTTCGACCGCAGCCGCAAAGTCGCCGAGGGCCGCGTGGCCGGTGTGCACTTCCTGATGAAGAAGAACAAGATCACCGAGATCCACGGCTACGGCAGGTTCACCGATGCCAACACGTTGTCGGTCGAGCTGAACGACGGTGGCACCGAAACGGTCACGTTCGACAACGCGATCATCGCCACCGGAAGCAGCACCCGGCTGGTGCCGGGCACCTCGCTGTCGGAGAACGTGGTGACCTACGAGGAACAGATCCTGTCCCGGGAGTTGCCGCGCTCGATCGTGATCGCCGGGGCCGGGGCCATCGGCATGGAGTTCGGCTACGTGCTGAAGAACTACGGCGTCGACGTGACGATCGTTGAGTTCCTGCCGCGCGCGCTGCCCAACGAAGACGCCGACGCGTCCAAGGAGATCGAGAAGGCATTCAAGAAGCTGGGCGTCAAGGTCCTCACCGGCACCAAGGTCGACTCCATCACCGACGATGGCTCCGGGGTCACCGTGGTGGTCAGCAAGGACGGCAAGTCCGAGGAGATCAAGACCGAGAAGGTGTTGCAGGCCATCGGGTTTGCGCCCAACGTCGAAGGTTTCGGGCTGGACAAGGCCGGGGTCGAGCTGACCGATCGCAAGGCCATCGGGATCACCGACTACATGCAGACTTCTGTGCCGCACATCTACGCCATCGGCGATGTCACCGGCAAGCTGCAGCTGGCCCACGTGGCCGAGGCCCAGGGTGTGGTGGCGGCCGAAACCATCGCCGGCGCAGAGACTTTGGCGCTCGGCGATTACCGCATGATGCCGCGAGCGACGTTCTGCCAGCCGAATGTGGCCAGCTTCGGGCTCACCGAGGAGCAGGCCCGGGACGAAGGTTACGACGTCGTGGTGGCCAAGTTCCCGTTCACCGCCAACGCCAAGGCGCACGGCGTGGGTGACCCCAGTGGTTTCGTCAAGCTGATCGCCGACGCCAAGTACTTCGAACTGCTGGGTGGCCACCTGGTCGGCCACGACGTGTCCGAACTGCTGCCCGAACTGACCCTGGCGCAGAAGTGGGACCTCACCGCCACCGAACTGGCGCGCAACGTGCACACCCATCCGACGATGTCGGAGGCTCTGCAAGAGTGCTTCCACGGCCTCATCGGCCACATGATCAACTTCTGATGGCCGGCCGATCCTACGCGACGACCGTGGGCGCCGTCGCCGGCCTGGTCGCCGGCTACGTCCTGTGGTTGACGGCGATTTGGATCGGCGATGACCTGACCACGGTGCGCCAATGGAGCCTGGCGGTGCTGCTGCTCTCGGGAGCGCTGGCGGTCGGCGCGGTATTGGTGGGCCTGCTTATGCGCTGGCGGCGCAAGTACTTCGGCGCGGCGTTCGCGTTCGGCCTGCCGATACTCCCGGTGCTGCTGGCGTTGGCGGTGCTGGTCAATATCTACGTGTAGCTCACGAACTCCGCGGGTTGTCCAGCGGGATGTCCAGGGCGTTCATCGTCGCGGCCAGGCCGTCGTATTGGCTTGCCAGCATGCAGAATTCGATCAGCCGTGGCCGATCCAGGTGGGTGGCCAGCTGATGCCAGGTGGCGTCAGAGATGGTGCGGTCTTTGACGAACTCGTCGGTGGCCGCCAGGAGTGCCTGCTGCCGGGGGCTGAGGCTGCCGAGGGCCTCTGCCGAGACGTCGGGCCACGCGAAAATCGTGGCCTGCAGGTCCGCGTCCAGGCCGCGCTGGCGCGCCATGTTGCGGTGATGCTGCAGCTCGTATTCGCAGGAACGCAGATGCGCGACCCGCAGGATCACCAGCTCGGTGTCGATTCCCGGGAGCCGTCCACGCAACAGGCGGCCGCCATACAGCGACCAGGTCCAGAACAGCACCTGGCGTTGTCCCAACGTGGTGAACAGATGCATCTCCGGCGCGCCCACCTTGCGCGCGGCCAGCTTTGCCAGCACCCAGTTGACCGGCCCGAGTTGGCGGAAGCCGCCGGAGGGGATGCGCCCGGTCACGGTTGCTTCACCAGGTAGGGCGACACGGTGCTGCGGTGTTCGTCGAGATCGAGTGCGCGCCCCAACGCGGGGAACGCCCGCTGCGGACAGTTGTCACGTTCGCAGACGCGGCAACCCGCGCCGATCGGTGTCGCCATCTTTCCTGGATCCCCCGAGACGTCGAGTCCTTCCGAGTAGACGAGCCGGTGGGCATGCCGAAGTTCGCAGCCCAGCCCGATCGCGAAGGTTTTACCGGGCTGACCATACCGGGCGGCGCGGCGCTCCACGGTGCGGGCCACCCACATGTAGTTGCGGCCGTCGGGCATCTGGGCGATCTGGACCAGGATCTTGCCCGGGTTGGCGAAGGTTTCGTACACGTTCCACAACGGGCAGGTGCCGCCGCTGGAGGAGAAGTGAAAACCGGTGGCGGACTGCCGTTTTGACATGTTGCCGGCCCGGTCGACCCGGACGAACGAGAACGGCACGCCGCGCATCGACGGGCGCTGCAGGGTGGACAGCCGGTGCGCGATGGTCTCGTAGCTCACCGAGTAGAACGCCGACAGCCGCTCGACGTCGTAGCGGAAATTCTCGGCCACGTCGTGGAACTGGCGGTAGGGCAGCACCGCAGCCGCCGCGAAGTAGTTGGCCAGCCCGAGCCGCAGCAGGGTGCGCGACTCGTCGCTGGTGAACTTGCCTTCCTCGACCATGCTGTCGATCAGATCGCCGAACTCCAGATACGCCAACTCCGCGGCCATCTTGAACACTTGCTGGCCCGAGCTGAGGTGGTTGCTGATCTCCAGCGTGTTGGTCGCCAGGTCGTAGTGGTGCAACACGCTGTCACCCAGATCGATGCGCCTGGTGATGCGCACTCCGTGCACTTCGGTGAGCCGGCGGGTCAACTCGCGGGCCAAGTCGCCGTGGTGCAGGCGCATCTGCACCGTGAGGTCTTCGGCCGCGGTGTCCAGCTCGTGCAGGTAGTTCTGCCGCTCGTAGAAGTAGTCGCGCACCTCTTCGTGCGGCATGGTGATGGACCCGCTGCCACTGCTGCCGTCGAAAAACCGGTCCTCGGTGGCCGCTGCCAGCTGCGCGGTGGTGAGCCGGTAGCGCCGGTGCAGGTTGACCACCGCACGGGCCAGGGTGGGATGAGCGCTGACCATCTCGGCGACTTCGGTCGGGTCTATG
>NZ_DATJYB010000252.1:0-2876 GCF_035499775.1 Mycobacterium sp. | reverse complement strand
CGCGTGGCTCCGCCATTGAGGGCGGGCCTCCTTCGATGCTGCTGGTGTCTGACGCCAACAGCTCCGGTCGAAGGAGGCCCGCTTTCCTATGCTCACACGAGAGGAAGACGTGGAGATTCACGCATTGCACAAACGGGGGTGGTCGATCTCGGCGATCGCCCGTCACACCGGCAGGAACCGCCGGACGATCCGCAATTACATCAACGAAGTGACCACGCCCGGCGTACGCAGGGCCGGTGAGGATTCGTTCGCGCCGTTCGTCGACTATGTGAGTGCGCGCCTGGGCGAGGATCCGCATTTGTGGGCCCGCACGCTGTGCGATGAGCTCGAAGAGCTCGGGTTCACGTTGTCGTATCCGAGCTTGACCCGCAACATCCGCGCGCGTGGGCTGCGCCCAGACTGCGCGTCCTGCCGGAGCGCGACGGACCGACCGAATGCGATCATCGAGCATCCCCCAGGAGACGAAACCCAGTGGGACTGGCTGGATTTGCCGGATCCACCCGCGTCGTGGGGGTGGGGCCGCACCGCGCGTCTGCTGGTCGGGTCGCTGTCGCATTCGAGCAAGTGGCGCGGGTCGCTGGAGCCGTCGACCGATCAGCCGCACCTGGTGCAGGGCTTGGACCGGGTCACCCGAGCCTTGGGCGGGGTGACCAAGACGTGGCGGTTCGACCGGATGGCCACCGTGTGTGATCCGGGCTCGGGGCGGATCACCGCGTCCTTCGCCGGGGTGGCCAAGCACTACTCGGTGTCGGTGAGCGTATGTCCGCCTCGGCGCGGCAACCGCAAGGGCGTGGTGGAAAAGAACAATCACACTGCCGCGCAACGCTGGT
Source organism: Mycobacterium sp. (assembly GCF_035499775.1). Lineage (GTDB taxonomy): Bacteria > Actinomycetota > Actinomycetes > Mycobacteriales > Mycobacteriaceae > Mycobacterium. The sequence continues at coordinate 2,046 of NZ_DATJYB010000252.1, read as the reverse complement.
GGCGCACCTTGGCCGACGATGTCACGCCCGAGCAGGCCCAAGCCGACCTCGACCGGTTTTGCCGCATACGTGCTGATACCCGGATGCGGGCCACCCCTGACGGCAAATCCACCGTCGCCGCGCTCGCGGCAACCGAACCGCTGGGACACGTTGCGGCGCAACCGTATCCGCTGATCGTGGCCGAACAGCGGATCGCCTCGCGCCAAGCGCTGGTGGGCTACCGCGGCAACCGCTACTCGGTGCCGCCCGAGCTGGCCATGGCCACGGTCACGGTCACCCACCCGGTCGGTGGCCAGTTCATCGACATCGCCACCACCGCCGGGATCGTCGTGGCCCGCCACAAACGGCTCGGCGATGGCCTCGGCGCCACTGTCCGTGACGCCGGGCACGTGATCGCGCTGGACGCTGCGGCCATGGCCGCGGCCAATACTGGCCGTCCGCACCGGCGCAAACAACGCATCCCACCCGGGCCCGCCGCCCGCGCGGCGGCTGCCGAACTCCGTGAACGCATTGCTGCGGAGGGCGGCTCTGTCATCGAATCAGCAACCACCACACCCGATTCCACCGTCATCGACCTGTCCGTTTACGAGCGGGCCGCCCAGCTGAGGAGCACCCTGGAATGACCACCACCGACAACACCAACACATCTTTGACCCTGCCGGCTACCGCCGAGGCAGCCAGCCGCTATCAGCGCCTACGCGGGCATTTGGCCGCGCTGAAACTGCACGCCGCCGCCGAAGCGCTGCCCACCGTGATGGACCAGGCCGCCAGCGAGCAGCTGTCGCTGACCGCGGCGTTGGAGCGGCTGTTGGCCATCGAGGTCGACGCCAACCAGGCTCGCCGGCTGGCCGGGCGGCTGCGCTTCGCCAGCCTGCCCACCCCGGCCACGCTGGAAGGCTTCGACGTCGACGCCGCCGCCGGGGTGGACCGCAAGCTCATCGACGAGCTCGCCACCTGCCGCTACCTGGAGTCGGCCACCAACATTTTGCTGGTCGGCCCGCCCGGGACAGGCAAAACCCACTTGGCGGTGGGGTTGGCGCGGGCCGCCGCCCACGCCGGCTACCGGACCTACTTCACCACCGCCGCCGATTTGGCCGCCCGCTGCCACCGGGCCGCGATCGAGGGCCGCTGGGCCACCACCATGCGCTTCTACAACGGCCCCAGCTTGCTGGCCATCGACGAACTCGGCTATCTGCCGCTGCCCAACGAGGCCGCGTCCGCGTTGTTTCAGGTTGTCTCGCAACGATATTTGAAATCCTCGATCGTGTTGACGACCAATAGGTCGGTAGGGTCGTGGGGCGAAATCCTGGGCGACACCACCGTCGCGGCCGCCTTGCTGGATCGACTACTGCACCGCTGCGTGGTGCTCACCCTTGACGGCGAGTCCTACCGGCTGCGTGACCACCACGCCGCCGCCGACAGCCTCCGCCGGGCAACCACCGGGAACCCCCGATGAACCACGCAACCTCAACAACCCCACCCAACGCGATCGAGGACGCCAACACCGTGAATATCCAACCCACCCAACAAGTTCCAGCCAACAGCCCGCAATCCGATCAGCAGCCGCTGTGTCTATGCCATGACAGACTCGACTGCCCCACACAGGCCACCGTCAAGATCAACGCCAACCAGCTCGCCGACCTCAGCGAGCTACTCCACCTGATCGACGGGTTCCTACGTCACGCCGGCATCGCCGACCACTTGGCCGACTACCTGCACGCCACCGGACGCGACCACCCCCAACCCCGCGACTGGGCCGGCTACCACGCCAACCTGCTCATCGACCAGATCAGTTTCACCGCCCACGGCCTGCGCGCCCACCGCCAACAACCGCTACAGTGAACACCCGTCACCGGTGAGCAGTTTCACCGAGCAAGACTGAGCACTTTCGATGAGCGTCATCATGCTCGCGCCAGGCCGTCCAGAAGGTCTTGAGCAAGTGGTGGCAGCGACTCGCTAAAGAACGCTTTAGCCACGTCAATCCCGAAGAGGTCCGCGCGGCCCCGAGCCACTCAGATGTGCGGCAGATCAGCCAGAACCACCGCC
>NZ_DATJYB010000251.1:0-2534 GCF_035499775.1 Mycobacterium sp. | reverse complement strand
GCCTCGACATCTGTAACCGCGCCGTCATCCGTCATCGAATAGCCCCCGATTCAGCGCACCGAGACCGACGTCGGTGCTGCGCCGAGCGTAATTCCTCATGACCAGTTTGTGGAGACGTCGACGTTCACCAACACCGACGCGTGGTCGCTCGGCGCTTTCCCTTTCGTACCTCGCGGACAATCTCAGCATGCGCCACGCGCTCGGCCGGCGCCGGCGCCGAGGATGAAGTCGATGCGTCGCTGCTTGTAGATGGTTCTCGACGTTCGTGGTGAATCCGAAAAAGGTACTTGGGGGACCAGGTGCGAAGTAGCCGGCTCAACCTACTGGCCCGACCGCCCCCGAGTACGCGCCGTTCAAGTGGTCCGGCAGCGTCAGGAAGTGGCGAGAACGTCTTCTGTGGGGTGGCATTGCGGTATGGGCGTGCAACCAGCTTGCCGTTGCCGAGTTCGTATCTTGCGCCGCCCAGCGTGAACCCGACCTTTCCGTCGCCCGTCTGGATCGCCCCGACCGTGAGGCCCGGCTACTCACAAACTATCGGGAATTCCTTGTCGCAGAACGGACTCGATGCATCTACCGACTGCGCTGGCACCTCCACGAACTCGACCCGACATGGAAAACCCAAAGCCCGCTCGCTGGATCGCATCAGCACTTTGGACCATTTCACACAACCCATCGCAGACATCGAAGGGACCATCGCACGCCTCGCGCGAGGACTCGTCGACCGCTGCCGCGAACTCAGCACACTGATCACTGCCCTGACCGCAGAAATCACCCTCGTCGGTGGAATCTCGCGGTGGGGATGGGCAGCTGGCCCTCGGGATTGGCGCTGCTGCGCGGCAGCAGCACGCCAGCGGTCGGGAACCGTTGTCGGGTGCGGGCCCGCCGCGCCTCGATCATCGTGGTGAGTTCGTCGTCGATGGGCACCACCGCGTCGCGACGCATCTTGTGGTTACGGTACGGCAGGTAGACCGCGCCCTGCGGGTCACGGACCAGGCAGCCCAGCGCCAGCCGCCTGGCGTCGCCGATGCGCAGTCCGGTGCGGATGAGGATCTGCACCAGCAGCCGGATCCGCGGGTCGATGACCCGTTCGACCGGCGTCTCGTCGCGGCGAGGATGGTCGCTGGGATACCGCTGCGGTCCGAATTAGAAACAGGTAGTGCAGTACTCAAGCGGAGCGGCGCCGATGCGCGGATAGTTTCAATGGTCAACCCTGACGGCTTCGAGTACCGATCGTGATTGGGTGACCATGAACGACCGGGGAGGGACGGCATCAAGGTGAGTAATCGCGTTTCGGTTGTCATTGCCGAGGATTGCCTGCTGGTGCGAGACAGCATTTACCGGGCGTTGTCGACCGACGCCGAAGTGACTGTCGTCGGTGTCGCCGAGGATTACGACGCGACGGTCGAACTCGTCGAAAAGCATCACCCGACGATCCTGGTCACCGATGTGCGGATGCCGCCGACGTCGACCGATGAGGGCATTCGGTTGGCCCGGTGGATGCGGACCGCGCATCCAGACACCGGGGTGATCGTGTTGTCGCAATACGCGGATCCGAGCTACGCGGCGGGGTTGCTAGAGGCCGGTACGTCGGCGCGCGGGTATCTATTGAAGGAACGTGTTTCACATTTCGACCAGCTCAGCGCGGCGGTGCACCAGGTCGCGGCCGGTGGGACGGTGCTCGATCCGCTGGTGGTGGAGGCGCTGCTGGCCCAGCCGCCCTCCGCCGCAACGCTGAGCCGATTGACCCCCAGGGAACGCCAGGTACTCGGCGAGTTGGCAACCGGGCTCAGCAATCGCACCGTGGCGCAACGGCTGGTGCTGTCCCAGCGGGCGGTGGAAAAGCATATCAATTCGATTTTCGCCAAGCTCGGCTTGACCGTCGACGCCTCGGTTGATCGGCGGGTCAGGGCTGTGCTGATGTTCCTCGACGAGCGTGTCTCGGCTTAAGAATCTGGTGTGCACACGATGGAAAGTGTGGTGTGTACACCATGGTGTGCGACAAATCGGCCCGCCACGATGCCAAGGTGGCGGACGAGGTGCGAGTCTGGGTCGTCGACGACCAGGCCAGTTTCCGGCTGGCTACCGCCGCCACCCTGGCTGCCATGGACGATTTCGTGATGGCCGGCGAATGCGAGACGGGTGAAACCGCGATCGAACTCATCCAGGACGACGGTGCAGGCATCGTGTTGATGGATATTCACATGCCGGGAATGGGTGGCATCGAAGCCACGCGGCGAATCCGCGCCGCACATCCAGATTTGATGGTCCTGCTGATGTCAACCTACGACATCGAGGACCTTCCCTCTGGGGCCGCGCACTGCGGCGCCGCGTCGTACCTGCACAAAGAACACCTGAGTCCAGACTTGCTGAGACAGATATGGCGAGCAGGCGGCTGAGGCCGCTCCGGTGTTATTAGGCCACGACCGCATTCACCGCTTTGCGAAGAAACGCGTTGAGCTGTTCCTTACTACTTTGCTGGCCGTGTGTTCCGTCGTTGGCGTGTTGGTGCCACTGGCACTGTACCTGTGGGTGGT
>NZ_DATJYB010000250.1:0-31783 GCF_035499775.1 Mycobacterium sp. | reverse complement strand
TACCTCGCCGGCATCCCGACCGCCCTACCCGACATCCGCAAAGGCATCCGAACCAAGGCCGTCTGAGCCGGCCCGTTTCGCGGGCATTCCTCCCTGAGGCATCGATCAATTTTCGCGGGCATCTTGATTTGAGGCATTACGTCAAGAGGCGACGAATTTTCGCGGCCAGGCTCGCAGCCCTGACGCCACAATTCTCGGTTTCGGGCGAACGTCAGTATTGGTGACGGGCGATCGGCGGTCCTCCCTGCGGGCTGTCGTCATCGGTCGACACAACAGCCGGCACCATTTCGCTGGTCACCAGTCCCTCGCCGCGGGTCAATTCATCAACCACATCAAAGGATTCAGCTATACGGTCCGGCCTATCAATGATGATGGTGACAACGGGGACATGCCGCCCCAGTGAGAACACCCTGTCCCCGTGCGGTCGATGATCGCCGTGGAAGCCCCAGATACCACGTAGGACCGTCGCGCCATGAGATGGTTTGTGCTTCAGCAGCTGCTGCACCACCGCGCGATGGATCGGCACGCCGTCGTGGCGTGCCGCTTCAGAGGTGTAGATCATCAACTTCTGCCAAAGTGGCAGGCCGTGCTCGTCGGTCCCCGGCAGTGCGTGGGGCCGCTCCAGTAGTTCGCCATCGCGCTTGCACACGCGAACCCGTTCGACAGTGATCAACGGCCGTCGGAGCAGCCCGCCGAGTTCCGGTACCACCTGACCGATGAGCTCGCCGGAACCGACGGCGATGATCATCATCGGAACATCAGCATTGCGTCCAAAAAATAGGGCACGTTGCCGCCGCCCGTGCGCGGTGCCGTCGACGCCTAGGAATACCGATGCCCCGGCGAGTTGGCGCCGGTACATCAGATCGCAAATCACTATGTGGGCCGGTACCCCGTACACGCGGTCCTTGCGTCCGACATAAATCGTCAACTTGACGGCTTCATGCAGTTGGTCCGACAGTTCCATCGGTCCGATGCCGTCGCGCAACAACCGGGCACGCTCGAGTGTTACCAAGCCGCGCTGCTCGATGCCCAGCACGGGGTCCAGCAGCGCCTCAATCTTTGTTCTGTTGTCCACCGCGATTATCGCCACCGGCGGATCCTCGGACAGTGTCAAAGACTGATCGGTTCTGAGGTGATGGCGTGGTCCAAACCCGCTGATGCCGCGCAACACGATGCTGGTGGCAATGCGGCGCTCTTCGTACATGCCGAGCATTACGTCGGCGAGAAAGCGATCACCGCTACGCCGACGCTCGTCGAAATAGGTACTGAGCTTGAGACAGTCTTCGTCCATCGATAGTCCTTAGGCTTTGCTGTGCAGGAATTTTCAAAGGCAGGCCGCCGATTCTGGAATGTCACCACTGGGTGCTGGGTATGCTGTAAGTTGTCAACGCTAGATGGCGGTGGGGCTCGCCATAACTGCGCGTCACGCATTCGACGGCCAACGGTCCCTGCGGAACAGATCAGTGCTCGGCTGGTCAACGATGCAGCCGAACTTGACGTGGAGGAAGACAAGTGGCAGTTAAGTTTACGTCGGTATCGGCGATCGAGATCCTCGATTCCCGCGGTCGCCCGACTCTCTCGGTATCGCTGACTCTGGCAGACGGTAGACAGGTGCGTGCGGGTGTACCATCCGGAGCCTCGGTCGGCAGCCGGGAGGCCGTCGAGTTGCGTGACCGGGACGGCGAGCGTTACGGCGGCTTGGGTGTAGGTCGAGCTGTCGAGAATGTCAACGGGACGATCGCAGAATCGCTTACTGGCCAACCGTTTACCACCCTCGATCATGTCGATGCGGTGTTGCGGGAGCTGGACGGGACGGAAGACAAGTCCCGATTGGGGGCTAACGCGATAGTCGGTGTTTCGATGGCGGCCGCCCGGGCCTTCGCCATGGAATCGGGACGGCCGTTGTGGCAGTCGCTCACTCCTGACGGCGTGAGCCCGCGTCTGCCGGTACCGCACTTCAACGTCGTCAACGGCGGCGCTCATGCGCTCAATAGTCTCGATTTTCAGGAATTCATGATCGCGCCGATCGGGGCACCGTCCTTGCCCGAAGCGATCCGTGCCGGCGCCGAGGTGTATCGCCGATTGCGTTCTGAGCTGGCCGACCGCAACCTGGCGACCGGGTTGGGCGACGAAGGTGGTTTCGCACCTGAGATCCGTTGTCCTGAAGATGTTTTGACCTTGCTCACCCATGCGATCAGCGATGCGGGTTATAGCATCGGTCATGCCGGCGTGGCGATCGCACTGGATCCCGCCGCGAGCTACTTCTACCGTGACCATCGTTATCGGGTTGCTGGGGACGATCTGTCTAGCGACGACATGATCGATCGCTACGCCAGCATGGTCGCCAATTACCCGGTATGGAGCATCGAGGACGGGATGGATGAAAACGACTCCGCAGGCTGGCGCAAGCTGACTGAAGCCCTTGGCGGCACCGTGCAATTGGTCGGCGACGACAACTTTGTGACCAACCCCGATTTGATCGCTGCTGCTGTGCGGGTCGGCATCGGGAACGCCGCCTTGATCAAGGTCAACCAGATCGGAACGGTAACCGAGACCCTGGAGGCACTCGCGCTGTGTAGGCAGGCGGGCTACGGTGCGATGATTTCTCATCGCTCGGGGGAAACCGAAGATTCGTTCATCGCCGACCTCGCGGTGGCCTCGGGGTGTGGTCAAATCAAATCGGGTGCTCCGGCCCGCGGAGAACGCGTCGCAAAGTACAACCGGCTCCTCGAAATCGCAGCGGCGGAACCGGATCTGCAGTATGGGCTGCCCGTCGCCCATCGTCTGTCGTTCACACAACTTTGACTCAACGGGTGAAACGTTGCCGTTCATGAGGCCGCGATCACGACGGCGAGAACGGCCAGCACCGCGATCAACATGTAAGCCATATACGCGTCGAGGCGACCCGACTGCAATTTCCTGGCGAATCGTGACACCGCGAGTACGCCATAGCTCAGCGGGCGATAGAAATATCGTTCGACGACATCGACGACGTCGATGCGATAGGTATACAGGCGCGCCGCGAGGTCGTCATCGTCGTGCTCGTACTCCTTCTCGAGCAATGCGGTTCGGGTTAGCAGCACAGTAGACAGCACGTTGCGCACCGGATTGGCGTATGCGGAGGAGGTGTAGCCGACCCCGCGGTCGACCCCTGGCGACGCCGAGGACCACGGCGTAACCTTGCGCACCCGAAACGGGTTGCGCCCAGCGAACACCGTTGCGGATCCCGCGATGACCGCGGTCATCGCAGGCAGCACGATCCATAGCCAGGTGGGTGACAACGCGGAGAATTCGGCGAACACGGGCTGCAGCACCCAGGGGGCGGCATTGGCACCGGCTGCCTTTTTGTCCACAATCGGTCGCAGCCCGGCACCGATTAGGCGCACTTGAAGCGGCGCCAAGGCCGCGGCCCCGAGGCAGCCGGCGACCAGGAGGGCTACACCTATTCGGTAGGGCCATTGACGGTCTACCCTTGCGGCCACCGGATCCAACGCCGGCCCACCGATGCGGGCCGGGCCGAATGCGGTGAGCGCCACCACCCGAACGAAGGTGACTCCCGCGATACCGATCGTCAGCGCGATCAGCGCTCCTGTTGCGGCGGTGGACAGTTGCATCGCCAGGCTGGAGACTCTGAACTGTTGCATCAGCGACTCGAGGGTGAACCATTCGGATGCGAAACCCGCGGTGAGCGGTAGCCCTGCCAGCGTCAATGAGCCGATCACCAAACCGGTGCCCGCCCACGGCAAACGTCGCGCGATGCCGCCGAGCCGGTCTAGGTCGGTGGTCGCGGTGGTGTGCTCGATCGTGGACGCAGACACGAACATCAACGTCTTGCCTAACGCGTGCGCCATTACCTGGGCGGTGGCGGCAACAAGTCCCGCGGCGACCAGCCTCGGTTCGGCCGCTGCCGCGCCGACCAAAGCGGCTCCGAATCCCGCGGTGATGACACCGGCGTTTTCCACGCTCGACCAAGAGATCAACACCGCGAGGTCGGGGTTGACCGCGGCGTGGGCGATGCCCAAGATGGCGGTGAGACCGCCGACGATCAGCACTCCGCAGATCAGCCAGACTGGCGGCGGGCCAAGTACATTCAGCGTGCGCCACATCCCGTAGAAACCCACGTTGACTGCGCTGCCCGCCATCACTGCGCGGGCCGGGCCCGGCGCGGCGAAGTATCCGGGCGGCATCCAGATGTGAGCTGGCGCCAGTCCGACCTTGATGCCGAACCCCAACAGCAGCAACGCATACGATGCCTGGCCTGCTGCGCTATGTGGGTTCAGCCCATCGACGGTGAACGCGAAGGTATGGGTGTGTCCCGCCAGTAGCAGAGCACCCATCAGCAGTGATGCCCCGCTGGCCTTGCCGAACACCACGGTAATGACGGAACCCCTCGCCCTGCCGGGCAGGTCGCGGTCGTATCCGGCGATCAGGTAGAAGGCCACGCTGAGCAATTCCCAACCGAAGAGCAGAACGAAGAGGTTGTCGGCCGTGATGACGATCCCGACCGCGATCAGAGCCAAGGCGACGGCGGCGGGCAGGCGTGGACGATGGCGGTTAGCCGGAGCGGCGGCGGCGATCAGGGCTGGGACGGCAACCCCGAACGATACGACGAGGAATAGCCCGGAGAGCGCATCCGCGTGCAGCGAGGCCGGCCCGAGACCCGAGAGGTCGCCGAGCTCGACACGTTGCGGACGACCGGCCAGCGCGCCGACACCGGTAACCACCAATGCGACAGCCCCTGCGGCATTGGCGGTCCAGGCGGCAGCACTCCAACGCGCCTGTGCGCGTTCGCTCCCTGCAAGCCCCGAACACGAGCTGAGTAACAGCGCCGCCGCCAGTAGGGAGAGCCCAGTGATCAGCATGGCGCGCTCGTGCGTTCGTACCTAGGCACGCGGCCCAATGCCAACAGGATGCCGTGCAGCACGCTGAACGGAGAGGCCGGTGCCCCGGGCACCCAAACGTCGACGGGCACGACGTCGCCGACCCCGACGCCGCCGATGTACCCGCTGCCGATCAACCCACCGCTCACCGCGTCGCTACCAACGGCGATCACAACGGTCGGCGCCGGCATCGCATCCAGCGTGCGCCGCAGCGGTTCAATCATTGCGGCGGCGCCTATCCCGGTGACCAAGAGGATATCGGCGTGACGAGGGCTGGCTGTGAAGAAGATTCCCAACCGGTGCAGGTCATAGACCGGGTTGGTCAGGGCCTGGATCTCCCATTCGTCGCTGCCGTCGGATCCGGTGTCGACATGGCGAAGATGTACCGAACGTCGCAGTCGTCGCACCCGGTTGGCCAGCGCCGCGCGCAGCTCGGCCAGCGCCTCGTCGCTCTCCTCGATGGCACCCACCACTAGCGATGCCCTGCTCAGACCGGCTGTGGCGGAACCGGTTTCCCAGCCAAACCATTCGGGCGCCAGGTCCACGCAGCGTCCGCACAAGATGCACCGTCCCCGATCCAGTTGTGGTTGCGGCTCAACGGAAATGGCACCGGTGGGGCATGCCGTGGCGGCAGCGACCGCACGCGGCGGTGCCCCGGTGTCGGCGCCGCCAATTACCCGTACCGCCGCGGGAAATTGATCGAAGTATTCGTCGACACCCTGGGGCCACCGGCTGGTGACGATGCCGTTGCGCAGTCCCCTCAACACCCACGGCATCTACATCGCCACCCCAGCATAGCCGAGCCCGAAACTGGCCTCTATGAACGGAAAGTCGGTGAAGACGTCCCCTCCGAACACATCATGGAAGAGCAGCATGTTGTGCAGGGAAGCGGACCGGGCAAAGCATCGGCCGATCACGCCGTCACGGACTTCCAGGCCGTAGAGCACTTCACCCTGCGCCGCCTCGGCCCAGCCCAGCCCGAAACCGTCGACCACCTCGACTGGTGCAGCAATCGCGCTATCCGAGATGGCGGCCAGGCGGTCGCAGGCACGCTGGATCAACTCGGCGGCGATATCGATCTCGCGCCACCGAACCCGCAGCCGAGCCAGTGCGTCGCCTTGATCGTCGACCGCGACGCCGTCGACAACCGGAAGCTCCGCGTAGCCGTCGTATGGGCGTCTGCGCGCGTCGTCGTCGCAGCCCGACGCCCGGCCCACCGGACCCAGCGCTCCATGTGAGGCCGCCAGCGCAGGATCGAGACGCCCGGTGCCACGGAGTCGGTCGAGAAACGACGCGTCCACCATCAGGGCGTCACGGTCCCGGCGGAGCCGACGCACGATCACCGCCAGGCGCGCAGAAACCTCGGACGAGTGCAGCCGAGGAGGCGCGCCGATGCCTCCAACACGGACCACTGAGCGCCCAAACCTGTTGCCGCACAGCGCAGATATCAACCGCATAACGCACTCTTTGTGCCAGCCGAACCGTGCGTAGGGAACGGCAATCCCAGCGGCGTCGCACAGCCGCGTCACCACGTCAAGATGGTTGGCGATTCGTTCCAGTTCGGCGTGGATAACCCGAACAAGTCGCGCGGCCCGCGGCGGAGCGCCGCCGGTAAGGTGCTCGGCGGCATGGGCGAAGGCCAAAGCATGTGCGACCGAGGAGATTCCCTCCACGCGTTCTGCGACCAGGATCCCGTCGCCTACATCCAATGTCTCGAACCGTTTGGCGATCCCGCGATGTTTGTAGTGCGGCCGGATGTTCAGGTGCGGTATGTCCTCGCCCGGCGTCTCGATGAGGAATTCGATCGATTCGTACACTCCGGAGCGCACGGGTCCCAGCGGTAAAGTGAATACTCCGCCGCCGCCGACGTCGACCGGACCGTGTCGTTCGGTGGCACTCGAGTGAATGTGCCGATCCAGTGCGGCACTGTCGACATAGCCGGGCCGCGGTGAAGGTTGTCCGGGTTGGCGGGCCAACAGCAACGGATCGAGCCGCGGGTGCCCGATCGGCACCACCTCAGATAAGTCGTGCAACGCTCGCTCATACCAAAATGCCGCCGGCACATCGGGTGTCAGCGCCGGGTAGGACATCGATCCGTTGGTATCCGGTGTCAGGCGTGTGCGAAGGCAGCTGATCCAAGCACCGCCAACCACAAGGGCGTGCAACTGCGCCGTTTCGGCATCATGAGCGGCGTACAAACCCGCGAAACGATAACCGGCGGCGACGTGTGCGATCACATCCGCACGCCACCGCTCCAGCGGCAGGTCGACGACGTCGGTCGCGGTCGCGGAGGTCATCGTGCACCAGCCATGAGTTCGCTGGCGCCGTGGTTGAGCAGATTCACCAAATCCGATGGCGGCGCAATACCCAACAGCAATAAGACCAATACTCCCGCAACGACAGGGGTCACCATCCAGCGGCTGGGCTCACCCGGAATCTGGTCTTGCTTGGCGGTCGGCTCGATCGGTCTGGGGCGGAACAGGATCCGGGTGGTGGCCAGTGTCAAACCCAAGAAAGCCAGGGTGACCAGACAGACAAGTGCCGCCGTGGCGGCGTTGCGGGGGTGCGCGAATCCGCCGGAAATGATTTGGAATTCGCTGCGGAACAAACCAAATGGCGGCATCGCCGATAACGCCAGAACGGCGGTCAGGAACAGCGGACCCGACCACGGCAATAGCCTGATGCCGTCGGCCATTCGGGCCAGTTCCTTGGTGCCGAATTTGCGCACGAGCACACCCGCACCCATGAATGCGTTGCCCTTCGCCGCGGCGTGGGCAAGTACGTGCAACAGCACGCCGGATAAGGCGATCGGTGCGCCGAAGCTCATGCCTATCGCCAGGATGCCCATGTGTTCGACGCTCGAATAAGCAAGCAGGCGTTTGATATCGCGCTGTTCGAGTAGGTAGAGCGCTGCCAGTAGCAGCGAAAGTACACCGAAGACCAACAACACCATTTGTGGAAAGCGTGGACCTAATGCTGCGGCGGTGATCTGGTAGTAGCGCAAGATCGCATAGAAGCTTACCGCCAGCAGCGACCCCGATAGCAGCGCAGACACCGGGGTCGGGGCCTCGGCGTGTGCGTCGGGTAGCCAGGTGTGTACCGGGAAAAACCCGACTTTGGTGCCGTAGCCGACGACGGCAAGAACGAACGCCAACCGCACCGGAGTCTGCGGTGAGTGGCCGGCCGCGCTGATCAGTGGGTCGAAAGCCAAGTCATAGGATTGCCCCAACACTTGGGCGCCCGCGTAGTACATGAAGATGGTTGCCAGCAGGCCAATTCCGAGCCCGGATGAGGCGATCAGTACGTACTTCCATGCCGCCTCGGTGGCCCCCTCGGTGTTGTCCAACGCCACCAACAGCGCCGAAACGACGGTGGTAATTTCCACGGCAATCCACAACAGCGCAAGACCGTTGACCAGCGGTGCGCAGATCATCGACCACGCGAAGGCGTTTAGGCCGACGTAGAAGCGGGCGCTGTGGCGGGTGAACTGGGCCTTCTGCTCGGCGTTGGCGGATCTGACCGCTCGCTCTTCGTCGGCGAGGTATCCGACGGAATAGATCCCGACTGTGGCATACAGAAAGCAGGTGCCTAGCAGGAAGATTAGCGACAATGAGTCGGCGCGCAAATAGCGCAGGGCGGTGATGGTGTGACCGGCGCCGGCGGGCACTAGCGCGACGGCGAGCCCGAACGTAATGACGCCGGTGAGTGCGGTGACGATCGCGGCGACGCGATGCGGGACGCTGAGGCACAGTAGCGTGGTGCCCAGCGGCACCGCGACGAGTAGCACCATCAATATCGACATCAGCTATCCCCGCAGCCGGTCGAGCTTCTCGGTGGACAGTGATTGCGTTCGCCGGTGATGGGTGCGCATCAAGACCCCGAAAACCACCACCGCAACCAGCAGATCGAACAAGAAAGCGACCTCGAGGATCAGTGGCATGCCGGCGGCAACCACCAAGCTGGCCAGCGAGACACCGTTTTCCAGTGAGAAGAAACCGATCGCCTGGCTGACGACGTCGCGACGCACGATCATCAAGATGAACGCAACCAAAATCACGGCCACCGACAGACTGAGCGCGGCAGTGGGCAGTACCGCGGAATGGATGCCGAGCACCCCAACGGCGAAAAACCCGAACGCCGCCACCGCGATCGAGATCAATACTTCGTTTGCCACCCCCAGCGCGCCGCTGCCGGCTATTTCTTGGTTGGCCTCTCGTAATAGGCCAACCACCAAAAGCGGTACCACGATTACCTTGAGCAGTAGCGAAAGGAACGCCAGCGCATAAAGTTCGGGGACGTCGCGGCCGAATGCCACGACACCCGCCAGGACGCTTACGGCTAGCGACTGCCCGGCGTAGAGACGCACCTGGCCACGCAGCAGTGCCGCACGCAGCATCCCGAACTCCAGCAGCAGCACGATGAGTGCCACCATGTTCGCGATGCCTTCGTATACGGTCGGAACCGACTCGCTGGCCGTCGCCAATACCATCAGCCACCTCCGAGGTAGAGGGTGAACACCGCCAGAATCGATAACAGCAGTGCGGCCGAGACGAATTCGGTAATTTTGAACAGGCGCAGCTTCGCGTAGCTGTTGTCGATCACCGCTACGACGCAACCCAGCAGTGTGGCCTTGGCCAAAAGAGCAAGGATCGCCAGCCCGACAGCGACCACGTCGGTGGTAGATGCCATTCCCCACGGGGCGACGAAGACATTGAGCAAGATGACATACAGCACGAATTGCTTGGCCGCCGCTCCCCAGTGCAATAAGGCCAGGTCAGGTCCAGAATGCTCGAATGAGCGCCCGGTTTCGATCATTCCAAATTCTGTTGTGCCGGTGTGCGTTTCAACAGGTATCCGTGCGGTCTCGTACAGGATCACCAGGAACAGCGCGGCTGAGGCCAGCAGGTGCGCCGGACGCACGATTTGAGCGGGGCCGCTGCGGACGGTGGCTCCCAAAACGTAAGGCAGGTCGGTTGTCGTGATCAACGCCACCGTGAACACCACAAGCAGCACCACCGGTTCGGTGATTGCCGCGAAGGTTTTGGCCCGACTCGACGCCAGCTGCGCATAAGCATCCCCGGTTTCGGCCGCGGCGACGGCGACCAGGAAGCTGGCGAACGCCAGAATCAGGCCACCGCCCAGGATGTCACCCATGTATCCCAGTGGCAGTGCGTAACTGGTGAGTACCGGGATCAGCATCGGCACGGTGAGATAGCAGGCGAACGAAGCCATCGGTGCCAACCGAAAAAAAGGGCCCGCGCCGCGCGGTGCCAGTGTCTCCTTCCCGAAAAACTTTGCCAGGTCGAAATAGGGCTGGAGCACTCGTGGGCCGCGTCGGCCTTGGAGGCGAGCCTCGAACCAGGCGATGAAGCCACTGACGCCCGGTGCCCCACCGGCGACAGTGATCACTTGCAAACCTTGAATTACCGGCAATGGGAGCGTTGTCATCAAACAGCCGACCTGGGTCGCCACAGGTTGCCGAGGTAGCGGGCGTAGGTACCGTGCCGGCGCGTCAGCGCCGGCAGGTACCCCGCGATAGGCGGGCGCAGGACGACGTCTTTCAGGTCGTGCCAGCCCACCCACGACGGCCGTCGCCCAGGCTCGCCGCATAGCTGTACCGTGGTGTCGAATTCGTCGGCAAGAAAGATCAATTCGACGACACGCCGACGGGTCTCGGGGTCGTTGACTTCCAGTACGAGAGCGCAGCCGGCAGGTTGGATGTCCAGTCCCGTCTCTTCGCGTACCTCTCGTCGGGCGCACGAGGCCATGCTTTCGTGCGGACGAGGACGGCCGCCTGGCAGCACCCAGTCTCCACATTCGTCCCGCTGCAACAGCAGCACCGCATCACTGCGGACCACGGCTACAGCACAACGCAATTCGACCAGCGATTCGTCTGCGGAGGTCATCCGGGTGCTGCCGAACGCACTTGACGGGCAAAGAAAAGGACACAAATCACCTGCGACTCCTTCGTTCGCAGGTGCCATCAGCCTTATGGCGGTTTGGAAGCCGAGCTTCCGGGCGAGCCCCATCGCCGCTGTCAGTTAACCAACGGCGATTCGCCGGGTCAAGCCCGAGCATACTGGCTGGCCTACCACTCCCGTGCTGAGCCGGTGAAACCCCAGCTCCGGCAGATTGACGACCACCATATTGTTGTCGATCGGGGCGCCATTTTTGCCCAGGCCGTCCACCACGGTGCGGTATCCGGCGCGGCACAGGACGGACTGGTAGCGACGGTGAAAGTGCCCATGCCACAGCCGACCCGGGCGAACCGCGTCGACGACAGACCGCAATCGCGCCCGGTACAGCTCGGAACGTCTCAGCTCGACGGCCGGGAATCCGAACCGGTCGCGCGCGGCACCCGGCACGGTGATTCCAGCTGGGCAATCATGACAGAACATCGCATCCGCGTGTCCAGCGGCGGCAACATCACGTGCCTGCGAGGCCGTGAGCGACTCCTGCGGCCACCACGACAATCCGGGCTTTCGCAGGAAGCGGTCGATGGAATAGGCGCCGCCAACCGCCAGGCATCGGGTCTGGCCCCACTGCCATCGAAATCCGCGCGGCAAGTGCACGATCCGCTCGCGCAGATGCCGCAGGCCGTCTGCGTCGACGGGCCAGCTAAGCAGTCGGTCGAAGTTCTCGTGATTACCGTCGACGAAACCCAATACGATGCCGGATCGACGGAGCGCATCGTCGAGCGAATCCAAATAGTCGTCGGTGAAGTTGTAGCCGAAGTCACCGAGATGGAGCAGCACAGACGCATTGCGCTTGGCAGCGTGCTCCACGGCCGCGACGGCATACGCTGTGTCGGCGTGCCAGTCGCCCGCAATGGCGAT
Source organism: Mycobacterium sp. (assembly GCF_035499775.1). Lineage (GTDB taxonomy): Bacteria > Actinomycetota > Actinomycetes > Mycobacteriales > Mycobacteriaceae > Mycobacterium. The sequence goes on along the minus strand of NZ_DATJYB010000250.1, from coordinate 20,067 downwards.
GCGCGACGGCGGGGACAGTACCGAGTGCGCTAGCCGCTCGCCTGGGGAGGCTACGCGCGACAGAGGAGATGTTCGATTCATGGCCGGCTCCTGGGTTCACTCGCGATTGGGCGACGTGTCTCATGGGCACGCCGCGCGATCGGCATTGATCAATTCCCAGGGACCGTTGTCAACCGCCGGACTGTCCGTTGATTGCAGGATGCGGGCCCCACCGCCTATTTCGAAGTCCAGGCTACGCGGCCCCTACAAGTCGGGTCAATCAACGCCGGGCGCTGGTCTTGACCAAGGTGGAGCGGCTAGCCTGGCGGTCAGGCGATGGATCTCCGCCTGGGTGCCCACCCGAACCGCCAGCCGGCTGATGGCTCCTGCGCTACTTGGCAAGCAGTGGGCAAGGAGTCCGCTATGGCATTGGTCGTCGGATATGACCGCCACCCCGCCAGCCGAGCCGCGGTGCTATTCGCCGGTGAACTCGCCGGCGCCCTGAATGCGCCCGTTCATGTTGTCCATGTCGTCGATCTGTCCGATAGTCATTTTTCCGCCGAGCCGGTTTCCGCCACGTCTGGCAGCCCAGACGAGGCCGCCGAGAGAAGACTCACCATTGAGCGTCAGCACGTCGGAGACGCACTCGACGCGGCCGGTGTTCAGTGGACCTATCACCTTATGGAGGGCGATCCGGTTAGCGCACTCCTGAAAACGGCAGAAGAATGCGCCGCGACTTTGATTGTGGTTGGTCGCCCGCAACACGGGATCGGTGCGGCCTTGAGTCACATTGTGACGGGTACTGTGACGCGAAATCTGTTGCGCCACAGTACCATGCCGGTTGCGGTGGTTCCCGAGTTCGGGGACAGTGCGTGAGCGCGGGCGGCGTTAGCCGGGTGTACTTGGCCCGGCATGGGCGTACTGCGCTCAACGCGGACGGACGTCTACGCGGGCTTAGCGACCCCCCATTGGATGAGGTCGGTGTTGCCGAGGTTTCACGGCTCGCCAGAACGCTGGCCGCCCGCCGGCCGGTCGCGGTGGTCTGCAGCCCGCTGCAGCGGGCGGTCGCGACCGCGCAGGCAATCGGCGAAGCCGTCGGCGCACCGGTCTCAATCGATGTGCGGCTTATCGACCGCGACTACGGGCCGATGACCGGCATTCGTCGCGACGACGTCGAAAGGCGTTACGGTAGTGTCGATTCCGCACCTGGCGTGGAGAGTCGTGCAGCACTCGCCGATCGGGCTCGCCGAGCGTTCTCCGAGCTGGTGGCCGAACTCGGCGTGGGGCCGGTCGTGATGGTGTCACACGACGCGTTCAACACGGCTCTGCTGGCGCAACTGGATCAATCACTGGACCACATCGGGCAGCGAACCGCGTGCTGGAATCAGCTCAGCCTGGTCGACGGAATCTGGCGTGTTGACGCCTATGACGTTGTGGCCGAATGATTCCCGGAAACGCGGTTCTTGTGGTTGAAGTACGCCATGAGAATATCCTCGGCACGGTGATACGCGAGCGAGTCCACCCACAAGCGGTGGATCGGTGGGCGCTCTCGATTCCGCGCGTGACCGCCGGGTGTGGCGACATAGCCGCCGACATCGCCGTCGGCCAGCAGCCCGAGCACAAGGTCGACATCGTCGGACTCCAGATCGGCCAGCTCTGCCCAATACGTCGCCCAGACTCCGTTGTCGATGCCACCCGGTGGTAACCAGAACATGACGTCAAACTGAGCCGGATTCCCGAGTGGGTTAGACGGCGAACTCATGCGTGCACCATCGGTGTTCTCCTGGGCATGTGCCCTGCTTGTCTGCGGCTCAGGGACTATCGGCGACATCCGCGGTTTGGGCGAGTCCCACCGCCCAGAATCCATCATGACGCGCGGGCGCCCCCTCTGCCAATCGTGCGGTACTATGGGCGGAAGGCGATGAAGCTCGCCTCAACCGCCGCTCCGGCTAATGGCTTCTACCGATGAGATGACTCACGGTGGAAGGCGGGGAGCGCAAATGGCGGCGTTTAGCAGCATCCTTGATCCCAGTGCTGGCGGCGTGACTGGTGCTGAGGCACCACCTGATTGTTTTGCCGACTTGCACCTCGACGAAATCATCGCCACTGTGACCGCGGGACATGACGACAGTGATCTCGCCGGCTTCTTCTACACACCGCCGCATGACCTGGCGACGGTGCATTACCGACAGCAGATATTTCGTGATCTCGACAACGGCGAAACTTGGCGATGTATACGTAATTTCGTTGACGGCATGCGCTCGGTACGAGGCCGACTCCAGGTAGCCAGAAATGTCTGGCATCACCTGCAGCGGCAGGGCTGGTTGATCGATGCGGTCGAAACGTATTGCCAGACGGTGGCGCTGCTCCGCAGCGACCTCGCCCACATCCCATTGAGTTCGCAGGGCCTGCGCAACTTCGCCGACCACGTGACACGTTACGTCGAGAGCGAAGCGTTGCATACTTTGGTCGCCGACACCGAGGCAGTGCAGGATCGACTGCACAAAGTGCGCTATCTCGTCCACGTGCAAGGCCTCAGGGTCGATGTCGAGAAGTTTGACGAACAAACCGATTACAGCTCAGAGGTCGCCAAGAAATTCGAGCGGTTCGCCACCGAGGTCAGCAAGGACTATCACGTTTCCCTGCCGGATTTCAAAGACATGAACCACGTGGAGGAACAGATCCTCGAATGCGTCGCCAAACTTCACCCCGAGGCGTTCACGCTGCTCAACGACTTCTGCCGTCGGCACGAACACTTTATCGAACCCGTCATAGCCAGATTCGATCGCGAGATCCAGTTCTATCTGTCATATCTCGCCCTCAGTCGGCACATCACCACGGCCGGGCTAACCTTCGGCTATCCCGAGGTGACTGGCGAATCCGGTGTAATGCATGCAGAGGACGCATTTGATCTGGCGCTGGCAATCAACGCGGGGCAAGACGACCAACCCGTTGTTCCTAACGACTTTCACTTGTCGGAATCGGAGCGAGTCTTCGTCGTCACCGGCCCGAATCAGGGCGGAAAGACTACATTCGCCCGAACCGTCGGCCAATGCGCCTACCTTGCGTCGCTGGGCTGCCCAGTACCTGCCCGCAGCGCCCGACTGTCGCTGCCTGACCAGATCTACACCCACTTCGAACGTCGCGAGGACTTGTCGACGCTGCACGGAAAACTCGACGACGAATTGGTGCGCATCCACGACATCCTTTCGCGCGCCACTAATGCCAGCGTCATCATCATGAATGAGAGCTTCTCGTCGACGACCGTCAACGACTCGCTGCTGATCGGCAGCGAGGTGCTCACACGCATCGCCCAGCTGCGCTGTGTTGCCGTCTACGTCACCTTCCTGGACGAGTTGTCAACGCTTGATCCCGTTTGCGTAAGCATGGTCGGCGAAGTAGCCCAAGATGATCCGACTCAACGGAAGTTCAAGTTCAGCCGCCGGCCCGCTGACGGCATGGCCTACGCCGCCGCTCTGGCCGAGAAATACGGGCTGAGCCAACGTGGATTACGGCAGAGGATCAGCCGATGAAGGTGCGACTATTACATCCCGGACGCGACATCGACCTGGAGCCGCGGCTGCCGTGGCAATTGCAGGACCTCGTCGATCAAGATCTTGAGCTGCTGCGGCTTTACCGAGCGATGGCCGCCGGCGACGAATTCTTACTAGAGACCGCCAAAAAGGTGGTGCCGTTGTCTGTCATCGACCCCGACATCATCGTCTACCGCCAGCAGGTGTTGGCTGACTGCATAGCCAATTGCGCTGTGGTGCAACAGATGTATCATGTTGCTGTAGATGCGGTCCAAGTTCTGCGCAAGGTGTTCCTCGGGGGATTGATGTCTCGCAACCCGCAGAGCATCCTGCTGCGCTCCGTGCGGATTCTGGAACTGCTGGGCGCGAACCTCCGGCAATTGCGGGGCCTGTGCGACGCGCATGCCGACGGATTCAGCTCGCCGGGTTTTCGCCAGTTGCTCGCATCGATCCGCGAGCAGGTCTGCGACGACTACCTAGCGCAGCTCGACGCAGACCTTCGTGAGCTGCATCTCCCGCGAGGTGTCCTGCTCAGCGCTGCACTCGGAGCCGGTAACAAGGGCGTCGGCTACCTGCTGCATCAGGCGACCCGGCGGGGTTGGTGGGACAAGTTGACCGGAAACCGCGCCGGAGGTTGCGGATTCGTCGTTGACGACCGCGACGAGGCCGGTGCGCAGGCTCTTACTGAACTGGCTGCGCGCGCCATCAACGACATCGCCAACACCGTCACTCAATCCGCTGACCACGTCCAGGGATTCTTCGCACGGCTGCGCACCGAGCTCGGTTTCTATCTGGGATGCGCGAACTTGCATGAGCGCCTCACCAAAATCCGCGTGCCCACCTGCTTTCCGGTTCCCACACCGATTGGCTCGCCGCAGTTCTGCTGTCGTGATCTGCGTGACGTGGGATTGTGCCTGACCGTGACCAGACCGATAGTCGGCAACGACATTGATGCCGAGGCGAAGTCGTTGATGGTGGTCACCGGTGCCAACGAAGGCGGCAAGTCGACGTTCTTACGTAGCGTGGGTGCTGCGCAGGTGATGATGCAGGCCGGCATGTTCGTTACCGCTGCAGCATTTCGTGCCGACGTCCGTGACGGCGTCTTCACGCACTTCAAACGGGAAGAAGATGCCACCCTCACACACGGAAAGCTCGACGAAGAGCTTTCGCGCATGAGTTCGATCGCCGACTTCGTGGGCCCGACCTCGATGCTGCTGTGCAACGAGTCGTTTGCCTCGACAAACGAGCGCGAAGGTTCACAGATCGCACGAGACATGTTGTGCCCCATGGTCGAATGCGGGGTAAAGGTCGTTTTCGTCACCCACCTGTTCGACCTCGCTCACAGCTTGAGCTCGCGACACGATCCTGCTGACCTATTCCTGCGCGCCGAGCGCCGGCCTGACGGCGTCCGGACTTTCCGATTGACACCTGGCCAGCCAGAACCGACCAGCTACGGCGAGGACTCGTTTCGGCGAGTCTTCGGTAGTGTCCCGCACGCCGATCTCGGCCGCCAATCAGCGCGGGCCGGCTGACATCGCGCTCTGGCAGACGTCGTTCTCGCTGCGACAGGTCCCGTAACTCGAAGGGAGACAATCCAAATCATGAGTGACGACGACAGCGCGCTACAACAAGTTGGCGGTCAGGCCGAACAAACGGTCGACCGCGGCGACAGCAATGGGGGCGGCCACGAGCACCCGCCGACGGAAATGCCGCAGCCCGACGAATCGCACAAAGAAGCGGCCCGCGAAATGATGAGAACCACTTACCAAGAGCGGCCGACGGTGGTCCTGCCCGGATCCGGCGGAACGGTTTCAGGCACGGCGATCAACGATTGGCTCGACGACGACGGCAATTCCAAATACGCCGACGATGAGGACGCCCCGGCGGCTCAGGCCGAGTCGAATGATCAGCTACACGACGACGGGCTGGACGAGGATCAGATAGCCAAAGACAAGGCGTTCAACGATCGAGCGCGTAACGATCGGGCGAACTGGGACGAGGCGGCCGCAGACGAGGAAGCCGCCGGCGAATAGCTACTAACACTAACCAGGGCGACGAGCACGACCGTGGGAGGCTTGGCCACCACTGCGGGGACGCAACATTCCAGCAGCGACGACGGTTACCGCCATCCATGCGGCCGCATACCCGAACGCCACCGCGGGCGACACGAGTGTGTAGAGCACTCCTGCTACCACCGTCGCGACCACGTCACCCATAGCCTGAACAGCGCCCAGTACGCCGAATCCGGTGCCGCGAAGACGATCTGGAAGCAGCTGGGAAATTACCGCCGACTGAGTCGGCTCGGCGAGTCCGATGCCCGCTCCAGCAAGAGCAAAACCCACCGCGACTAGGAGCGCACTGTGCGTTCCGGCCGCGAACATCGCATAGGCGATGACGTAAACGCCGGCACCGGTCGCGAAAGCTGCACGCGGCCCGGTCCGGTCGTACCACCGCCCCGCTGCCAGCGAAGCCATCGTCGCGACGACGTTATGGGCTGCGTAGATCAGGATCGCAAGCGATGCTGCCGCAGCAAATGGGCGCTGCGGTGAAATCAGAAGCTGTGTCGCACGAAGTATCAACAAAGTTGTCGCAAGGTTGCCGAACTCGAATACCGCGACGGGCAGCAGCGCCCGGAGCATACCGGCGTCGCGCAATGCCCGGAATTCGAACCGCTGCAGCGAAGTTTCGCCATCGGCATCGATGCGTCGACGGGACTCGCGGGCGGCGACGATGATCGCCACTGCGGCGAACAGCCCGGGGATGGCTGCGAGGTAGAGCGCCGGCCGCACGCCCAGCCAGGCCACCAATCCCGCAGCGAGCAATGGACCGAGTACCGCACCCAGGTTGTCGCCCGCGCGTTCGAGGCCGAATGCGCGACCACGAGCCGACGTCGGGCTCAACGACGCCAGCAGTGCATCGCGCGCCGGTGACCGCAGGCCACGAGACAACCATGCCGCGGCACGCAGTATGCCAACCTGCCAAACCGTCGTGGCCGCGCCGATCGCTCCGGTCGCCACAGCTGTCCCCAGGTATCCACCCGAGGCGGTTCGTCCTCTTCTGTCGGGGTCGTTGGCGAGTGGGCCGCCGACCAGCTTCATCACCCCGACCAAGGCGTCGCTGATTCCGTCGATGACGCCAAGTGCCGCCGCCGATGCGCCCAATGTGCTGGTCAGGAATGCCGGCAAGACTGACGTCGTGATTTCATGACCGGTGTCTGAGAAGAAGCTTGCCGCTCCTACGGCACCGACCCCGGGTGTGAGCCATGTCCCCTCGGATTCGTCGGCCACATCACGGCGGCCGTCGTCGGCGGTCATGGCTTGAACCAACCATGAGTGAGGCTCTGGTCCAACGCGACTCTCCTTGCCCTCTCGGCCAATAATGCGATGCGACTGGCGCAGTGAGCGACATCTTCGAATTGTCCAGCACACCTCCAAGTCCGCGTTAGGGCTAGGACCGGGTTCGGGTCAGGTGACACGCCCCTGCCCTGCCCGAACGACCCGACCGCCGATGTCAATCCAGCCGTTCGGGGTCCATCTAGTGTGTATCGATGATCCTTTGCCCTGGGTGATGGTCAGGTCGCGGCTGAGATATTCGCTGATGCGTATCGCCGCGGCGCCTGTGGCTTCATCTTCGTGTACGCCTAACTCCGGTGCAAACGCGCGAGAGCGCAGCTGTCCGGCCTCGCTGTCGATCCACGCCCATATGTAGTGTGGGAAGCCGTCGGAGTAATCGCTGGGATCGGCTTCGATGACATCTTGGGGCGACATCAGTTCATGCATAACGAATTCCGGAGTCCATTCGGCGAATGCTCGGATGATGGCCAGATCCCCGGCGTGATCGACTTCGACGACGCCGGCCGGGAGTCGGATGCTGCGAACCGGTGTTCCGTGGTTGCGCAACCACCATGCCGCTCCTATGGTCGGGTGGCCCACGAACGCCGACTCGACCGCAGGGGTGAAGATGTGCGCCCCGGCGGTGGTGCTGCCGGGCTTGGGCAGATCGACGAAAATTGTTTCGCTGTAACCGAGTTGGGCAGCTATATGCTGCCGGTCGGACGGTGACACATCGGCGGCGTCAACGACGCCGAGAAGATTTCCGAATCTGCCGTTAGCGTCGGTGAATACCCGCAGCACAGTAACGTTCGTCGCCATCGGTGTTCAACTCCTTGCGTCATCGGGCGCCAAGCGCGGCGAGCAGGTAAGCAATGAGGACGACGACAAACACGTAGAGCAGGTACAAGTTGACGTCACCGGATTGGATTGGCGTTACCAGACGAGCGCAGTATTCTACGGCCGCAACGACCGGGCGATAGAGATAGCGCTGGAACAACGGCGTCACCTCAGCCTCGTAATGCACCGGCCCGGACCTGCCGGCAGGTTCATCCGATGCCCGCTGCAAGGTGACCGTCGGTTGATACAGGCGATCAAAGGTGACTCGCACCGGTGCGGCAAATGTCATGGCCGAGTACTGCATTCGTGGTTTGAACGCGACGATCCCACCGTCCCACACCGATGTGCGCCGGCTGGGCGCCTTCGGTCGTCCAGCCATGTAGATTGCGGCCGGTACGATCAACACCATCACGAGAAATGCTGTCAGGTAGGTTGGGGAGAACGCGGAAAAGTTCGTATTGGCAGGAATGATGGTCAATTTGTCGATCAGCACACGCGGCAGCAGATCTTGCGACGTGATGGTGCGGACGGCACGCCCGATCGCGGTGATCACCAGTGGCGCGCCGACACCGAGGGCCACACATGCTGCCGCCAAAATTCCCGGCCCGAGCACAGGCTGTCCGGATTCCTCGGCATCAGCAGCATCTTTGGTGCGGGGCATACCAAGGAAGGGAATGCCGAATGCGCGCACAAACGCGCAGACAGCCAAGCCTCCGGTGAGTCCCAAACAGGCGGCGGCCACGACGATCAAGATCCCGACAAGGTGACTCGGTATGCGAAAGCCCTGAAACAGCCCTTGGAAAATCAGCCATTCGGAGACGAAGCCGTTCAGTGGTGGAAGCGTCGCGATTCCGAGGGTGCCAATCATGCTGATCACCGCGGTGCGTGGCAAGCGGTGAATCAGGCCGCCGAGCCGGTCCATGTCGCGGGTACCGGTGGCGTGTTCGATAACGCCAGCCTCCAGGAACAGCAACGTCTTGTAAATCCCATGGTTGGCCACGTGATACAACGCGGCTAACAAAAGAAATGCGCCCAGCATCGGTTGGCCGTAAGAGGTGAAGGTCATCCCGGCCCCGATGGCGATCGCAATGACTCCGACATTCTCGATCGTCGAATAGGCAAGGAACTTCTTGATGTCCCGTTCGGTGAGCGCGTAGAGGATGCCGAGTACGGCGGTGAGGGCACCCAGTCCCATCGTGATCAGCCCCCACCACGCCGGGCCGGTGTTAAGCAGTTCGCAGGTGAACAGCACGATGCCGTAGACGCCGAGTTTGACCACCATTCCGGACAAGAAGCCGGAACCGTCGGCGGGGGCTACGGGGTGTGCTTCGGGCAGCCATACGTGCAGCGGCACCAGACCCGCCTTGAATCCGAACCCGGTCAGCGCCAGCAGGAATACCGTGTCACGAATCCCTGGTGAGATGTGTTGCGAGCGTGCGGCGATCACGGCGAAATCGGTACTGCCTGCGTGCGCGGCGAGAAGTAGGAACGCCGCAACGATCAAGCCGAAGCCGACTTCAGAGAGCGCAAGGAACCAGAATGCACCGGCGGCGACTCCGTCTCGGCGTTGATGGCGCAGAATCATCAGATAGCACAACAACGCCATCGATTCCCAAGCCACGAGGAACAGCACCACGGTGCCCGCCAGCAGTACGGTTAGCGAGGCCAGCAGGGCCAGATGATAGATGGCGAGGTACAGCGAGGTGCCGCGGCCCGAAGCATGGTATCGCGGTGAATAGCAGGCAATGCCGATCGCTATGCCACCCAGCACCGCCACGAACACGCCTGCCGGCGGCGTCAGTCGCAGCGTCACAGCACCGACGATGTCGTTGCCGCCCAACGTCTTCTCTACCGAGCCCTCGGGCATAAGCAACAGGCCGATCCCGCCGACGAGCGCTGCAAATCCACCCGTGCCGCCAAGGGCAGCCGAAATCCATTGGGAGGCGCGTGTTGAGATGAGTGCAGTTATCGCGGCCGCAATCCAAAACGACGCGGCGGTGCCAAGCAGAACGCATTCGATCACGTCGGTCCACCTCCATTCACAAAGGACAGTGCGGACACCTTCTCGGCCAGTCGACCGACGGCGACCAGTAGCCCCTGCAGCAGCGCTATGGGACTCGGCGGGCAGCCGGGCACGTAGACGTCGACGGGGAGCACTGCGTCGATGGCACCGTGGGCGATAGGGTCAGTGGGATATACCCCGCCGAGCGCGCAGGCACCAACGGCCATAACGAGTTTGGGCTCAGGCGTGGCATCGTAAGTCTTGCGGAGCGCCACGTCGAACGCACGCACCGCCGGCCCGGTCACCATCAGGATGTCGGCGTGACGGGGGGCCGGGGTGAAAAAGAACCCGAGCCGGTGCAGATCGTAGTGTGGTGCGGTAAGCAGCCGGATCTCCTGCTCACACGCCGCGCACGAGCCGGTGTCGACGGTGCGGATGTGCAGGCTCCGCCCGAACAGCTTGCCTACACTGCGGCGCAGATTCTCCGCAATCGGTCCGGCGTCTTCGTCGACCGTCAGGTCTAGTTCTGCTGCGGTTGACGTATTTTCCATGGGGAGCCTTCCTGTCATTTCGATTCGGTTGCTCGAACGCGTCGGATCAACGAAATAGGCGGGAGATTTCTATATAGAGCGGGATCCCGATCGTGACGTTGTAGGAAAACGTCAAGCCCAGCGATGCGGCCAGCGGCAGCGTCGGGCTGGCCTCGGGGATCGCCAGGCGCTGGACCGCGGGAACGGCAATGTAAGACGCCGCGCCGCACAGCACCGCGAAGAGCACGTAGGTTCCGGGGGCGAACGCGGTGTGGGTGAGATAGGCGTAGCCATGGGCGACGCTGATTCCCAGTGCTGCAAAAAGGTTGGGTGCCAACAGACCAAAAATGATGAAGCCGAAACCCGCCGAGCGCAGGTCCTTGAGCTTGCGGGAGGCGGTCATGCCCATCTCCAGGAGGAACAGGCACAACGCGCCCTGAAACGCTGATACGAAGAAGTTGTCGTCGTCGTGGATCACCTTCTGTCCCTGCAGACCACTGACGAAGCCGACGATGATGGAGCCGATGAGAAGAACGAGCCCTGGATTGAGCAACACCTCCCGCAGAGTGGGTGCCGAGCTGTGCTCAGTCATCCCCTGTCGGTCCGCATGTATTCGTTCCGGGCGCTCCCGCTGTTGCCGCGGGAGTTCTGGCTGGCCCTTCGCCTGTCGGTACTCATCGTGCAAGGTCTGGCCGTACGCTGGCCGTGTGGGGGTCCCGGGCCCCGCTCCGACCGGCTCCGGCGGCCTGTAGCCGGGCTCACCGGGCATGTTGCCGGCCGCGTCCATGCCTCGGCTGCGTAGTCGCGCGACCAGGTACAGCGCAACCAGGCAGCCGGGAATCTCCATGACCGCCAACATCACTGGCATGTAGGCGTTGAACGCGATGCCGAGGCTGGTCAGCACGGCCACGCAGGTAGCGAAGGTTCCGGCGGAGTCCGAACCGTAGTAGCCCGCGACTGTCGCCCGGTCGACTCTGCGCATAGCGCTCATCCACCTCAGCAGCAAGTAGGCGAGAATGCCGATCAGGAAGTTCAATACGAACCCCAGGACCAAGAAGCCCGCGATGCCGCCGATGTTGGCCGGCTTGATCTGGGCGAGTTCCACTCCCCCATGCCAGCCGATAGCCAGCAGCAGGTACATCGTCAGTCCCTGGTAGATCACCTGCGGGAATTCGAACTGGACCTTCAAAATCGGGATGAGAAACCCGAAGTAGAAGAACAGCAGCAATGGCTTGAAGAGGTTGTGGGTGAAGTTGTGCCAGAACTCATCAAGCATGGATCTCTCCTGGGATCGAAGCGTGGACAGGCGAAGTGGACAGCGTGGGTACGCATATCGCGTCACCGGCCCAACCGGAGATGGGCTGCGATCTCATTGCGTCAACCGCGACATGGGGGGTGGTTTGTTTCATCAGATTGGCCCTCGCGGTGATGCTTTCCGCAACGAGACCACCTTGATCAACGCGCTTCGGGAAGTGGCGGCCAGCTCAAACACACCGCTGGGACGCACCGCTGCGGGTGCGGCCGCTAAACAGCGGCCGCAGGCGGTGCAGGCGCCGACGTCATAGATAAGAGCGTGGTCAATGCGTTGCAGCGCGGAACTCGGGCAGATTGCCACCAGCCGGTCAGCCACTTCGGTATCCAGCTGCGATGCATCGAACACCGGCGGGCTGGGCAGCTCGCGAGTGAAGGGTTCCGGGGCACCGCGGGGGTAACGCGTCGTGACCACGCCCCGGCGCAATCCACGAAGAAACCACAGAGCCATCAGCGTGCCCTCCCGGCCGCGGTGAGCCAGAAGCTGGCCTCGATGATCGGAATGTCGGTGAAGACGTTCTGGGAGCGGGCTGCATCGCCGAAGGCACGCCAATTGCGCACGGCCGCAGGACGCAACCTGCTTCGAAGAATCCGCCCGTTCGAATCGAGATTGACCCACACCAGCGCCTCGCCGCGTGCTGATTCCGCCCAGCCGAGTCCGGATCCGGCTCGCTGCGGAATTGGCAGAGGTTGGCCACTGACTGTGGAGTCTGAAAGAGCGAGCTCGTCGATAAGCCGCAGCGACTCCTCGATTTCGGCTAAGAACACCTGGTATCGAGCCCGGACGTCGCCGCTGCTGCCGAGCGCGAGCCGCACGGGGTGGTCGCCATACGGCGGCTGTGGATGGTCGCGGCGCGTGTCGATACCACGGCCACTCGCGCGCGCCACCGGACCGACGAGGCCAAGCAAACCGGCCTGCGCCGCGGTGACGATGCCGGTGGCCTCCAGACGGTCGAGGAAGGAGTTGGTGCTGTTCAACGCGTCGGTGACACGTCGTAGATCACCGCACACCGGGCGGGTCTCGGCGCTGAGGGCTGCCAAATCTACTCCGCGCGTGACGCCCCCGATGTCGATGACGCCGAATAGATAGCGGTGTCCGAAGAATCGTGCGCCCAATCGTAGGAGTTGCTCGAGGACGATTTCGCTGCCCGCTTGGCCAACCGCAAGGCCGGTGGATTGACACAGTGCTGCGATCGCCGCGACATGGTTATAGAGCCGCTCGACTTCTGTTGCCGCGGCGCGGATTCTGCTGGCTGCTGGTGAGACCTTGAGCCCAAGCGCAGTTTCGGTGGCCGCGGCGAACGCCCAGGCGTGCGCGACCGCGGACAGACCCTCCGCGCGTTCCACGACGAATAGCGCTTGCCGCGGGTGCATTCCACGTAGTCGCCATTCAATTCCGCGGTACTTGTGCCAGGTGAACAGGTACAGGTCGACTACTTCTTCGCCGCTGGTGACCAGGCCGTAGTAGAGTGACTCCAGGCCAGCCGCTCGTACCGGTCCGTACGGAAATTCGAAGGCTGACCCGCCGACAGCGTGCGGGGCGCGGACGTCGGCGGGTTCATCGACGGGCGCTCGGCCCACGCGGGGGAAGTCGAGTTCTGCATGTGGGGGGAGCGCGATTCGGTTCAGCGGGCCACTTCCGGCGGGGCGCAGGCCGAACTGTTCGTAGATCTCACACTCCTCAACGAAGGCGGCCGGTTCGATGATCGACAGTGACGGATATTCGGTCGTAGCACAGGGTGTTTCGGTTAGCAGGTAGCAGCTTGCGTCGGCGTCGAGCGCCCACGTCAACCGCAATACCGGGTCCGCGCCAGGTTCGTGATCGGCGAACATGTCGGCCATGCGGGCGCTGGCGGTCAGCCGTTGTATGGTGTCCGGCAGCTCGCTGACCGGGACAAAGGCGCGAATAACGTTGTCGTCCTGCACTATTGGAGCTCGACCGGGTAGTGCTGCCTGCCAGACGGTGGAATCGACACTGGTCATCCCAGGGCTCCGATCGATTCGAGGATCATGGTGTGCAACCCGGCGGGTATCCATAAGCCCAGCACCAGCAGGGCGGCGATGCCGGCGACAATCGGCAGTGCCGCCAGCACTCTTTGTTCGCCGGCTACGTAGGGGCGCAGTACTTGGCTTCGTACGTCGGGCTCTCCAAGAATCATCGGCATGGTCCGACGAGCGAACGCGACGAAGGCGATGACCAAGAGCAGCAACAGGGCCAACGGAAGCCACAGACCGCCATGCGCGAAACCTGCACGAAGAATGGTCAATTCAGAGAGGAATAGGCCGAAGGGCGGTGAGCCGAGGATGGAGAATGTCGCAAGCATCAGCACGGTACCAGTGAGTGGGAGGGTGGTGAGTAAGCCGCGCACTTTTGTCGCTTCGCGGGTCCGATACCCAAGTACGACGTCGCCGCTGGTGAGGAACAGGACCGCCTTGCCGATCGCGTGGTTCAGCGTGTGCAACATGGCGCCATAGAGGCCGAGTTGGCCACCGAATCCGAGTGCGATCGCGATGATACCCATATGCTCGACCGACGAGTACGCGAACAGGCGTTTGAAATTGATGGTGGTGACTAGGAATAGCACCCCGATCAACACCGATGCGAACCCGAATGAAAGCATTACCACCTGCACGTAGTGCGTGCCGAGGCCGATTCGGGCAATAGCCAGGAATCGGATGATTGCGTACATCCCGGTGTTCAGCAATGCCGCGGACAGCATCGCACTGGTCGGGCTGGGGGCCTCGGAGTGCGCGTCGGGTAGCCACGTGTGCATCGGCGCCAATCCCACCTTGGTGCCGTATCCGACCACGCTGAGCAGGAAAGCCAATTTCAGCGCGGGATGCGCTAATTCGGAGGCATGTTGGAACAGGTAGGGCCAGGTCAACCTAAGGTTGTCAGTCAACGGCAGGCCAGTGCCGGAGTAGAACAGGAACATGGTGCCGACGAGTGCGATCGTGACACCGAGCGAGGAGATGATGATGTACTTCCACGCCGCCTCCAGTGAGCTGGCTTGCGCTTCCAGACCCACCAACGCAGCGCTGGCCAGCGTGCTCGCCTCGATCAGCACGAACAACATGCCTAGGTTGCCGGTGCTCAGGGAGGCCAGCATCAGCGAGGCGAATCCGCCAAAGAATCCGAAGTACATGCGAACTTGCACAGAGCTGAGTTCCCCTGAGATCTCTTGCACCCGAAGATAAGCCGCCGAGCCGAGTGAGGACAGGAGCACTACCACGGCCACGGTGAACAGAAAGAACGCGCTCAGTCCGTCGACGTAGACGAAGCCTGACAGACTCGACAGCACCCGGTGGCCGGCTATCCAGAAAAGCAGCCAGATTGATAAGCCGACCGCGCCGCATCCTGCTGCGATTGCCAGATAGCCGGCCACCCGCGCCTGTGCGCCGCCAATCGCGGCCAAAGTAGTCGCCAATGGCAGTAACGTGAGCAGAATTACCAGCGTGGTCATCCCCGCAGCTCCCTTAGCTCCGCTGAACTCGCTTCAGCCAGTTGACGAGCCAGACCCGAGACGAAAACCACCATGATGAGCACGCCCGCAACGATGTCGAGGAAAACTCCTGCCTCGACAATGAACGGAAAGGTGGCCACTAATGTGATCGCCCCCAGAAACACCCCGTTCTCGACCAGCAGCCAACCGATCAGCTGCGCCACGGTGTGACGGCGCACCACCATCACTTCACAGCCGAGCAGAATCATCGCCGTTGACAGCGGGATCACCGCAGCAGCCACCAATCCCGTAGGCAACAGCTGCGGCCGAATCACCAAGTACGAGAACGCAGTCAACGCGCCACCGAGGATGATTGCCGTCGACAATCCGGTCGAGATCGCGACATCGCGTTGGAGCTCTAGGCGCTCGATAAGTAGCCGCCGCGCAGCCGCAGGTATGCCTATGCCCTTGACAGCCAACGTTAAAACGGCCAGTACCCACAATTCGACACGACCGAAGTTGTAGGCCACCACTCCACAGGCGATCGCGAGCAGCCACGACTGTGCGCCGTAATAGGTGAGGTACCGGTTGAAGAGCTTTGAACCCAGACAGGCGAATGCACACAACAGCATCAACACGCCGCACAAGTCGAGCAGCACACCCGCGCCCGAGGTTGCAGTCAGGCTTTCCATACTCATGCTCCGATCACGTATGAAGTCGCGATGCCAACCAAGGCGAGAAGAAAGGAAGCACCTAGGAATTCGGCGATTCGGAAGAACCGCAGCTTGGCAAACGACGTATCGATGACCACGATTACCAGGCCGCAAATCGCGAGCTTGGCCAGTAAAGCTGGAATCGCCAAGAGGCCAGGAATAATCGAGTTGGCATTGCCCAGGCCCCACGGCATCACGAACACATTCATGAATACCGACGACAGCAAAAACAGCTTCATCCAGGAACCCCACTTCACCAGGGCATAGGACCGGCCCGAGTATTCGAGTGCGCGGCCTTCCTCGATCATCGAGATCTCAATCGATCCCGTCGGGCTATCGATCGGGATGCGTCCGTTTTCCACCAAAACAAGCAGGAAGAATGCGACCGTACCTAACAGGTGTGTGGGCAGTACCAGAACGTAGGGCGACTCGGCCACTGCATGATTCATCAAATAGGGGTTGTCTGAAGCCGATACGGCCCCCACCGTGAAGAAGACCAGAATCAATGCCGGTTCGGCCAGGCTGCCAATCCAGCTCGCGCGACTCGCTCCCAAGCCGCCCAGTGGGCTGGCGGTATCCAAACCGGACAGCGAGATTACAAACGACGCTAGTGTGAGGACAAACGCACCACCGATGAGATCGGCTAGAAAGGCAAGCGGCAAAGGCTCATTGGTGATGATAGGTACGACTGCCGACACTGTGAGATAACAAGCGAACGCAGCGAACGGGGCCCCGCGGAACACCCATGAAGCCTGATCGCTGACTGCACTGGATTTGTGCAGCCACTTCGCCAGGTCACGATAGGGCTGCAGGACACTAGGACCCCGCTTGGACGCCACGATCGCCTCGGCGCGTGCCAGAGTCCCGGAATACAGCGGAGCCAGCGCGATGACAACTAGGCTCTGCAGAATCTGCAGGAGCACAGCACCATACATAAACAGCTCCTACCCTGTCGGGGTGGGTTGCGTGTCGACAACCCACGGGTAGAAGCCATTAGCGCCGTTTGGCCGGCCGGGTCGACCGGGCCACAGTGCGTAGAGCGAGCCCCATCGCTTTATTGCATGTACAGCAGACTTTACACACATAGGCCCGCGGTGAACACCCGAACGTGCAGGTGTCTGTCGGCGACTGGTAGCTGCGCCGCCGGGTCAGGACTCCCGCCTTATGCGAAACCCGAACAATGCCACTCCATCACCGTCTACGAACACGCCGTCGGCGGCGAGCACATCCGCGCCAGCCCTCGATCTGCGCCGCGTGTCAACCTTCAGATGGTCGACGGCGGCAGCTCCACCGGCGGCTGCACGCGCGGCTTCGTAGCTGTCATAGGCAGCGACAGTGTCCGATCGGCCCGTACAAGTGTCCGCGAAATTCGTGACCGTCAGCACGTACATTCCGGACTCCAGTCCTCCTGGCTAACGACAACAATGCGACACCAGCAGGGGGCGATTCTCGAGAGCTGGTGGGGCGGCTCAACCCATCGGCGGTGTGTCGGACTCCACCCGCTCGAGGAGCCGACCGCAAGGCCAGCTGCTTGGCGAGTGTCATGTCGACGCAGATCACCACGGCTCGGCCTTCGACGCCAGGGCCACAACGGCCGCCTGGAAGGTACCGCAGTCGGCGAGCCGGCGATGCTGCCCCGTCCCATTCGCGATCCATCGTCTACCGCTGCGCCTGACACGGCCGACGACCACGCCGTCGACGGCGACCACCTGGATGACCGAGCTGTGCGGGAATAGTCGTGTCCATTGCAGCGAGGACGTTTCTGCCAGTCGCCGCGCGGCGCATTCCTCGCAGACCCGCCACTTCTCTCGATAGAGGATGCGCTCGGCGTCCTTGATCACTTCGATATCAGGGGAATTGCGGGTGTCCATGGCTCCTCCCTCGCGTCAACGAAGACACGTGTCTGCGAACAGCACGTGTTGCGGGGTAGAAGCCATCAGCGCCGGATGGCGCAATGTGGTGGCGGAGCCTCATCGCCGGCCGCGAAACCGTTCTCGCGGTTGGCTTCGACGGTAGCAGAAGAGCAACGCGGCGGGCTAGGCTTGGGGACAGACTTGGCGGTGGGACCCGCCAACCAACCGCGGCCCACACCACTGGGCGGTCGCCAATGGTCCCTGCAGACGAGTACTAACCCGTAGAGGGAGACCGTTGTGCAGTGGATTTACCAACTGAATCGGGCGCGTGTGGTGCGCGGCGAAAAGGTCGTCGTCGACGACGTCACGCTCTCGTTTCTGCCGGGTGCCAAGATCGGCGTCGTCGGGCCAAACGGCGCGGGGAAGTCGACGTTGCTGCGGATGATGGCTGGGCTCGAGCGGCCGTCGTACGGGGACGCGCGACTGGCGCCGGATGCTTGTGTCGGGCTGCTGGCGCAGGAGCCTGTGTTAGACGAAACGCAGACCGTGCTGGGCAATATTCGTGCTGCGGTCGCCGACACCGAGGCATTGCTAACCCGGTACGGCGAGGTCACCAAGCGCCTAGCCGACGAGGTCAGCAACGACGACTTGATTTCCGAAATGGGTTCGCTGCAAGAGCAATTGGATCGCCGCGACGCGTGGGATCTCGACGCTCGTCTCGAGCAGGCCATGGACGCGCTGCGCTGCGCGCCGCCCGACGCCGACGTCAAAGATCTCTCCGGTGGAGAACGGCGTCGGGTGGCGTTGTGTCGCTTGCTGTTACAGCAACCGGACCTGCTGCTGCTCGACGAGCCAACCAACCATCTCGACGCCGAAAGCGTGCAATGGCTCGAGCAGCACCTGGCTGACTACCCGGGAACGGTCGTCGCCGTCACGCATGACCGCTACTTCTTAGATAATGTCGCGGGCTGGATTCTCGAGCTCGACCGCGGCCACGCCTTTCCGTACCAAGGAAACTACGCAACCTACCTGGAGACCAAGGCCGCGCGCCTACAGGTGGAGGGCCGGAAGGACGCCAAGCGGTTGCGTCAGTTGCGGCGCGAGCTGGACTGGGTGCGGTCCGGAGCCAAGGCCCGCCAGGCGAAAAGCAGTGCGCGCCTGCGCCGCTACGAGGAGATGGCGGCCGAAGCCGTGAAGCCTCGCCAGTTCGACTTCGACGAGATCCATATCCCGCCCGGCCCGCGACTGGGCGGTCTGGTTATCGAGGTTGACCATGTGAACAAGGCGTTCGGTGACCGCGAATTGTTCTCTGATTTGGCGTTTTCATTGCCGCGCAACGGAATCGTTGGCGTCATCGGTCCCAACGGCGTTGGCAAAACGACCCTGTTCCAGATGCTCGCCGGCAACGAAAATCCTGATACCGGCAGGATCCGGACCGGCGAGACGGTGCGGATCGCCTACGTTGACCAGAATCGCGCCCACATCGATCCCAACCGAACCGCCTGGGAAGTCGCCTCGGGCGGCGACGATGTGTTGCAGATCGGCGCGGTGCAGGTGCCATCGCGGGCCTACATCGCCGCGTTCGGCTTCAAAGGTCCCGATCAGCAAAAGCCCGCGCGCCTGTTCTCCGGCGGGGAACGCAACCGACTCAACTTGGCGATGACGCTGAAGCAGGGGGGCAACGTGCTACTGCTGGACGAGCCGACCAACGACTTGGACACCGAAACCCTTGTGTCGCTGGAAAACGCGATCACCGAATTTCCCGGCTGCGTGGTCGTCACCGCGCATGACCGCTGGTTTTTGGATCGCGTCGCCACCCATATGCTTGCCTGGGAAGGCACCCAGACGCGTCCAGCGCAATGGTATTGGTTCGAAGGCAATTACGCTGCCTACCAACAAAACAAGTTCGCAAGGCTGGGCCCAGATGCCGCGCGTCCGCATCGGGTCACTCACCGCCGGCTGACCCGCGACTGAACAGCGAGCGAGCTACAAACCCCACCAGGCGACGACTCGGGCGATCTCGATGTAGAGGGGGATCCCGATGGTGACGTTGTACGAGAACGTCAGACCGAGTGATGCGGCCAGCGGCAACGTCGGACTGGCCTCGGGGATTGCCAACCGCTGCACGGCGGGGACCGCGATGTAGGACGCCGCGCCGCAGAGGATCGCGAACAGTACGTAGGTTCCCGGCTTGAACGTGGTGTGTGTGAAGTACGCGTAGCCGTGGGCTACCACGATCCCCAGCACGGCAAAGATATTCGGCGCCAGCAGACCGAAGAAGATGAACCCGCAGCCAGCCGCTCGCAGGTCCTTCAATTTGCGTGAGGCCGTCATACCCATCTCGAGGAGGAATAGGCAAAGTGCGCCCTGGAAGGCGGACACGAAGAAGGTGTCGTCGTCGTGAATAACCTTCTGACCCTGCAACCCACTGATGAAGCCAATGACAATGGCGCCGACGAGCAGACAGAGCCCGGGGTTGACCAAGACCTCTTTGAATACCGCGACTTTCGGGGTGCGTCGGTCTACTTCAGTCC
>NZ_DATJYB010000249.1:0-11351 GCF_035499775.1 Mycobacterium sp. | reverse complement strand
CGCGGTCGAGGACATGTTCCGGCTGCCCGACCTGACGCATGTGGTGATCGTCGGGGGCGACTCCGACTACATCGCTCTGGCCCAGCGCTGCAAACGCCTCGGCCGCTATGTCGTCGGCATCGGGATAGCCGGCTCCAGCAGCCAGTCGCTCGCCGCCGCGTGCGACGAGTTCGTCACCTACGACACGCTGCCCGGGATCCCCACCACCGGCGCGCCGGCGCGCCAGCCCAAGAAGCGTGGTCGCCACGCGAGCACCTCGGAGCTGGACGACGAGGCCTCAACTGACCAGCCTGACCCGCAAGCCGCCGCGACGGGGCTGCTCGAGCGCGCACTTCGGATCAGCCACGAAAAGGACGACGACGACTGGCTGCACAACTCGGTGGTCAAGGCGCAAATGAAGCGGATGAACCCGTCGTTCAGCGAGAAGTCGCTGGGCTTCAAGTCGTTCAGCGACTTCCTGCGCTCCCGCAGCGACATCGTCGAGCTCGACGAGAGCAGCACGACGCGCCTAGTGCGCCTGCGCGGTGATGGGGACGGCCGGTGAGCACCAAATCTCGCCGACGCGTCCTTGCTGTGCTGGTGACGGCCGCGGCGCCGCTGCTGAGCGGGCCTGCCCAGGTCGCGTCCGCGCAGGCGTGCCCCGACGTCGAGGTGATTTTCGCCCGCGGCACCGGCGAGCCACCGGGTGTCGGGGGTGTCGGGGGCGCATTCGTCAATGCCGTGCGCGGGCGGGCCGGCGGGAGATCGGTCGGGGTGTATGGCGTCAATTACCCGGCCAGCGGCGACTTCGGCAATCCCGGTTTCCGCCAAACCTTTCAGGACGGGATCGGCGACGAAAGCGGCCATATCCAATTCATGACGACCAACTGCCCCAACACCAGGATGGTGGTCGGCGGCTACTCCCAGGGTGCTGCCCTGACCGGTGACATGACGTCGGGCGGCGTATCGCCGGATGCGGCAAACCACGTCGCCGCGGTCGCGCTTTTCGGGAAACCGTCGCCGAACTGGATGCGCACGTTCGGCAACCCGCCGGTTGTCATCGGGCCGCAGTTCGGCGGCAAGACCATCGAATTGTGCGCGCCGGGCGACAACATCTGCGATGGTGCTCCCGGCGGACCGCCCAACCGCGCACACGGTGCGTATCCGTTCAACGGCATGGTCGGTCAGGCCGCGGATTTCGCCATCGGTCACCTGTGAGCATGCGCACCGGGCTTGCTACCGCCGCTCGAGCGGCCGCAAATGTACCCGCCCGGCGTTTTGCCGTACAAATGCGGGCGCTCGCGCCGGTCGCCGCCCAAGATATGAGCGTGGCGCAGGGGAAAACGGGCGAGCTACTGGCCGACAAGGTCGCGGTGGTGACGGGCGGCGGTGGCGGCATCGGTGCGGCGACGGCGCGACTGTTCGCGGGGCACGGCGCCCGCGTGGTCGTCGCCGAGATCGACGCCGAGCGCGGGCAGGCCGTCGCCGACGAGATCGGCGGATCGGCCGTGGCGGTGGATGTCCGCGACGCCGACCAGGTCAGCGCCTTGGCGCAGACCGTGCTGGACCGCTACGGCCGGGTGGACGTGTTGGTGAACAACGTGGGCCACTGGCTGCGGCACCCGGGCAACTTCGTCGACACCGACCCGCAGCTGTGGGACGAGCTGTACCGGGTGAATTTGCACCACGTCTTCCTCGTCACCCACGCGTTCCTGCCGGCAATGGTCAGCCAACACGCCGGCACCATCGTCAACGTCTCCTCCCTCGAAGGGCTGCGCGGCTATCCGGAGGACCCGGTCTACGCCGCTTTCAAAGCCGCCGTCGTGCACTTCACCCGCAGCCTCGCGGTCCAGGTCGGCCGCGACGGTGTGCGGGTCAACGCGATCGGCCCGGACGTCACCGAATCGCTGCAGGTCCCCTACTCGCAGTGGTTGTCCGCCGCCGAACAGCAACAGTGGCCGCAATGGGTGCCGGTCGGACGGATGGGGGTCCCCGACGACCAGGCCCGGGTGATCCTGTTCCTGGCTTCGGACCTGTCCGGGTTCGTCACCGGCCACACCATCCCGACCGACGGCGGAACCGGCGCCGCCGGCGGTTGGTTCCGCTCGCCGCGCCGAGCCGATCGGGAGTGGACGAACCGGCCCATCGCGCCGTGATCCGGCGGGGTCCAAGAATTCCTTCTGGGGCGACCCGGCGCGCGGCAGCAGTGCGCACCGATGCCGGCGTTCGCGACGGCAACTCCGCCTGACGGCGCTAATACCGCGCCGACGGCCACGCCGGTCAGGATTCGCCATTCTTTTACGCACAATTAAGCAACGACAGCGTTATTTATGAGTGTGAAACAATTTCGGGGGAAGCCGCGATATTCGAACCGGATTGTCGTAGGGTGCTGGATTGTCCTCAGGTGTCGTTGGTGACAGGGGCGCATGTCGTTCGTGATAACGGTGACATGTGGCCGCGCCGGCTGGGCTGACAAAGCCGGGCCAACGAAAGGACGTCGGTGATGAATTTTTCGCTGTTGCCACCGGAGATCACTTCTGCTCGGCTGTTTTCCGGCGCCGGATCGGCTCCGATGCTGGCAGCGTCGGCGGCCTGGGACCAGTTGGCCGCTGAATTGTCTTCGGCGGCAGCCTCATTCGGCTCGGTGACCTCGGGGCTGACGGGTGCGGCCTGGCAGGGTGCTGCGGCGCGGGCAATGGTCAACGCGTCCGCTCCCTACCTGGGGTGGCTAACGGCCGCGGCGACCGGCGCCCAGGCGATGTCAGCGCAGGCCCAGGCGGTGGCGTCGGTCTTCGAGGCGGCGCAGGCGGCCGTCGTCCACCCGGCGGCGGTCGCGGCCAACCGCACCCAGGTGCAGAGGCTGGTCTCGGCAAACCTGTTCGGCCAGAACGCTCCAGCGATCGCGGCAAGCGAGGCCTGCTACGAGGCGATGTGGGCGCAGGACGCGGCGGCCATGGTGGGCTACCACGCCGGGGCCTCGTCGGCGGCGTCGGCGTTGCCGTCCTTGCCGGACCTGCTGAGCAAGTTGAACTTGGGTGTCGGCAACAACGGCATTCTCAACCTGGGCCTGAACAACACCGGCATCCTCAACGCGGGCATCGGCAACAACGGCTACCTCAACGTCGGCCTGGGCAACACCGGCATCCTCAACCTGGCTGTCAAGATCTCCTTCACCCCCAACCCCTTGCTGGGCGGCCTGCCGATCACCCCCACCTTGACACTGGCCGGCGGAAACACCGGCAACGTCAACATCGGCGGCAGCGGCAACCACGGCGACTTCAACGTCGGCAATGGAAACTACGGCACCGCGAATCTCGGCAACGGAAACCACGGCAACACCAACACGGGTGCCGGAAACTACGGCAGCTTCAACACGGGTGGCGGTAACCACGGCAGCCTTAACACCGGCGCCGGAAATTACGGCGACACGAATTCCGGCAGCGGAAACATCGGGAACGGAAATATCGGCAACGGGAACAACGGAAACACCAACTACGGCGACGGCAACATCGGCAGCGGAAACATCGGCAGCGGAAACATCGGCACCGGCAACTTCGGCGTCGGAAACTCAGGTCCTGGCGGTGGATCCGGCAACGGCAATATCGGCGCCGGGAACACGGGCAGCAACAACATCGGCTTTGGGAATACCGGCAATCACAACATCGGCATCGGGCTTACCGGCGACAACAAGGTGGGTATCGGCCCGCTGAACTCCGGCAGCGGAAACATCGGCATCGGAAACTCGGGCACCGATAACATCGGCTTCTTCAACTCCGGCACCGGAAACTGGGGAATCGGGAACACCGGCAACCACAACTTCGGCCTGTTCAACTCCGGCGCCGGCAACCTGGGCTACGCCAACTCGGGCGGGTCAAGCACCGGTCTCTACAACGCCGGCAGCTTCAACACCGGCGCCTGGAATGCCGGGGACGCCAATACCGGCGCCTACAACGCCGGCGACTACAACACCGGCCTGTGGAACTCCGGCAATACCAACACGGGTGCCTACAACTCTGGCGACTACAACAGCGGCCTGTGGAACTCCGGCAATACCAATACCGGCCTGTGGAACTCGGGCGACGTGAACTCAGGCGCCTACAACTCGGGCAATACCAACACCGGCCTGTGGAACTCCGGCAACCTCAATACGACGATCGCCAGCGCATACACCGGTGCCGGCTCCAGCTCCGGCTTCGGAAACACCAGCGGCAACTCCGGATTCTTCAACTCCGGCGCCGCAGGCTCGGGGATCGGCAATTCCGGCGGCAACGGCTCGGGCCTGGCAAACACCGGAAACTTCAGTGCGGGGATCGGAAACGCCGGCGACCAGGTATCCGGTCTGCTCAACCGGGGCCAAGGAGAATCGGGCCTATCGAATGCCGGCTCCCCGGCTTCGGGTTTGTTCAACACGAATGACGGTCAGTCGGGCATCTTCAACTTGTTCAACTTGCTGTAAGGCCGCGACCGATCATCGGCCGGGCACCGCATACGATCCCAGCAGTGACAACCACACCCGAGCTGTTCTCCACCTACGCGCCCGACGGCGTCCGCATCGTCGCTGATCGTCTCGGCGATCCCGCGGCGCGCGCCGTGGTGTTCCTGCACGGGGGCGGACAGACCCGTCGCTCGTGGGGCAGAGCCGCCGCCGCCGTGGCCGAGCATGGCTGGCAGGCGATCACCGTCGACATGCGTGGCCACGGCGAATCCGACTGGTCCAGCGACGGCGACTACCGCGTGGTCAGCTTCGCCGGCGACGTCCAGGAAGTGCTGCGCCGGCTACCGCGGCAACCCGTGCTGGTCGGCGCCTCGCTGGGTGGTTTCACCTCGATGCTGCTGGCGGGTGAGCTTTCGCCCGGGATCGCCAGCGCGGTCGTCCTGGTGGACATCGTGCCCAACATGGACCCGTCCGGGGCGAGCAGGATTCACCGGTTCATGGCGGACCGGGTGGCCTCAGGGTTCGACTCACTCGACGAAGTCGCCGATATGATCGCCGAATACAACCCGCATCGCCCCCGCCCCAGCGATCTCGACGGCCTGCGCACCAACCTGCGCCGCCGCGGTGATCGCTGGTACTGGCATTGGGACCCGAAATTCATCAGCGGCACTTCGCCTTTCCCCCCGGTCGAGGTGACCGACACCGATCGCATGCACACCGCTGTCGAGTCGATCCTGCGCGACGGCGTGCCCATGCTCTTGGTGCGAGGCCAGGTGAGCGACCTCGTCAGCCAGGAACGTGCTGACCAGTTCCTTTCGCGATTCCCCCAGGTCGAGTTCGTCGACGTCCGCGGCGCGGGTCACATGGTCGCCGGCGACCGCAACGACATCTTCGCCCAGGCCGTCCTAGATTTCCTGTCCCGCCATGCGGACACCGGCTGAGTTCGCCGCGACCGGCATGGCAGGGTGACATCCGTGGCCGACACTTCTGCACCCAACGCCGTCACCGAACATGACCTCCGCGAAATCACCACTCCGGCGGGTCTTTTGCGCTACTACGACTGCGGCCCCGACTCCGGGGACGCCCCGGTGTTGCTGTTCCTGCACGGCTCTGGCCCCGGTGTCACCGGCTGGCGCAACTTCCGCGGCATCCTGCCGGCGTTCGCCGAGCACTTCCGTTGCCTGGTTCTGGAATTCCCCGGCTTCGGCGTCAGCGACGACTTCGGGGGCCACCCGATGGTCACCGCGCAACGCGCCGTGGTGCCTTTCCTGGACGCGCTCGGCGTGGACCGGGTCAGCATCGTCGGCAACTCGATGGGCGGCGGCGTCGGCATCAACTTCGCGATCCGCAAACCGGACCGTATCGAGCAGCTGGTGACCATCGGCGGGATCGGCACCAACGTCTTCAGTCCCAGCCCCAGCGAGGGCATCCGGCTGCTGCAGGAATTCACCGAGGACCCCACTCGGCAGCGACTCGTCGACTGGCTCAAATCGATGGTGTACGACCAGTCCCTGGTCACCGACGAATTGATCGAAGAACGCTGGAAACTGGCCACCGATCCAGCGACTCTGGCCGCCGCACGCCGCATGTACAGCAAGGCGGCGTTCGCCGCGATGACGGCGGCGATGGAGGCCGCAGACACGCCGATGCCGTGGGCGATCATGCACAAGGTAGCCGCCCCCACCCTGCTGACGTGGGGCCGCGACGACCGGGTGAGCCCGCCCGACATGGCGCTCATCCCGATGCGCACCATCCCCAATGCGGAACTGCACGTGTTCCCCAAATGCGGGCACTGGGCCATGATCGAGGCCAAAGCGGCGTTCGAAAGCACTGTGCTGGGGTTCTTGTTACGCGGGTAGGCGGGATGCCGTGATTGCGCCACAACGCATCGGCCGCTTCATCGGCGTCGACGAGCTCGGGTATGTCAGGCCTGACGTCGCGATCGAGCATGTCGGCGCCCCTTGGAAACCGGTTGTTTCGTTCGTGAGTGATGCGTTGATGCATCGACCTGGTGTCCGTTCGGTCTATCTGCGCGGCTCGATCCCTCGCGGATTGGCAATTGAAAACGTTTCCGATGCCGACTTCATTTACTTAGCCGACGCCACCTTCGACCCTGAGGATGCCGCCCTCGAGCAGCTCCTGCAAACGAAGTTCCCGTTCGTGAGGGAGTTCGAACTCTTCCGGCTGGATCACGCTACGTTCGAAAAGGTCTACCCTCCGCAGCAACGTCCTTATTTTCATATGCTGCTCAAGACGCAATCTCTGTGTCTCGCCGGGGATGACTTGACACGGGATATCGAGCCATTCCGCATCGGCGCCGAGCTGGTCACTCATGTGTTTATGCTCTCAGACGAATTCTCGCAGCTGCCGGAGTGGTTGGAAGAGGGCCGCAGAAACGGCGAGGAACAGGCTGTGCGCCAATGGTTTTCGCGCAGGATCGTGCGTTCCGGGTTCGAGGTGACCATGGACCGAAGCAATCGCTTCACCCGCGACCTTTATCTTTGTTATGAGCAATTTGCCGAGTTTTATCCCGAACACGCCGAGCAAATATTGCGGGTCTTGAGAAATTGCCTCAACGGCGAGGAGAATCCGTTGCGATTCGCGGATCTCGTGGCATTTTTGTCCGGCGAGGCTGAGCGTCTCACCGATGCTGCGCCCGGCCCGTAATTCGAGTCCCGCATATCCGCGCGGTTCGAGCAACAACCGTTTCGCGTGGTCGTATGCCGGATGGAGATTCATGGCCTGTTGGTCGCGGTTTCAAGCTCCACCCGGCCCACGTCCCGCTGACCTCGGCCTCAGGCGACTTGGTCAGCAAAGCGTGCACTACGTGCAACCATGAGTGTTATGGCGAATCAGATCGGTCTTCGCGAGCGCCGTCGCCGCCAGACCAGCGCGGATATCCGCGGCGCCGCGGTGCACCTGGCACAGCAACGCGGCTGGGACAAGGTGACCATCGAGGACATCTGCGTCGAGGCGGGAATTTCGACCCGCACATTCTTCAACTACTTTCCGAACAAAGAGGCCGCGATCGCCTACGGGCCGTCAGACCTACCGGCCGAGCTGGCCGAAGAGTTCGTCGCCGCCGGACCCGCCCCGTATTCCGCGGTGCTGGCGGAGCTGATCACCCTGGCGGCACACCATCTGCGTGACCTGCCCCCGCAACGAGAGCAGGCCGAGTGCATGCTTGACCTGGCGAAAACCACCCCCGCGGTGTTGGCCGCTTTCCTGGCCGAGTTGGAGCGGTTTCAGAGTCATCTGACCGTCATCGTTGCCCGACGCCAGGGCATGCGCTCCGACGCTGAAATACCGGCGTTGATCGCGGCGTTGGCTCTGACGGCCATACGTTCGGGGATTGAACGCTGGTCCCGTGGCAGCCCGGAGGATGCCGACGACACGCCGATGCCCTACGTAGAGCGCGCAGCCGCGCTGGTCAACAGCATCTTCACGAAGTGATGGCGTGACCGGAAACACATAAAGTTGCATAAACTGCAAAAAATGCAGATCATGTACTCATGTTCCGGCGGCGGTACTCGACGACGCCTCGGCACCGCGAAGCGTGCATCCGTGTCGCGCCGGCCCCGACCGGGCTGCACCGGGCGCCGTCCGCGCACCTGAAGTTCGAACACTCTGTGGTGCAACACAACTCCGTGGTGCAACGCAGCTCGGTGGTGCAACGCAACTCGTACCAGCACAGCACGTCGGCGCTGCCCAGCCGGGAAGGGATCACGTAGGTCCAGATGGCACGGATTGTGCGTAATGCCTGGTTACCGCTGCTGATCGTGGCAGTGATGGCGATCGGCGGCTTCACCGTGCACCGGGTCAAGTCGTTTTTCGTCGCCGAGCAGGCGGACGCCCTGACCAGCGCAAGAGTGGATGATTCCAAGCCGTTCAAACCGAAGGTCGTCAAGTACGAGATCTTCGGCTCGGCCACCCACGCCAATGTGAATTACCTCGATCTCAGCGCGTCACCGCAACGCATCGACGGTGCGCCGCTGCCGTGGACGCTGGTGCTCAGCACGACCGCGCCGTCGGTCTTTCCCAACATCTCGGCGCAAAGCGAGGGCGACTACCTCGGCTGCCGCATCACCGTCGACGACGAAGTCAAGGACGAGAAGACATCCAACGGCGTGCACGCCCTGACCTCCTGCCTGGTGAAATCAGCATGAGCGCACCCACTCAAGACGCGCCGACCGATCCCATCCCCGCTGCCAAGCACGCGGCGCGCCCGGCGATCCCACATTTCATCCGGAAGTTCGCCGTGCCGATCATCCTCGGCTGGATCGCACTCATCGCGGTGCTGAATGTCGTTGTCCCCCAGCTCGACGAGGTCGGGAAGATGCGCTCGGTGTCGATGAGCCCGGACGACGCCCAATCGGTAATCGCGACAAAGCGCGTCGGCGACGTGTTCAAGGAGTACAAGTCCAACAGCTCGGTGATGATCGTGCTGGAAGGGCAGAACCCGCTCGGCGCCGACGCCCACGCGTTCTACGACCAGATCGTCAAAAAGCTCGAGGCCGACACCAAACACGTCGAGCACGTGCAGGATTTCTGGAGCGACCCGCTCACCGGTGCCGGTGCGCAGAGCAATGACGGCAAGGCCGCGTACGTCCAGGTCTACCTCGTCGGCAACCTGGGCGAATCAAAGGCCAACGACTCGGTCGAGGCCGTCCAAGCCATCGTGAAGGACGCAACACCGCCCAACGGGGTCAAGGCCTACGTCACCGGGCCCGCTGCACTGGAAGCCGACCAGCACCTGGCCGGTGACCGCAGCCTGCAACTGATCGAAGGCGCGACCTTCGTGGTGATCATCGCGATGCTGCTGCTGGTCTACCGGTCGATCGTCACGGTGCTGATCACGTTGGTGATGGTGGTGTTCGAGTTGGCCGCCGCCCGCGGCGTGGTCGCCTTCCTGGGCTACCACCAGATCATCGGGCTCTCCACGTTCGCCACCAACCTGTTGGTCACCCTGGCGATCGCGGCCGCCACCGACTACGCGATCTTCCTGATCGGCCGATATCAGGAAGCCAGAGGGGTCGGCGAATCTCGAGAAGACGCCTACTACACCATGTTTCACGGCACGGCACACGTCGTGCTGGGCTCGGGCCTGACCATCGCCGGCGCGACGTTCTGCCTGCACTTCACCAACCTGCCCTATTTCCAGACACTGGGTATCCCGCTGGCCATCGGCATGGTCGTGGTGGTGTTCGCCGCCCTGACGCTTGGCCCCGCGGTGATATCGGTCGCGTCGCGCTTCCGCCAGACACTGGAACCCAAGCGCGCGCAGCGAATTCGCGGCTGGCGCAAGATCGGTGCCGCCGTCGTCCGCTGGCCCGGCCCGATCCTGGTCATGACGATCGGGATCGCCCTCGTCGGCCTGCTGACGCTGCCCGGGTACCGCACCAACTACAACGACCGCAACTATCTGCCCGACGACTTGCCGGCCAACGCCGGGTACGCGGCCGCCGACCGGCACTTCTCCAAAGCCCGGATGAACCCCGAGCTGCTGATGATCGAAAGCGACCACGATTTGCGCAATTCCGCGGACTTCCTGGTCATCGACAAGATCGCCAAATCCATCTTCCGGGTACCCGGAATCAGCCGCGTGCAGGCCATCACGCGCCCGGAGGGCACGCCGATCGAGCACACGTCGATTCCGTTCCAGATCAGCATGCAAGGCGTCAGCCAGCAGATGACGCAGAAATACCAAGAAGACCAGATCGCCGACATGCTGAAGCAGTCCGATGAGATGCAGACGACCATCGACAGCATGCTCAAGATGCAGAGCATCACCCAGCAGATGGCCGACGACATGCACGTGATGGTCGGCAAGATGCACGCCATGACTATCGACGTCGCCGAATTGCGGGACCATATGGCGGATTTCGACGACTTCTTCCGGCCTATCCGCGCCTACTTCTACTGGGAGAAGCACTGCTTCGACATCCCGGTGTGCTGGTCGCTGCGCTCGATCTTCGACGCCCTCGACGGCGTCGACACGATGACCGACGACATCCAGAGCCTGATGCCCATCATGGATCACCTCGACACGCTGATGCCCAAGATGGTGGCGCTGATGCCCGAGATGATCCAGAACATGAAGAACATGAAAACCATGATGCTGACCATGTATTCGACCCAGAAGGGGATGCTGGAACAGCAGGAGCGGGCACAGCGCGACTCCGCCGCCATGGGCAAGGCATTCGACGCGTCCAAGAACGACGACTCGTTCTACCTGCCGCCGGAGACTTTCGACAATCCTGAGTTCAAGCGCGGCATGAAGAACTTCATCTCCCCCGACGGCCACGCCGTGCGCTTCATCATCAGCCACGACGGTGATCCGATGTCGCCGGAAGGCATTTCGCATATCGACGGGATCAAGAAGGCCACCTACGAGTCACTCAAGGGCACACCGCTGGAGGGCTCCAGGATCTACCTCGGCGGCACTGCGGCCACCTTCAAGGACATGCAGGACGGCAGCAACTACGACCTGCTCATCGCCGGAATCGCCTCCATGTGCCTGATTTTCATCATCATGCTGATCATCACGCGCAGCGTGGTGGCCTCGGCGGTGATCGTGGGCACCGTACTGCTTTCGCTGGGAGCGTCTTTCGGGCTTTCGGTGCTGATCTGGCAGCATCTGATCGGCATCGAACTGCACTGGATGGTGCTGGCGATGTCGGTGATCATCCTGCTGGCGGTCGGCGCGGACTACAACCTGCTGCTGGTGTCCCGGTTCAAGGAGGAGATCCACGCCGGCTTGAACACCGGTATCATCCGGTCCATGGGCGGTACCGGCTCGGTCGTCACGTCGGCGGGACTGGTGTTCGCCTTCACGATGATGACAATGGCGGTCAGCGAGCTGACGGTAATCGGTCAGGTCGGCACGACCATCGGCCTGGGACTGCTCTTCGACACACTCGTCGTGCGGTCGTTGATG
>NZ_DATJYB010000248.1:0-28078 GCF_035499775.1 Mycobacterium sp. | reverse complement strand
GCCCCCGACTACACCCACACCGACTACCACCCCCCCAGCACCCCCACCGAACACACCCTGGCCGCCATCTACGCCCAAGTCCTGGGCCTCGACCGCATCGGCATCAACGACTCCTTCTTCGAACTCGGCGGCGACAGCATCTCCGCCATGCGCCTGATCGCGGCCATCAACACCAACCTCGACGCCGACCTCGCCGTCGGCACCGTATTTGAAGCACCCACCGTCAGGAATTTGAGTCAGCGCCTCGAGACGACTGGTATTCCGCTGCAAGAAATAGTGCCGGTTCAAACTCTCAAGACCGGCGTCGGCGTACCATTGTTCTGCATTCATCCCGGGGGTGGGGTGAGCTGGCCATATCAGGCGCTCAGCAATTACCTGGACTGCCCGATCATCGGAATTCAACAAATTCTGCAGGGCGCAGAAGCCGAACCTCGCTCAATTCGCGATATGGCGGAAAACTATGCCGACAGAAT
The DNA here is from genome assembly GCF_035499775.1 of Mycobacterium sp. Lineage (GTDB taxonomy): Bacteria > Actinomycetota > Actinomycetes > Mycobacteriales > Mycobacteriaceae > Mycobacterium. The sequence continues at coordinate 27,605 of NZ_DATJYB010000248.1, read as the reverse complement.
TCAAGAGGCTTACCCAACCGGGCCCTACCACCTGCTCGGCTGGTCCTTCGGAGGCGTCGTCGCCCATGAACTCGCCGTCGAGTTGCAGCGGCGCGGATGCGAAATCGGGCGACTCGTCCTGCTAGATGCCCAACCCAGCATCGGCAGCAGCGTCACCCTGCCCAGCCATGCCTTGGGTGAGAAGAAGCACATCCTGGAAGAAGTCCTACGGTCCAGTCGTGCAGGTATTCCAGAGCAGGATGGGCCGCTGAGCTACGAGCAAATAGAAGAACTGGTTCGCGAACGAGGAGCCGTCGAATTTCCTCGATACAACCAGCTCCTCGATCTGATCGTGCAAAATCTCAATAGCAGCGTCCTGTTCTATCGAGCTCACGAACCCCGCGTATTCCATGGTGACATGACTATATTTTCTGCTGCGCTGGACGAGAGCGATCGCAGTTCTCTGCTTGCGCGAAGTTGGCTACCTTACGTTGCCGGCGACATTACCGTGCATCCGGTCGGCTGTACGCATCAAGACATCCTGACGGTCGAATCGCTCGGTATGTACGGCAATCAACTCAGACAATTAGTGGTTGGTGAGTCAATGTGAAATTAAATTGGCCCCAGAGGCTGTTCAAAGTGTCCCGCCCCAACCGCGCCGCCGGGTTGTCGCTCGGCGGCCTGTTCCAGCGACTGGCGCATGTGGTGGGGCGCCGCCCGTGGCTGGTGATCGCCGGTTGGGTGGTGCTGATGGCGGTGCTGGGGGCCATGTTTCCACCCGTGACGAAGGTGGCCCGCGAACACACCCAGGAACTGCTGCCGAGTGACGCCCCAGTAATGGTGGCTACCCGGCAAATGACCCAGGCGTTCCACGAACCGGGCATCCAAAACGTCGCCCTGGTAGTGCTCACCGACGAGCAGCACGGCATGACCAAGGCCGACGAAGACGTCTACCGCACCATGGTCGACAGGTTGCGGGCCGACACCCGCGATGTCGTCATGGTGCAGGACTTCATCTCCAAACCCCCGTTGCGTGAAGTGATGGCGAGCAAGGACAACAAAGCCTGGTTCATCCCGGTCGGCATCGCCGGCGAACTGGGTTCACCCGCCTCGAACAAGTCCTACGAACGTGTCGTCGAAATCGTCAAACAGACCATGAAGCAGGTGCCTGCGGGGTCGACGGTCACCGCGCACATGACGGGGCTCACGGCCACCGTCTCCGAACTCGCCGAAATCGGGGAACGCGATCTGAAGGTGATCGAGAGCGCGACCCTGATCATGGTGTTGCTGATACTGATGGTGGTCTACCGGAATCCGGTCACCATTTTGCTGCCACTGGTCACCATCGGCATATCCCAGGCCGTCGCGGCGCAGGTGGTCTCCGGGCTCGCGGGAGTGGGTCTAGGCATCTCCCAGGAGACCGTCATATTCATGACCGCGATGATGATCGGCGCCGGAGTCGACTACGCCGTTTTCCTGATCAGCCGATATCACGAATACCTCAGGCAAGGTATGGATTCCGATGAAGCCGTGGCGCGGGCATTGGCGGCCATCGGCAAGGTGATCGCCGCCTCCGCGGCGACCGTCGCGGTCACTTTCCTCGGCATGTCCTTCACCAAATTGCTGGTGTTTTCCACCGTGGGGCCGGCCCTGGCGGTCTCGATCGCGGTGGCGTTCTTGGCCGCGATCACGCTGCTGCCGGCGATGATGGTGATCGCTGGGCGGCGTGGTTGGGTGAAACCCCGACGAGACCTGACCAGCCGGATGTGGCGACGTTCCGGAATCCACATCGTCCGGCGCCCGGTCGCGCATCTGGTTGCCAGTCTGGTCGTACTGATCGCTCTGGCCAGCTGTGTGGCCGTGATGCATACCAGCTATGACGCGCGCACGACGCTGCCGCCCAAGGCCGAAAGCAACATTGGCTTTGCCGCGATACAACGCCATTTCCCGGCCAGTTCCACTGTCCCGCAATACATCTTCATCCAGTCCCCGCACGACTTGCGCACCACCAAAGGGCTGGCGGACCTCGAGCAGATGGCCCAGCGGGTGAGTCAGCTGCCCGACATTGCGATGGTGCGTGGCGTCACCCGGCCCACCGGCGCACCGCTGGAGCAGGCGACGCTGAGTTACCAGGCCGGCGAGATCGGCCACCGGCTCGCCGACGTGTCGTCGAAGATCGCCGACAGCAAGGACCAGCGCGACGCGCTGACCGGCGGGGCGAACAAACTCGCCGACACCCTTGCCGCCGTTCGCGGCCAGCTGACTCAAGCCACCACGGTGATCAATGGCCTGGCCAACCAGCTCGAGAACATGAAGAACCAACTCACGAATTCCGAAGCGCTGCAGGACATCAAGGCGCAGTTGGCGAGCCAGCTCGCGGCCGGCGACTCGATCCAGCCGACGGCCGGCAACCTCAACGACGTCGCGAACACGGCAAATTCGGTCCTGACCGGCCTGAACAACAACCCTGCTTGTGCCACCGACCCCGGCTGCGGCCAGTTGCGGGACCAGCTGCAGCATCTCGTCGAGACGCTGCGGAAGTTGCAACCGTCGATGGATGCCGCCGCCAAATCGATTCGGGCGCTGGGCCTCAACAACCCGGGAGGGATTCAGCAGAGCATCGCGACGTTGAATCAGGGCGCCACGCAGCTGGCGCAAGGCAGCCGACAGATCGCCGACGGGGTCCGCACCCTCGATGACCAAACCCGACAGCTGGGCGAAGGCCTGTCACACGCCGCAGCCTTCTTGCTGGCGATGAAGCTCAACGCATCCGAACCCGGCGCGGCAGGCTTCTACATTTCACCGGAGATCCTGGGTAACGACCAATTCAAGGATCTCGCAGCGGTCTTCATGTCACCCGACGGGCATTCGGTGCGCTACCTGGTCCAATCGAAGTTGGATCCGTACGACACCAGGGCGATGGATCAGGTCAAGGCAATCGTCGGCGCTGCGCGCAGTGCGCAGGCCAACACGTCGCTGGCCGACGCGTCGATATCGATGTCGGGCTTGACGCCGTACTACAGCGAAATGCGTGACTACTACAACCAGGACTTGCGGTACATCGTCATAATGACGGTCGCCGTCGTGCTCCTGATCCTGGTGATGCTGCTGCGGGCTGTCGTGGCGCCGCTGTATCTCGTTGGTACGGTGATCCTTTCGTATCTCTCCTCGCTGGGCATCGGCGTCATTGTGCTGCAACTCATCGGCGGCGAGCCGTTGAATGCGAGCATGCCAGGGATGGCGTTCATCGTCTTGGTGGCCGTCGGCGCCGATTACAACATGTTGTTGATTTCGCGGATTCGCGACGAGTCCCCGCATGGGATCCGATCCGGTGTAATCCGGACGGTGGGCACGACCGGGGGTGTAATTACCTCTGCGGGAATCATTTTCGCTGCGCCGATGTTCGCCATGCTGTTCAGCAGCGTCAGCTCGGTGGTACAGGCGGGGTTTGTGATCGGCGTCGGCCTGCTGCTGGACACCTTCCTGGTGCGCACCATTACCGTGCCGGCGCTGGCGGTGCTGGCCGGAAAGGCCAACTGGTGGCCGTCGGGCTGGCGGGGCGGGCGACGTCAGTCGAAGCGACGCACCCCGGTGCGGGTGCCGGAGCGCGAGCGGGTACCCGAGGCCGCGGCAGGTCAGACCGCATGGGCCTGGACGCCGTGGTTTGAAAACCGTTGGCTGCGCCAGTCTTAGGGGCCAACGGCTCGGATAGCAGCGGGGAGCGCAAACGGAATTGTCTACGTCCCGCCCGGTTTGGGCGTGGGTGCGGTGGCCGGGGGCTGGAAGGGTGTGTACCACCACCAGTCGGCGCGTTCGCCGAGGGGTCCGGACCAGGGTGGGACGGCGGGTGGGGGTTTGGTGGGTGGGCGGGCGAGTGATCCGGGTTGCAGTTGTCGGCCGGTGCTGTCGGTGACGGTGAGCTGGTCTGCGGGTCCGGTGATGGTGATCAGGCCGCGGTGGTGCAGCCGGTGGTGATAGGGGCACAGCAGTACCAGGTTGTTGAGCTCGGTGGGGCCGCCGTCTTCCCAGTGCCGCAGGTGATGGGCGTGCAGGCCGCGGGTGGCCCCGCAGCCGGGCACCGCGCAGGTGCGGTGGCGGTATTCCAGGGCGCGGCGCAGCCGCCGGCTGATCTGACGGGTGGTGCGGCCGGCGCCGATGAGCTGCCCGTCGCGGTGAAACCAGACCTCGCAGGTGGCATCACAGGTCAAATATTGGCGTTCGGCGTCGGTGAGCAGCGGACCCAGATGCAGCGCGGCGGCGCGCTGGGCCACATCGAGGTGCACCACCACAGTGGTGTGCTGGCCGTGGGGCCGGCGGGTGGCTTCGGCGTCCCACCCGGCCTCGACCAGCCGCAGAAACGCATCGACACTGTCCGGCAGCGGGGGCCGCTGCTCTGAACCGCCCTCGTCCTCGCCGTGGTCCTGTTTCCACTGGGTGATCAGCGCCTCCCGATGAGACGCCAAGGCGGCGTCGAACTTGGCCGCATCCAGGGGCGGAAGGGTGATCCGGTAGCAGCTGCCCTGCTCGGTGCTCGACTTGCTGAACGATCGCTCACGCTCGGGGACGGGTTCGGGGTCGGGTCGCGGCTCCAGGTTGACCGCGGTGCGCAACTGGTTGACCGTGGCGACCGCGGCCAACTGCGCGTAATGCTCATCGGAGCCCTGCCCGGCGCGTGCGGCGATGACCCCGACCTGATCCAGCGACAGCCGCCCCTCGGCCATGCCCTGAGCGCACAACGGGAACTCCTCCACCCGCCGTGCCACCGTGGCGATGGTGCGGGCATTGGCCGCGGACACGCCCAGCTTCCAGGCCACCAACGCCGGCACCGAGCGGGCCCCGGTGATGCCGCACAACTGGTCGCGCTCGATCTCGGCCACGATTTCCACGATCCGCGCATCAATCGCGTTGCGCTGACCGGCCAACTCCGCCAACTTCTCGAAGGCCACCTCCACACGCTGGGCTGGACTCCCAACCGGAGGTAACGCGGTCAACGACATGAATTCATCCTTGCAGCCGGGTACGACAATTCCCTGCCACCCACTCGAGGCGCCGGGGCGTGACCGTCATCCGCTGCCAACCGCGAAACCCGAATCGTTAGTCAGGTCGCTACAACGCGTCTTACTGTTACCTTACGTTTCTCTTATTTTCCTTATTTTTCGTGTACGGTGCTGGTCGAGGGCTCGAAATTTCCCCAGCGAGAGGTCAATGAGATGCCGCACTCCCAGACAAGCCGATCACCCCGACTGTTGCCGATCTCCGACGCCGCGGCGGCCTACCGCCTCGTCCACAGACGTGTCGACGCGCTGATCCGCGGTCGTGCTGAAGTCGCCGAACTGACGGTGCCTGCGTGTCCAAGCTGGACCATCCGCCAGACGGCTGCTCACCTGGCCGGGGTCGCACAGGATATCGTTTCACTCGATATGGAGCAAAAGGGCGCCGACTCCTGGAGCCAGGCGCAGGTCGATCGCCTCGGCGAGCACACTATCGACGAGCTACTCGACCTGTGGGGGCAGATGATCGACCCGGTGACAGCGCTGCTCGCGTTGGCCCCCCAGGCATCGGCATGCCAGCTTGTCTTCGACACTCTCACCCATGAACACGACATTCGCGGTGCACTGGCTGAACCAGGCCCGCGCACGGGCGATCTCGCGTTCGCGGTCGCGATGGGATTCGCCACAACGATGGGCGATAAATTCATCCGGCAGTCGGAACTGCCGGCGCTCCGGTTAAGCACTCCCACAATCGGATCCGTACAGCTCGGCGACGCACACACCGCACAAGGTCAAGTCGCCCTCGACATCTCGGATTTCGAGGCGCTACGTGCCTTCGGCGGACGACGCAGTATCCGGCAACTGTCAGCGCTGCCCTGGGATGGAGACCCGACAAACCTGGTGCCCGCCTTCACGCACCTGCTGCCCGCCTTCAGCAACGACGGTATCCGACCGCCGAGCGGCGACCTCCTCGAATGAAGGTCACGCTCGGCGCGGTACGTCAAGCGGCTTCCGCCGGCGCCAGCTTTTCGCAGAGCAAGTCCGCCAAGCCGCGAATCGTGGTGACCTCGGCGGACGTAATGCGGACCCCCGTTTCGGACTCGATGCGAGTGCTCAGTTCGAGGGCGCCCAGCGAGTCAATCCCGCACTCGGGCAACGGCCGGTCCGGATCGATGCTGCGACGCACGATCAGGCTGACATGGTCGGAGATCAGCCGCCGCAACCGCAGCGGCCACTCGTCCAACGGCAGCTCGTCCAGCTCCGCACGCAGTTTGCTTGAGCCCGAGGGGTTTTGGCGATTGGCACGGAACGCTTCGGCGAACGGAGTGCGCTGGGCGAAGGCGGTCAACCACGGTGAGCCGGTGATCGGGGCGTAGCCGGTGTAGGCGCGGTCGTGGCGCAGCAGCGCTTCGAACGCATAGGCGCCCTCGTCGGGCGCGATGGCAACGCCTGAGCCCTCCGCCAAGGCGGCGCCACGGCCGATCTGGGCCCAGGCGCCCCACGCGATGGCGGTGGCCGGCAAGCCCTGAGCCCGCCGCCACAGGGTGAAGCCGTCCAGCCAGCTGTTGGCCGCGGCGTACGCGCCCTGCCCGGGCGAACCCACCAGCGCGGCCGCCGAGGAGAACGAGCAGAACCAGTCCAATGGCTGATCAAGCGTGGCCTGATGCAGGTTCCATGCACCGTAAGCCTTTGGCGCCCAGTCGCGCTCGATGAGCCCGTCGGTGATGTTGGTCAGGGTGGCGTCCTCGATCACGGCCGCCGCATGCAGCACGCCGCGCACTTGCAGCCCGGTGGCGGTCGCTGCGGCCACCAACCGTTCCGCCGTCCCGGCTTGCGCGATGTCGCCACACTCCACGACGATGTCGGCACCCAGCGCGCGAATGCAGTCGATCGTCTCCAGCGCCTTGACCGTTGGCTGTGAGCGCGAGGACAGCACGACGCGACCGCAGCCGGCCGCTGCGATCTTCTCTGCCAAGAACAGCCCCAGGGCGCCCAGCCCACCGGTGATGATGTAGGCCCCGTCGGGCCGGAAGACCCGGGTCTGCGCCGGCGGCACCATCACCCGGTTCTGGCCGGTGTGCGGGATGTCGAGCACGAGTTTCCCCGTGTGCTGGGCGTTGCTCATCACCCGAATGGCGGTCGCGGCGTCGGCAAGAGGGTAATGCGTGGTCTGCGGCATCGGCAGCGATCCGTCCGCGGTGAGCCGATAGACCGTGCTCAGCAACTCGCGCAGCCGGTCCGGATCACTGTAGGACAGCAGCCCCAGGTCGACGCCGTAGAACGACAGGTTGCGCCGGAACGGGAAGAGCCCCAACCGGCTGTCGGTGTAGATGTCGCGTTTGCCGATCTCGACGAATCGTCCACCGATCGCAAGTAATTCGAGGCCGGCGCGCTGGGCGGCACCGGTGACCGAGTTGAGCACGATGTCGACACCGTACCCCTCGGTGTCCCGGCGGATCAGATCGGCGAACTCCAGGCTTCGCGAGTCGTACACGTGCTCAATGCCCATGCTGCGCAGCAACTCTCGGCGCTGCTCGCTGCCCGCGGTGGCGAAGATCTGGGCTCCCGCGGCGCGGGCGATCGCGATGGCTGCCTGTCCCACCCCGCCGGTCCCGGAATGGATCAACACTTTGTCACCGGCCTTGATGCGGGCCAGTTCGTGCAGGCCGTAGTAGGCGGTGCCGTGCGCGGTCGTCACCGCCGCCGCCTGGTCGTCGGAAAGTCCCTCCGGCAGCGTGAAGGCCTGGCGCGCGTCGCAGGTGAGGAACGTGCCCCAGCAGCCGTCGGCGCACAGGCCCGCGACGTGATCGCCCACCCGGTGGCCGGTTACGTCCGGTCCGACCGCCGTCACCACCCCGGCGAAGTCGGTGCCCAACTCCGGTAGCCGCCCCTCGAAGGCGGGATAGCGGCCGAACGCCACCAGCACGTCGGCGAAGTTGATGCTGGACGCGTTGATCGCCACCTCGATCTGGCCCGGGCCCGGCGGAATCCGCTCGCAGGCAATGAATTCCATCGATTCCGGATCACCGGGCGTTCGGATCTGCAGACGCATCGCGTCCCGCCCGGGGTTGGCGACGGCGGTGTGCCGTTCCTCGGGCCGCAGCGGAGTGGGGTACAACCGCGCGGTGTACCACTGGCCGTTTCGCCAGGCGGTCTCGTCCTCCTCGGACCCGCCGAGCAGTTGCAGTGCCAGCTGCTCGGCGTCGGTGGATTCATCCACGTCGATGTGGGAGGCGCCCAGATGTGGCTGCTCAGTGCCGATCACCCGGATCAGGCCGCGCAGCCCGGCCTGCTCCAAGTTGGGCCGCTCCCCGGCCAGCACGCCCTGGGCACAGCGGGTTACGACGTACAGGCGAGGCGGATCGCCAGGGATCTCCAGCATGGCACCGACGATCCGCACCAGCTCCTGCACGTCCTCCCGGCCCCGCACCGCGGACTGCTCGTCCGGCGCGCCGTCCGTCGGCCCGGCCACGACCACCACGCCGGTGAATTCCTGGGCACGCAACTGGTTGTCAAGTTCTTCGACGCTCGACGCATGAGTGCAGTGCGCGCCATAACCTTTCAACGCACTGCCCAACTCGGCGGCCAACCCGTCCCTGCTCGCGGTGCTGATCGACAGCCACGCTCCCGCGTCGGCGTTGGGGAGTTCGGGCAGCTGTCGCTGCTGCCATTCGATGGTCAGCAGCCGCTCGGACAGCACCCGATCCTGGTGGCCGCTCTCGGATGTTCCGATGGCGAGCCGCAGCCCCTGCACGGCCAGCAGCACGGTCCCGTCCTCGTCGAGCACATCGATGTCGGTCTCGATGCCGGTGGTGTCGGTGCCGGTGACCCGCAGGTAGCAATAGCGGGCGTTGCGGGCCGGGCCATAGGCGCGGAGTCGACTGACGCCCACCGGCAATGCCAGTGCGTCCCCGCCGATTTCGTGGAGTTCCGGAAGCGCCGCGACGGACTGGAAGCAGGCATCCAGCAGTGCCGGGTGCACGCCGTAGACGGCCTGCTGTGTGCGGATCGGGCCGATCAGCGCGACCTCGGCCAGCGCGGTGCCCGCCTGCTCGTCGGCGGTGTGTACGGCGGCCAGCCCGGTGAACGCCGGACCGTACTGAATTCCGTGCTGGTCCAAGCGCTTTCGCACGTCCTCGCCTTCGACGCGGCACGGGTGCGCTGCCAGTAGGGCGGATATGTCCTGCGCGGGCGGCTGACCATCGTCCGCGGCGTGCAGGACCGCGGCAGCATGCCGCACCTGCTGGCCCTGCTGATTGGTTTCGACGACGAAGTTGACCTCGTCGGGCGTTTCCAGCGACGCGACGGCACCGACCGTGGTTTGCTCATCGAGCAACAAGGCCTGCTCGAAACGGATGTCACGGGCCTCGACGCCCTCGCCAAGGACCGCCTCGGCTGCGGCCAGCGCCATCTCGCAGTAGGCCGCCCCCGGAAGGACTGCGACATTGTGGATCTGGTGATCGCCCAGCCAGGGTTGGGCGTCGGTGCCGACTTCGGCCTGCCACACATGGCGCTCCGGCTCCTCCTGCAAGCGCACGTGCGGCCCCAACAGCGGATGCACTGAAACAGTGCAGCCGCCACGTTTCGGGCCGCGTTGACCACCCTGCTCCGACTCGGGCAACCACAGCCGTTGATGGGTCCAGGTCGGCAGCGGCGCATCCACCAGCCGCCCGCTCGGGCACACTGCCGAGAAATCGACCGCAGCGCCCGCGCCGTGCACATCCGTCACGAAACCCCTTAGCCCGTGCGGTAATTCCTGTTCGCGGCGCATGGCGGCCAGCGTGGTCAGGGGCGTGTCGAGACTCCGGGCGGTCTGGGCGACGGCGTGGGTGAGCAGGGGGTGGGGTGCCAGCTCCGCGAACACCCGGTGGCCGTCCTCCAGGGCGGCGCGCACCGCCGCGGAGAACCGCACCATGCGGCGCATGTTGTCCGCCCAGTACCGCGCATCGCACGCCGGCTGTTCGCGCGGGTCATACAGGGTCGCGGAGTAGAACGGGACGTCGGGCGTCATCGGATTGAGTTCTGCGAGTGCGTCGGTCAACTCGCCGACGATCGGGTCGACTTGCGGTGAGTGGAAGGCGACATCGGTCGGGACCTCGCGGGCCATCACACCCCGCTGCTCCCAGGCCGCCACCAGCTCGCGAACCGTCGCCGCGGCGCCGGCGATCACGGTGGACTCCGGCGATGCCACCACCGCCACCACGACGTCTTTGATCCGGCGCACGGTCAGCTCCGAAAGTACCTGCTGGGCAGGAAGTTCCACCGATGCGGTGGCACCGGAGCCGGCGACGCGGGACATCAGCCGCGAGCGGCTGCATATCACCCGCAACCCGTCTTCCAACGACAGCGCTCCCGCGACGACTGCGGCCGCAGCTTCACCGACCGAGTGCCCGATGACCGCACCGGGGCGCACTCCGTAGGCTTTCATGGTTTCGGCGAGGGCGACCTGCGTGGTGAACAGCGTCGGCTGGATCCGCTCCTGGCCGGTCACGACTTGCGGCGCGGACATCGCCTCGGTCACCGAGAACCCACACTCGCGCAGGATAATTGGCTCGGCCTGCGCGACAGTAGCGGCGAAAACCGGTTCGGTGGTCAGCAATTCAGCGCCCATCCGGGCCCACTGCGAACCCTGGCCGGAAAACACCCACACCGGCCCCCGGTCGTCGCGCCCGACGGCCGGCGGATACGGCGTATCGCCCTCGGCGATCTCGCGCAACGCCTCGGTGAGCTCCGGTCGGTCGCCTGCAACGACGGCGGTGCGCACTGGACGGTGCGCGCGCCGACGCGCCAGGGTGTAGGCCAGATCCGGCAACGCCACGTCGTCGTTTACCTGGACCCAGTCGGCCAGCCGGCCGGCAGTGCGACGCAGTTCGTCGGCCGAGGTGGACGACAGCGGGAAGACCAGCGGCCCCCCCGATGCGGCTAAGATATGTTCGGGCGCAGCGGCTTCCGGTGCCTGCTCGAGCACGGCGTGGACGTTGGTCCCGGAGAGCCCGTACGACGACACCGCCGCCCGGCGCGGGTGGCGGCCATTGCCGGCCCATGGCGAAGTCTCTTGCGGTACAAAGAGTTTAGTGTCGATGCGAGCAAGCTCATCAGGCAGACGGGTGAAATGCAGGTTCCGCGGGACCACCCCATGCTGCAGCGCCAGAACCGCCTTCATCAGCCCGAGTATCCCCGCGGCCGACTGGGTGTGGCCGAAGTTGGTCTTGAGCGACGCCAGCGCGCAGGGGCCTTCGGTGCCATAAACGTTAGCCAGACTGGCAAATTCGATGGGGTCACCGACCGGGGTGCCGGGGCCGTGCGCCTCGACCATGCCGACCGTGTTGGGATCGACACCGGCCGCGGCCAACGCCGTCCGGTACACCGCGGTCTGCGCGGTCTCCGACGGTGTCGCGATGTTCACGGTGTGGCCGTCCTGGTTGGCGGCCGTACCGCGCACCACCCCCAGGATCCGGTCGCCGTCTCGTAGCGCGTCGGGCAACCGCTTGAGCAGCACCACCGCGCAACCCTCGCCGGAGACGAATCCGTCTGCCGCGGCGTCGAACGCGTGACAGCGTCCGGTGGGAGACAGCATGCCCTGGGCCGACCCCACCACGAACTTGCGCGGTTCCAGCATCACCAACGCGCCGCCCGCGAGGGCAAGGTCACTTTCGCCGTCGTTCAGGCTGCGGCAAGCCGTGTGCACCGCGAGCAGTCCTGAAGAACACGCGGAGTCCACAGTGACAGCGGGACCGTGGACCCGCAGGGCGTAGGCGATTCGTCCGGACGCCATGCTGAACCCGTTGCCCACGAAGCCGTAGGGCCCCTCCATGTCGGGGGCGTCGGCGGTCACCAATTGGTAGTCCATGTGGGTCAGCCCGACGAACACTCCGGTCAGTGACCCGGTCATCATCTCCGGGGTGAGACCGGCGTGCTCCATGGCTTCCCAGGAGGTTTCCAGCAAAAGGCGGTGCTGCGGATCGAGGGTGGTCGCCTCGCGCTCGTTGATCCCGAAGAACCCGGCGTCGAAGCCGGCAACGTCGTCGAGGAACGCGCCCCACTTGCACGTCGACCGGCCCTGCACCCCTGGCTCGGGATCGTAGTAGTCGTCGACATCCCAACGGTCGGGCGGGATTTCGGTGACGAAGTCGTCACCCCGCAGCAACGCTTCCCATAGGCGTTCGGGCGAGTCGATGCCCCCGGGAAGTCGGCACGCCATGCCGATGACGGCGACCGGAGTGACGGGTATAGTCGAGCCGTTTACATGCTGATCCAGCGTCTCGAATGAGACCATGCCGCCTCCCCCACAGCAACGACGCGCAGCGCTAGTTGCGCGTCAACCTGATAACCATTGACCGGGGGGCGGTGGTTCAAACATTAGAAATGCGGTTGCGACGTTTCAGAGGTTTCAGCGGCGCCGTACGGGGGAACCTGAGGCAGGTGATGGGGGAGTCCATTCCGGCTGTGCTGCGCGAGCGCGCCAGTCTGCAGCCCGACGACATAGCGGTCACGTTCATCGATTACGAGCAGGACTGGGACGGCGTTCCCGAGTCCCTGACGTGGTCACAGCTGTATCGCCGAACGCTGGGCGTGGCTCGGGAACTCGACCAGCGCGGGTCACCCGGTGACCGCGCGGTCATCCTGGCCCCGCAGGGTCTTGATTACGTCGTTGCGTTTCTCGGCGCCTTGCACGCCGGACAGATCGCGGTTCCGCTTTCGGTTCCGCTGGGTGGCGCCATCGACGACCGGGTCGGATGGGTGCTGCGCGACGCCTCGCCCGCCGTGGTGCTGACGACGTCCGCCGCGGTGAGCACGGTCGCCGGGCATCTCGATGCTTCCGCTGCGTCGGTCGTCGAGGTCGACCTGCTGGACCGGGATGCTCGGCATGGATCCCTTGCGCACGACATGCCGGGTACGGCGTATTTGCAGTACACGTCCGGGTCGACCCGTCAGCCGGCGGGCGTCATGATGTCGCAGAAAAATATTCTGGGCAATTTCGAACAGTTGATGTCCGGCTACTTCGCGGATTATGGGAATGTCCCCCCGCCGGACACCACCATATTGTCCTGGCTGCCGTTCTATCACGACATGGGTTTGCTGTTAGGAATCTGTGCGCCAGTGCTTTTGGGGCTTCCCGCGGTGCTCACCAGCCCGGTGGCGTTCCTGCAGCGGCCCGCCCGCTGGATGCAATTGATGGCAAGCAATAGCCACACATACACCGCCGGGCCGAACTTCGCGTTCGAATTGGCGGCGCGAAAAACATCCGACGATGACATGGTCGGCTTTGATCTGTCGGATGTGCTCATCATCGTCACCGGCAGTGAGCGGGTGCACCCCGCGACATTGCGGCGCTTCACCCAGCGGTTTGCCCGGTTCAATTTGCGCGACACCGTGATACGGCCGTCGTACGGGCTGGCCGAAGCGACGGTGTACGTGTCGACCCGCACGCCCGGGGAACCACCGAAAGTCGTCCACTTCGACTCCGAAAAGCTGTCCGAAGGACATGCGAAGCCGTGCGCGCCCGGCGGAGGTGCACCGTTGGTCAGCTACGGAGTGCCGCAGACCCCGCTGGTGCGGATCGTCGATCCGGACAACAGCAGCGAGTGCCCGGCGGGAACGGCGGGGGAGATCTGGGTGCACGGCGACAACGTCGCCGCCGGCTACTGGGGGAAATCGGCGGAGACCGAGCGCACTTTCGGGGGCGTTCTGGCCGGGTCGTCCGACGGGCCTTGGCTGCGCAGCGGGGATCTGGGCTTCATCTCCGATGGTGAGCTGTTCATCGTCGGCCGGATCAAGGACCTGTTGATCGTCCATGGTCGCAATCACTCCGCCGACGACGTCGAGGCGACGATCCAGGAGGTCACCGGAGGCCGCGTCGCGGCGATCGCCATTCCGGACGGGCACACCGAGAAACTCGTCGCGATCATCGAGCTGAAGAAGCGGGGCGAGACTCCGGAGGAGGTTCTGGACAAGCTCGGGGCGATCAGGGGTGAAGTCGCTTCGGCGATATTCAACGCGCACGGTCTGTCCGTCGCGGATCTGGTTCTGGTGCCGCCGGGGTCGATACCGATCACCACCAGCGGCAAGGTCAGGCGCGCGACGTGCGTCGAGCAGTACCGGCACGGTCAGTTCGCCCGCTTGGATTCCTAGCGCTCCGCACCTAGCGCGCCGGCAGCTTCAGTACCCGGAAGTTCAATTCGTCGAGAACGTAAACATTGCCGGCGCTGTCGACCGCAACCTCACCCGGGTGATTCAGGCCCGTGAACGGCAGCACCGAGGGAGTGTCCGTGCCGGCCACCAACTTCAGCACCTGGTTGGTCCCGAAGTCACCGACGTAGAGGTTGCCCGCTGCGTCGGTGGCGAGGGCGGCGGGCGACTTGACGCCGGGTAGCGGCAGCACGGATGGACCGCTCGCGCCCGGTGCCAGCTTGAGCACCTGGTGGGTGCCGAGTTCGGACACGTACAGGTTGCCCGCCGCGTCTGCGGCAACTTTGGTGGGCTGCTTGAGGTCTGGGAACGGCAGCGCCGACGGGCTCGTCGCGCCTGGTGCCAGCTTTAGGACTTGGTTGTTGCCGAAATCGCAGACGTAGAGGTTGTCCGCGCCGTCCACGGCCAGGCCGCCGGGCTTCGTCAGGCCGCTGAACGGCAGCACGGTTGGCGTGGCGGCGCCGGACTGAAGCTTCAACACCCGCCCGCCATGGTTGTCGATGACGTAGACGTCGCCGCCGGTGTCGACCGCTACATCAGTGGGCTGGCCAAGATCGTCGAACGGCAGCTGGTTCGGGTTGACCCCCGGCGCGAATTTCCACACCTTGCCGTAGTACGAGTCGAGGGTGTATGTGACGCCGCCGGTGTCCACTGCCAACCCGGCCAAGTGATTGATGAACCTCCCGATCGGCAGCACGACCTGCGGTGCATAGGTTCCGGTGCGCGCGGCCGGGGTCGCAGAGCTGGTCGTCGATGCGCTTGGCGTGGTTGGTGCGGAATGGGAGCAGCCCGACACTGAGGTGGCGGCGATTCCGGCCCCTACGACCATGGTGAGCAAGGGGCTCGGCCTAGACACCGTCGTACCTCGTGCAGGCCAACGCGGCCGTCATGCGCCTAAGGATAGGACCTGAGAAGGGTCGAAACGCCGATAAATGCTCCCGTGCGACGCTTGCGCACAGATATAGTCACCGAGTGATCGGCGCCGAGTCGCTGACGGGGCGTGACAGCGAAATAGGGATCATTCGGCGTGCCCTCAGCGGAGCCGGCAACCACTCCGGTGTGGTGATCGCGGGAGCGGCCGGCGTCGGCAAGACCTGGCTGGCCCGCGAAGTGCTGCGCCGCGCCGAGGCGTCGGGCGAGCGCACGAAGTGGATCGTCGGCACCGACTCGGCGCAGGCGCTCCCCCTCGGCGCATTCATCGGGTCGCTCGGCGAGGCGATGTCCGATCCGCTCACCAACGTGCGGCGGGTGATCAATTCGTTTGTCGCGCAACAGCGTCGGAGTCGTGTGGTGGTGGGCGTCGACGACGCGCACCTGCTGGACGGATTGTCCGCGCTGGTCGTCCATCAGCTGGCGCAGTCGGGTGGGGCCCGGCTGCTGGTCACGATGCGCACCGGCGGCGACGAACCCGACGCGGTGACGGCGTTGTGGAAGGACGGGCTGCTGGTTCGCCTTGATCTCGAACCGCTTTCGGACGCGGCGACACGCGAGGTCATCGAGACCACGCTGGACGGACCGGTCGATGCGCGCAGCGCGGCGCGGTTCCGGCAGCTGACCGGTGGGAACGCCTTGTTCCTGCGCCAGTTGCTGGCCGATCAGGTGGCAGCGGGGCGGATGCGGAAACTGGCCGGGGTGTGGATGTGGGAGGGCGACGTCGCGGTCTCGCCAAGTCTGTCGGACACCATCGGGCACCAGATGGGCCGGCTGAAACCGCGAATGGCGATGGTGGTCGACACGTTGTCGCTGTGCCAGCCGCTGGCCGTCGACGTGCTGTGCGATCTGGTGCCTCGCAGCGACCTGGCGGCCGCCGAACGAATGGGCCTGGTGAGCGTCGAGCGCACCGGCACGGGGCTGATGGCGAGGCTGGCGCACCCGCTGTTCGGTGAGCTGCGCCGCGCCCGCGCCGGCGAGATGTACCTGTCGGAGATCCGGGGCAGGCTGGCGACGCGGCTGGCCGAAGACGGCGACGCCGACATGCAGGCCACCGTGCGCCGCGCGCTGCTCCGGCTCGAGTCGGATCTCGATCCCGACCCCGCGCTGTATCTGGAATCGGCACGGCATGCCATGACGCTGCTGGATCTGGATCTGGCCGACCGATTCGCCACCGCCGCCGCGCGAGCCGGTGCTCCCGGGGCGGCCGGGCTGCGGGCCATGAACCTGGTGCTGCTCGGCCGCGGCGAACAGGCCGAAGCGGCGCTGCGCGACATGACCGACGGCGACTTGCCCGACGGCCACCACTGGGCGACCGTGCGGGCGGCCAACCTGATTTGGATGCTCGGCAATCCCCAGCACGCCGCGGTGATCCTCGACGAACTCGCCTCGGTCGCCGAGACCCCGGCCCAGCTGGCGGAGCGGTTGGCGGTGCAGGCCTGCGTGGACGCGGTGTCGGCGCGGTGCCAGCTGGCAGCCGAACGAGCAGGGGCCGCACTGGATTTCCCAGATCTTCCGGGATTTCACGCGATGATGGCCTCGCTGGCGTTGATCATGGGCATGGGCGCGCTGGGGCAGGTCGACGAACTCGCGGGCGTGGCCGAGCAGGCGTTGCGCCGCGCGACGACGTCGTTTCAGGCCTCCCACATGCGGTTCTGGTTCGGCGCGGTATACGGCCGCGCCTGCCGGCTGACCGGGCGTATCGACGAATTCGTCAGCACGGCAAAGCAACTGGCCGATTCGGCTCGCGACATCCCTGGGCTGGCCTACGCGAATCTGGCCCTGCTGCTGGGCAACGCGGAGCTGGTTCGCGGCGCCGCTGCGGAGGCGGCCCGGCTGGTGCACGAAGCGGTTGCCGGTGTGCAGATACACTCTGTCACAACGGGTTTGCGTCCGGCGAGCTACTTCGCTTTGGCCGAGGCGCACGCCAAGCTCGGGCAGGCCAGTGAAGCGAATGACGCCGTCGCAGCAGCCCGGTCCTGCGTGCCGCCCGACTACCTGTTCATGCACACCGCCCTGGCGCTGGCCGGCGGCTGGGCGATGGCGGCAAGCGGCCGCCTGGGCGAGGCCGTCACGAGCGTGCGGGAGGCCGCACTGGTTGCCCGCGAGCGTGGCCAGCCCACCCACGAGCTGGCCTGCATACAGGCCGCGGCGCAATGGGGTGACGCCTCCCAGGCGGCGCGGGCGCGCGAGCTGGCTGGCGCGTTGTCGCTACCGGTGGCCGACGCGGTCGCGTTGCATACGGAGGCGCTGCTGGCCGGGGACGGCGAGGGTCTGCTGGCGGCCTCGGCGAAGTACCGGGGGGTCGGTGATCGGGCCGCGGCCGCCGACGCCGCGGCGCAGGCGTCCGTCGCGTTCGACGAGGACCAGCATCATCGGCGTGGGCTCTACGCCGCGGCATTGGCCAGGGAATTGGCCGACGAATGCGGCGGTCTGCAGACGCCGGCGCTGCGGACTCCGGCGGGTCTCAAGTTGTCGGGTCGCCAGCGCGACGTCGTCGAACTCGTCGTGGCCGGACTGTCCAACCGCGAGATCGCCGAGAAGCTGGTGATGTCGGTGCGCACCGTGGAGGGTCACGTCTACCGCGCTTGCCAGCGGGTGGGCGCGCAGTCCCGCGAGGAGCTGGCGTCGATCATCCGGTCCGGACCCGGCGCCGCATCAAACTGAGCGCTCCCGCTCGACCAAGTCGAGTAGTCGACTACGCATGCGCACCCGCGAAGCCCGGCCATACCGTGCCTGCAGACGAAGGAGCTGCCATGGTTGAGATGCTGGAGCAAACCAAAGTCCACGAACTGACGCTGGCGCCGAAGAATCCCCTCCCGCTGTCACAGCAACGCAGGGCGATCCGGTCTTTCATCGAGGGGGTTCAGGAGCTGTTGGATGCCGGGGGCCCGATCACCCGGCTGGCTCTCGCGCCCAAGTGGCTGCTTCCGCCAGTGGTGCTGATCGCCACGCCGCAGGGCGCGCGTGACCTGATGGGCCGCAGCGACGAGGTCGCCGACCGTGGCCGGGGTCGGTCAATGGTCGAAATGCGGGCGCTGATGGGTGGCAACCTGCTCAATCTCCCGCACCAGCAGTGGCTACCGCGCCGGTGCGCGCTGCAGCCGATGTTCACCAAACGCCGGGTTTCGCAATACGCGGGACACATGGCCGCAGCCGCGGCCACTGTCGTCGACCGTTGGAGCGACGGCTCCTTCGTCGACCTGGACACCGAGTGCCGCAAGCTGACGCTGCGGGCTCTGGGGCGCTCGGTGCTCGGCCTGGACCTCGATGAGCGCGCCGACGAGATCGGCTGGGCCCTGCGTACCGCATTGGCATGGGTCGCTGACCGGTCGGCGCGGGTGGTCAACCCGCCGCGCTGGCTGCCGACCCGCGGACAGCGCGCCGCTCACAAGGCCAACGGCATGTTGCACGGGCTGGCCGCCGAAATCCTGCATGAGGTGCGCACCGACCCCGACCGGGAAGCCCCGCTGGTCCGCGCCCTGATCCAGGCGATCGACGAGGAGACGGGTCGGCCGCTCACCGATGACGAGATCTGCCACGAGCTGGTGCTGTTCATGCTCGCGGGCCACGACACCACCTCGACCACGCTGACCTATGCGTTGTGGTCGTTGGGGCACGACCGCGAACTGCAGGAGCGAGTGCGCGCGGAAGTCGCCGCGCTGGGCGAGCGGGCGCTGACCCCAGACGACGTCGCCGAACTCGGGCTGACCGTGCGGGTGTTGCACGAGGCGCTGCGGCTGTGCCCGCCCGCGGCCGGGTCGATGCGTTCACCAACCCGCGACATCGTCGTCGACGGCTACCGAGTCGAGGCCAACACCGTTGCCATGGTGAGCTTCTACGCCCTGCACCGCGACCCGACGCTGTGGGAGGACCCGCTGAAGTTCGATCCGGACCGCTTTCTCCCGGAACGGTCGAAGGATCGCAGCCGCTGGCAGTACCTGCCGTTCGGCGGGGGACCGCGCTCCTGCATCGGCGATCACTTCGCGATGCTGGAGGCCACGCTCGCGCTGGCCACGATCGTCCGCGCGGCCGAGATCGAGTCGCTCGGTTTGGATTTCCCACTCGAGACGCCGTTCACGGTGGTGGCCGCCGCACCCGTGCACGCGCGGGTGCTGGGCACCGGGGTCGCGCAGGCCGCGCAGCAGGATGCGGGCAGCCGCCCAGTGCCCGTGACCCTTAGCGAACCGGCAGCTTGAGCACCCGGGAGTTCATCGGGTCGCTGACGTAAACGTTGCCGGCGGTGTCCACCGCGATGTCCTCCGGCCCGTTCAGGCCGGTGAACGGCAGTGTGGCCGGACTACTCGCGCTGGCCGGGAATTTAAGCACCTGGTTGTTGGCGACATCGGTGACGTAGAGGTTGCCTGCGGCGTCCGCGGCAAGGCCACCGGGCTGCTTGACGCCGGTGAGGGGCAGCACCGACGTATTGCTCGCGCCCGCAGCGAGTTTCAGCACCTGGCGGGTCGAGAGCTCGGCGATGTAGACGTTGCCGGCCGCATCCACCGCCAGGTTGGTGGGCTGCCTTCCCTCGGGAAACGGCAGCGGGGTCGGACCGCCGGCGCCTGCGGACAGTTTCAGCACCTGTTTGGTCGCGAGTTCGGTGACGTAGACGTTGCCTGCGGCGTCCACCGCCACGTCCCCGGGTTGTTTGAGTCCGTTGAACGGCAGCACAGCCGGAGCGTTGGCTCCGGGGGTCAGCTTCAATACCCGGCTGCCGTGGCCGTCGAGCACGTAAAGGTTTCCGCCCATGTCGACCGCCACATGAACGGGCTGGCCCAGGTCGGTGAACGGCAGCGCGCTCGGGTTGGCTCCCGGAGTCAGTTTCCACACTTTGCCGGAATGTGAGTCCAGGACGTAGACGTTGCCGCCGGCGTCTGCTGCCAAACCGGCGGGGCTCTTGACGGCCTCCCCGAACGGCAGCACGATTTGTTCGCCATACGACGCGCGCGGGGCCAAGATACTCGGGCTGGGCTGACCGGTCACCCATGTGCTTGGCGCAGCGTTTGGTTTGGAATGCGAGCAGCCCGCGAGGGCTGCCGTCACGACCAGGGCATACAACAGGGCAGATCTCAGTCTGGTCATCGCTGAGAATTGAACCACCCGTGCGCTATGTGCCAACCAGCCGCACGCCGGCCCACAGCGTCACCACCGCCGCGACCAATGCCACCGGCACGGTACACAGACCCAGCAGCGTGTACTCGCCGACGCCGGGCTCGATGTCGTGCTGGCGCAGCACGCGTCGCCACAGCAGGTTGGACAGGGAGCCGGCGTAGGTCAGATTGGGTCCGATGTTGACCCCGATCAGCACCGCCAGGACTGCCGCCGGCCCGCTGGCCGCGACCAGCGGCATCAACGCCAGCGTGGCGGGCAGATTATTGACCGCGTTGGCCAGCACGGCGGCCACCGCCGCGATGGCGAGCAATGCCGGCAGGGAAGTGCCCGACGGCAGCACCCCGGACATCCGCGCCGACATCCCGTTCAGCATCACCGCCTGCACCACGACGCCCAGGGCCAAGACGAATATCAAAAACGACACGTTCACCGAGCGCGCGATCTCCACCACCGAGGTGCGCCGGTGGTACAGGCTGCGCGCGCCCAACACACAGGCGCCGGCCAACGCGGCCCAGGCCGGCGCAACGCCCACCGATTCGGCGACCGCGAACCCGACCAGCGTCAACCCGACGACCACCAGGACGAACACCGGCGGCCGGGGCGGCTCGCCGACCTGATGCGGGTCCGGCTCCACCCGCAGATCCTTGGCGAAGAACCACCGGAAGACCACGTACATGGTGGCCACCGCGGTCAACCACGGCAGCGTCATCACCAGCGTGAACTTGGTGAACGAGATGTTGGCGACGTGAAAGGCCAGCAGGTTGGTCAGATTCGACACCGGAAGCAGCAGCGAGGCCCCGTTGGCCAGGTGGGCGGTCGCATAGGAGTAGGGCCGCACCGGGGTCCGCAGGCGGCGCACCGTGGCCAGCACCACCGGGGTGAGCAACACCACGGTGGCGTCCAGGCTGAGCGCGGCGGTGATGGTCGCGGCGATGACGAACACCTGGCGCAGCAGGCCGTGCGACCCGACGCGCACCCGCGCCATCGCGGCGCCCGCGGCCTCGAACAGGCCTTCGTCGTCGCACAGTTGGGCCAGCACCAGCACCGCACCCAGGAAGAGGACGACGTGGGCCAGCCCGGCCACCTGCTCTGCTGCCTGGTGTGCCGAAATCGCGCCGACCGCAATGAGAATCAACGCGGCCGGAACCGCGGCCAGCGCCTCCGGCCAACCCCGCGGGCGGGCGACCGCGAACCCCAGCACGACAGCAAGCAGCAACAGCGCAAAGAGCAGCATCAATTTTCTAGACCCAGGGGTCCTCGCGCTGCCACACCGTCGGCATGTGCAGCGCGACACCGTCGGCGGCCGCCAGCTCGGACAGCGTGTCGATGGACACGTCCAGGTCGTCGGCCGCAAAGGGGAAGGCCCGCAACGGTTCTGACAGCGGCCGGAAGAAGTCGTCCCAGTGGATCAAAACCACCCGGCGCGCGCCGACCGCGCGCACCACCTCGGTCCAGTACTCGACCAGATACGACCGTGGCTGCACGCCCAGCTGCCCGACGCCCAGATACACGACCTCGGCGCGCCGGCCGTCCAGCGCACCCTTGACATAGCCGGCACTGCCCTGGATCAGCAGCCGCCGGCCCGACGGCCGGTGGTGGATCAGCGTCGACCATGCCTCACCACAGCGATACGCCGACGCCTTCACCGGCGGCACCACCGGCTCGCTGATCACTCCGGGGAACCGGTCGGGCGGGCAGTGGTGCGACTCGACCAGCGTGACGTCGTAGGCGCCCAACTGAATTGGCTCACCGGAGACCGCGACGACGAGACGGCTCTCGGGCAGCCCGTGCCCGCGCCCGACATTGGCCGCGGACTCGCCCCCGACCAGCTGCGCCCCGGTGCGGTCGGCGACCAGCGCGGAATCCATCGCGTGGTCGATGTGCGTGTGTACCGGAATGACGGCCTCCAGCCGCGACACGTCGGCGCGGGCCAGGCATTCGTCCACCCGCGCCGGTGACGGCGCCACCTTGCCGGCCGCCACCTGCGTCAGGCCGGGGCGGGAGAAGTAGCCGTCGGTCATCAGCGCCGAGGACCCGTCGTCGAGCAGCACTGTCGCCACGCCGATCCAGGTGGCCGACAGCGGTGCATCCGCTGAGGCGACAGGCACGTCGAAGCGATCCGAATACCGCGCGAGGTTGGGCCGACCCAGCTTCAGGCGCATCAGCCGAACGCCTTGATCTCGACGCCGGCGGCTTTCAACGAATCACGCACCGCGGCGGCGATCTGCACCGCACCGGGCGAATCACCATGCACGCAAACCGATTCCACAGTGACCCCAATCTGTGTTCCGTCGACCGCGGTGACCCGGCCGTCGGTCACCATGCCTACCACCCGCTGTGCGATCGCCGCCGGATCCTGCAGCACCGCGCCCGGTTCGCGGCGGGACACCAGCTGCCCGTCCGGCCGGTAGGCGCGATCGGCGAATGCCTCTGCGACCGTGCGCAATCCAACGCGGCGGGCCTCCTCGAAGAACACCGAACCGGCCAGGCCCAGCACCGGCAGCGAGGCGTCCACCATTCCTACCGCCGCCGCGACGGCGGCGGCCTGCACGCGGTTCCGCACAATCGTGTTGTACAGCGCCCCATGGGGTTTGACGTAGCACACCGTCGAGCCGCAGGCGTGTGCGAGCGCCTGCAGAGCGCCGATCTGATAAACCACGTCGGCGAGCAGATCCTCGACGGCGACGTCGATGAAGCGTCTGCCGAACCCGGCCAGGTCGCGGTAGCTCACCTGCGCCCCGATGCGCACCTCGCGCCCGGCGGCCGACCGGCACACCCGCAGCAGGCCGGCCGGATCACCCGCATGGAAGCCGCACGCCACGTTGGCGCTGGTGACGATCCCGAGCATGGCGTCGTCATCGCCGAGCCGCCAGACACCGAATCCCTCACCCAGGTCGGCATTCAGGTCGATACAGCGGTCGATGCAGCCCACCCGATCAGCTTATTGCGCCTACCGCTGGAAAGCCTTGGCCGCGATCTGAGTGGCGATGTCTACGGCCGCCGAGCCGGGGCTGAAGCTGCACGCCACGATGTCGATGGCGACGTTGTTGCGCACGGTCAGAGCCCGCTGACACGTCCACCCGTTGCCGCCTTCCTGGGTTTCGGTGGTGCTGAGGGTGCCGTCGGCGTTGGTGACCCCGGCCACCGACCACACGGTGTCGCGCTGGCCCGGGTTGGGATCGGTAAACGTGCGGTTGGAGCAGGCGGGCCAGCTCGTCGTCGAGGATTTGTAGAACGACGACGCGTCGCGTGCGGACGAGAAGGCGACCACGGACTGGATTGCGTAGTGGTCGCGCTTCTTGGAGCCGTCGATGCTGTCGTCGATCCGCTGACCGCGTACCGTCAACCACCCGGTGTTGGCGTACACCTTGTCCTGCGCGGGCCCGTCTACCGCCAGACAGTTCTTGTCGGGCACGTCGGCGCTCCAGTCCCACATCTTCTTGGCTTCGAACCACACCTTCATCGACGTGGCGCCCAGCGCGGTGTTGATCTGACTGACGTCGAGCAGCAGCTTGTCCAGGGCGGAAACCGGTATGGCGGCCTGCCCGAACGGCCCGGACTTATCGGCGGGCACGGCCTTCCCGCTGACGTTGTCGGTGCAGCCGACAGCGAGCGTACACACGCTCGCCAGCACAAGGCCTGCAATTTGCTGACGCACTGTTGCTCCCCTACCTGCGCGTGAGCCGGTGCGAACAGCTTAAGCGGTGGCGTACCGATACCGCCTCCCGATCAGCCAGCAAAACAGGTAGATCAGGAACGAGATGGTCGCGACGAATACCGACACCGGAACGCCCGGCGCCAGCGACAGCACGATGCCCCCGACCGCGGAGACCTCGGCGAACACCACCGAGGCCATGATCGCCGCGGCCGGTGAGGTGACCACCCGGGCCGCCGCGGCCGCCGGTGTGATCAGCAATGACATCACCAGCAGCGCCCCGACGATCTGCACGGCCTGGGCCGCCACCACACCCACCAGCGCGGCAAACACGATGCCCAGGGCCCGTACCGGCACCCCGCGGGCGGCCGCGACGTCCGGGTCGACGGTGGCGAACAGCAGGGGTCGGTAGCAGACGGCCAACACCACGATGACAAGCAGGCAAACCAGTGCCAGCATGGCCAGCCCGGAATAACCCACCCCGACGATCTGGCCCGTCAGCAAGGCGAAACTGGTCGCCGTCCGGCCCGGGTAGAGGTAGATGAACAGCACCGCCAGGCCCAGCCCGAACGCCAGCACCACCCCGGTCACCGAATCCCGCTCCCGGGCCCGCTGACCGAGGATGCCGAACAGCGCGGCGGCCAGCGCGCTGCCGATCAGCGCGCCCATACCCACCTCGAACCCGACCAACAACGCGAACGCGGCGCCGGTCAGAGATAGTTCGCTGGAGCCGTGCACGGCGAACGACATCTGGCGCATCACGATGAACGGCCCGATCAGCCCGGCGACCAACCCCAGCAGCGCCGCCGCCACCAGCGCCTGCTGAACGAAGTCGTGCCGGAGCAGGTGGGCGGTGATGTCGAAGGAGAACAGGTGGTCCAGCATCTCCTCGAGCCGGTAGTTGGTCACGCCTGCCCGTCCGTCGTGCCGACCACCACGTAGCGGTTCTTGACCTTCACCACCTGGATATCGGCCTGGTAGAGCCGCGACAGCGTCTCGGTGGTCATCACCTGCTCCACCGCGCCGATCTCGAATCGGCCGTCGACCAGATAGAGCACCCGGTCCACATACGGCAGGATCGGGTTGACCTCGTGCGTGACGACGATGACCGTGGTGCCGGCCTCCTGGCGGCGGCGGTCGATCAGCGCCGCCACCAACTTGGCGTTGGCCGGATCCAGGGTCAGCAGTGGTTCATCGCAGAGCAGCAGCATTGGGTCGCTGACCAGCGCCTGGGCGACGCGCACCCGCTGCAGCTCGCCGCCGGACATCACGCCGACGCGGACGTCGGACAGCTGTTCGCCGTTGACCCGTCGCAGCGCCTGCAGCACGGCCTCACGCCGACGGGCCCGCTCGGCGGGTCGCAGCGGCACGCAGCCCCAGCGAGACCCGTCGATGCCCAGCGCGACCAGGTCGCGGCCGCGCAGCATCAGGTCCCGGTCCATCGGGTGGTGCTGCGGCACATAGCCGATGCGCCCGCTGCCCGAGGTGATCCGTTTCCCGTCCACCAGCGCCACCCCGGCGCTCAACGGGAGCTGTCCGAGCAACACCTTGAGCAGTGACGTCTTCCCGGTTCCGTTGGGGCCCAGCACCGCGATGAACTCGCCGCGCGACACCGACAGGTCGAGGTGATCCCACAGCACGCGATCGCCGAACGCCAAGCGGGCGCCGTTGAGCGAGACGGTTTGTGGACAGGGGACGACCCCGACCGCTTGGCGACTCACGTGCTTATCGACTCGTCCGCAGCGCGGCCAGCAGCTCGTTGACCGTGTTGCGTTGCCAGGTCAGGTAGTCGGTGTCCTGGGGGAGGGTCTCGGTCAAATCGGTCACCGGGACACCGGCTCGCCGGGCGGCGTCCTTCAGGCCGTTGGTCGCGGGGGTGGCCGTCTGCGGGTTGACCAGCAGAGCCGAGACCTGTCGGCGCTTGATCAGGTCGAGAACCGATGCCATGTCGGCCGGCGACGGATCGGTTTCGTTCTCGTTGGCCGCGCTGAAAGCGGCCGGGGTGCGATTGACCAGGCCGGACGCGGTGAGCAGGTAGTACCCGACGGGCTCGGTCACGATGACCCCGGTGGCGGGATAGGTGCTGGCGATGGCGTGTTCGGAGATGGCGATCGCGTCGGCGCCGCGGCTGAATTCGGCGGCGTTGGCGCGGTAGTCCGCGGCATTGGCCGGGTCGATGGCCGTCAGCCGGTCGGCGATCAGGCTGGCGACGGACTTGGCGACGTTCAGGTCGTAGAAGACGTGCTCGTCGCGCGGGCGCGCCGCGGTCGGCTCGAGCAGCGAGTAGGCGTCGACCGATTTGATGCTCGGATGGGCGGCCAGCACCTGGTCGACCCACGGGTCATACCCGCCGCCGTTGTAGACCACCAGGGCGGCGTCGGTGATCGCGGCGGCGTCCGACGGACTGGCCTGGTACGAGTGCGGATCGGTGTTGGCGCCGGACAGGATGGACGTGACGGCGAGGTGGTTGCCGACGACGGCGCGTGCCACGCTGCCCCACACGTCGGTGGACGCCACCACGGCGCCCGCGTGCGGGTGCGCCCCACCGGCGCTGCAGCCGGTCACCGCCGTTGAGATCAGGCAGGCGGCGACCAGGCAGCTGCCGATCAGGCGGGCGGTGATCAGGTGTCCCGCTAGAGCCCTTCGCACGCTCGATGTCCTCTCGCCGGCCCCACGCCGACCCTTAATATTAATGAAAATCGTTTCCAATAGTAATGTGGGGGGTCGGAGCCGCATAGGTGCGCACGAGGATTCGCTGTAGCCTGACCGAACGTGAGTCCCACACCGCGTCGGCATGCGACTCTGGCGTCGTTGGCTGCCGAGCTCAAGGTCTCGCGCACCACCATCTCGAACGCCTTCAACCGACCGGATCAGCTCTCACCCGAGCTCCGTGAACGCGTGCTCGCCACGGCGAAGCGACTGGGTTACGCGGGCCCGGATCCGGTGGCGCGATCGTTGCGGACCCGCAAAGCCGGCGCGGTCGGCCTGGTGATGACCGAAGCGCTGACCTACTCCTTCAGCGACCCCGCGGCGCGGGATTTCGTTGCGGGAGTGGCGGAATCGTGCGAGGAACTGGGCCAGGGGCTGCTGCTGGTGGCGGTCGGTCCGAGCCGCAGCCTGTCCGACGGAACATCCGCCGTGCTCTCCGCCGGGGTGGACGGCTTCGTGGTTTATTCGGTCTGCGACGACGACCCCTACCTACAGGTGGTGCTACAGCGGCGGCTGCCCGTTGTGCTGGTCGACCAGCCCATCGGACTGCAGGGGGTGTCCCGGGTCGGCATCGACGACCGGGCGGCGATGCGCGAGATCACCGACTACGTGCTCGGATTGGGGCATCGCGAGATCGGCCTACTGACCATGCGCCTGGGCCGGGACCGGCGCCAGGGCCTGGTGGACGCCGAGCGGCTGAAGTCGCCGACCTTCGACGTGCAGCGCGAGCGCATCGTCGGGGTGTGGGACGCGATGGCGGCCCACGGCGTCGAACCCGATTCGCTGACCGTGGTGGAAAGCTACGAGCACCTGCCGACGTCGGGCGGCACCGCCGCGAAGGTGGCGCTGGAGGCCAATCCGCGGATTACCGCGCTGATGTGTACCGCGGACATCCTGGCGCTGTCGGCCATGGATTACCTACGCGGACATGGCATTTACGTGCCAGGTCAGATGACGGTCACCGGTTTCGACGGCGTGCCCGAAGCGATCAGCCGCGGGCTGACCACGGTGGCGCAGCCGAGCCTGCAGAAGGGGCGGCG
>NZ_DATJYB010000247.1:0-2224 GCF_035499775.1 Mycobacterium sp. | reverse complement strand
GGTCAACGGCGTTCCATGCGCTCGGTGGGTACAGGTCGCTGGACTTCGACGATCTGGACATATGCGCCCGGTTGGTGTTCAAGTATTCGGATTCTGCTGTCCTCTACGAGCCTCGAGCTGTCGCTCATCATTTCGTCCCGGCGAATCGTGTTACCTGGCGATACTTTTGGACGCGCAGCTTCCTTGTGAACCGGGACAAGGTGGCCGCATTCGCGCTGCTGGGTGAAGCTGCCAGCCTGGCACCCGAGCGACGGTTCGTGCTTCGATCAATTCCCAGGCAGTCCGCCGCTGCCCTGCGCGGCCTCTTCACGGGACATCCCGAGGAACTCCTTCAATGGGCTGCCATGCTCGTTGGAATCGGACTGGCTGGTTTGGGCAATTTGGTTGGACGTCTGGGGATTTGGCGAGACGGCAGCCGGCCTGCGGCCGATAATTTTTGACCGACTCACGTGCCGGGGCGCCGCTCGCGGCG
This sequence comes from Mycobacterium sp., assembly GCF_035499775.1. Taxonomy (GTDB): domain Bacteria; phylum Actinomycetota; class Actinomycetes; order Mycobacteriales; family Mycobacteriaceae; genus Mycobacterium. The sequence goes on along the minus strand of NZ_DATJYB010000247.1, from coordinate 1,752 downwards.
GCTTCGACGTGCGCCGGCCCCGGCGTGTCCGGACTTAGCGAGCCCTCTGCAGGCAGACACCATCAGGGCCAATGGCGGACCCGCCAGGAACAGACCGCGGTCAACACGGGGGGAATGCCCACCCACTGACCGATTAGGAAACTCCAGCGCGATGAGGATTTGCGTTCCCGCCCTGGTAGTAGTCGATTATCTCCGCCTTCGTGATCGGGACTGCGGCCTTGCGGCCGAGGAAGAAGACGCTGCTGGCACCGTCGAGCGAGTGCTTCGGGTCAAGGATGTGATCCATGAACCTGAGCCAGAAAAAGCAGAGCCGTACGATATGCCCGAGCTTGCTTGAGCGGGTCAGGGCGCGGGCAAAATAGTCGATCGACCACCACAACGCAGTGCCCGCGCCGGCTATCGAGCCGGAGTCGATCCGCTCGAAGCTGCGAAACAGGTACCGGTGACCGCTGTCGGTGAAGCGGGTGAAATCGTAGGGTCCCTCGTGCACTTGCTGGAGGAACGGCGTGTCGGCGTAGACAATCCCCCCGCTACGCAGAACACGGTGGATCTCTTTCGCGACCGTGGTTGGCTCTAGCACGTGCTCGAGCACGGCCTGTATGACCACGCCATCGACGGAGCCGATGGCCAGCGGGATCGCGTGACCGTCCGCTATGAACTGCACGGCGGGGCTGGCGTAGATGTCGAAGCAGATGAGGTCGACCGTGGGGTCGGCGTACAACTCCTCGAGGCCAGCGCCCACGGTGCCGCCCCCGATGACCAGGATCCGGGGCCGCTGGCCGGCGGTGGCATCGTCGGCACGGAGCAATTCGAGCATGCGGGCCACGTTGGCTGGCGCGGTGGTGTTGGCGGGGTATAGCAGCCTATTCAGCGCGTGGTGGGACTTCGAACGGTGGGTCTCCGAAGGGCCCTCGACCGCGCGCAACCGGCCGGCGTCAAGGACACTGTGCTCGAAGTCCACAAGGGCCGGTACGCCGGAGACGACCGGGAAAGGCTCGTCAGCGTACCGGCAGGGCGCCCCGGTGCAGTGCCATCGGCCAACTTCGGCGCGCACCGGGCTGGCGCAGCGCGGGCAGATGAAGAGGTCCTGTTCGACCATCGCGTCGAGGGCGGCAGCGTCCCAAAGGTTTTCGCCGACGAAGCCTGCTCCTCCGGTGACCAGAATCTCGCTCATTGTGGTGCTTTCGACCCCTGACCGTCCTCAGGTCCCGTCGACGTCGCTTCGACCGGCAAGCGCCCGTAATTTCGACGGCGGCCGCTGCCTGGTCAGCGCATCGAGATGGCGGCTGTTAGCGGGCGCGGCATGCTGTCTGATTTCTGGTACCCCATCCAGTTCGATGGCGGTGCCGGCCTTCGGGCGCCCGACGGGCTCGTAGTGGAAGCCGGCCGCGTCCATCATGTGATGGTCGAAGACATTGCGGCCGTCGAGGAACACGTTTCCTCGCATCCGGGCCCGGAGCTTGACGAGGTCAAGTAGGAGGAAGTCGGGCCAGTCGGTAGCCAGCACGACGGCGTCGGCGTCGGCGGCAACTTCATACGGGTCGCCGACCACAGTGAGTCCGGGAACGTGGGAAACGCTGGACACTAGAGGGTCGTACGCGATCACTTCGGCTCCGCGGGCGAGGAGGCGTTCGGCCACCCCAAGCGCGGGGGAATCGCGGAGGTCGTCGGTGCCGGGCTTGAACGCCAGGCCGAGCAAACCGATGCGCCGCCCGGCCAGACAGTCGAAGTGCCGGATCAGCTTGTTCACCA
>NZ_DATJYB010000246.1:0-7003 GCF_035499775.1 Mycobacterium sp. | reverse complement strand
TATGGGGAATTCCCCATAAGCGGCATACCTATGCGTCGTTGTCGCAAGTGCGCGGAATTGCATCTGATGCATCATTTGGTGTGATTGGTGATTGGGATCCTTTAAGGGATTTGGGTTTTGGAGCGGCCGCCTACCCACTGTCGCGATATGGGCGACACGCTGTCTGACCTGGTATGTGATCGCGGGCGTGACATCTGATGTCACGATGATGCATCTGTTTTTGTTGCGTTTGATGCCTGATTGTGGCGTCTGATGCGGGTGCGACCCGGGGGGGTTGGTGGGTATGCGGGTGGCCGGTTCGGCTGCGTTGACGGTGGTGACTGGTTGCACTCCGCTGGGTCGGGAGCCGGCGTTGTTCGACGCGATGCTCGACGGGTGGCGCTCGCAGCAGCTGGCCCGGCGGTTGGGCGAGTCGATCATCGGTGCGCGGGAACGCACGGTTCGCCGGTTCGCGGAGTTCACCGGGGGCTGGCCGTGGTCCTGGACGGCCGGACAATTGGAGTCCTGGATCGCGACTGGCGGGTGGGCGCATTCCACGGTCCGCAGCTATCAGGGCGCGGTCGCGGTGTTCTTGGAATATGTGTGCGACAACAGGTATGGCTGGGTCGTCGAGTGTGAGCAGCGGGTCGGTGCCCGGCCGGCGCAGATCTGTCATGAGTGGAACACCGCCCGGCACGTGTGCGAGTACGAGGGGCGGCCGGCCCGGCGGCCGCTGACCCGGGTGGAGTTGCAGGCGTTCTTCGACGCTGCCGACGACCGGGCCGAACAGGCCGTCACGTCGGGCCGCAAGGGATGGCTGGCCGCGTTCCGCGACGCCGCGCTGTTCAAGGTCTGCTATGCGTTCGGGTTGCGGCGCCGCGAGGTCGCGATGCTAGACGTGGCCGACTTCACGGCGAACCCGGCTGCTCCGGAGTTGGGTGGGTTGGGAGTGTGCCAGGTGCGGTTCGGCAAGGCGATGCGCGGCTGTCCGCCGCGACGGCGGTCCGTGGCCGCGGTGATGCCGTGGGCACTCGAGGCGTTAGAGCAGTACTTGACCCTGGTGCGGCCGCGGTACGCCGCGGCGGCGCATCCAGCGCTGTGGTTGACCGAACGGGGCGGGCGGATCTCGCCGCGGCAGGTCGATGACCGGTTCGCCCAGTGGCGGGCGGCGGCCGGTCTGCCAGCCGAGTTGTCGGTCCACTGCCTGCGTCATTCCTATGTCTCCCACCTGATCGAGGACGGGGTCGACCCGTTATTCGTGCAGCAGCAGGTCGGGCATTCCTGGGCCTCCACCACGGCGGTGTACACGCAGGTCGGCGCGGACGCCAAGAACCGGATGTTGCGTGCGGCGCTGGATGCCGCGTTCGGTGCGGAATCATCACCGGGGTGAGCATTCATGTGGGGTATCACTGGCATCTTCGGGCCAAGATGGCGGCGGCCGGGATGTTCGCGACCACGGATCTGGTGCCGCTGCTGGCCCAACGGGGGGTCGTGCTGTCCCGCGAGCAGGTCTACCGGCTGGTGGCCCAGGTTCCCGAACGCTTGTCGCTGACCACGTTGGCGGCGTTGTGCGACATCTTGTCGTGCACCCCGGCCGATCTCATCGAGCCTTACCGGGCCACCCGTTCCCGGCCGGCCCGACGTGACTCGGCCGGGCCCCCCGCGCCGCAACGCCCCACCCGGGCCCGGGTGGGGCCCGACACCGGACGCTGAAAGCCCTTGCCGGCCAACCAGACCCGATGCCCGACCTGCGCCAAGGGGCGGTTGTGTACCGGTTGCGGGCGCGGGTGGATCATCACCGCTGTCGCGGCCAGGACACCGGGCATCCCGATGGATGTGCTGACCGGCGCGCTGGACGCGGCGGCCGGCCACCCGGCAGTCATCCGGTCATTGGCCGCCGCCTTGGCCGCCGATCCCGATGCGCTCACGGTCGGCGCACCGCCGGTGGTGAGTCGCCTCGTCGGGGAACTGCGGGCCCGCGGGGCAGACCTGCCCGACCCGGTCTGTTGCCGGTGCGGCCGCACCGGCAAGCCACTGACGCGTTCGTCGGCCGGGGGTGTGTGCGCCCGCTGCCGGCGCCGGCAACTGGCGACCGCGTGCGTGCGGTGCGGCGTGGTCAAACCCGTCGCCGGCCGCGACAAGCAGGGCCAGCCGGTCTGCGCGCGGTGCGCCGACCGGCCGCAACGAGTCTGCGGCAAGTGCGGACGGACCCGGCGGATCGCCCTGCGCGCCCGAGACGACCAACCCGATATCTGTGATTCCTGCTTCCGCGGGCACGAGGCCCTGTGCAGCCGCTGCGGGCGGCGGCGGCCCTGTTCGTTCGCGTCGGGCCCGACCCCGATCTGCGCCCGATGCGCGCCTCGGGCGACCGCGACGTGCGCGCACTGCGGTGCCGAGCGCCCACCGACCGCCCGGTGGCCCGAAGGACCGGTCTGCGACCCCTGCTACATCGCGGCGTTGCGGCGCCGCGGCACCTGCGCCACCTGCCGGACCGAGCGGCGCCTCGTCCACCCTCCCGGCCCCAACGCCACCACCTGCGCCGACTGCGCCGGTGTCCCGGTCAGCCACACCTGCACCGACTGCGGGATCGAGGACAGAGCCTACGAACAACGCAGGTGCGCACCCTGCGCACTGCGCCGCAGAACCGCGTCCGCGTTGTCCGGCCCCGACGGCCAGATCCGGCCCGACCTGGAACCGATTTACCAGGCGATCACCGCCACCGACGCTCCACGCACCGCACTGAACTGGCTACGCAACAGCGCCGGCGCGGCCCTGCTGACCCAGATGGCCTCCGGCGCTGTGGAACTGACGCACCAGGCACTCGACGAGCACCCCCGCCCAGGTGTCGCCGGATACCTGCGAGCAGTGCTGGTCGCCAACAACGTCTTGCCGCAACGCGACGAACAACTCAGCGCCACCGAACAATTCCTTAACCGCGCCCTGACCGGCATCACCCGCGACAGCGACCGCCGACTCGTCCACTGCTACGCCACCTGGCAGGTATTACGCCGCCTTCGGGTGACCGCGGCACGAGGCGGCCGGCCACGTACCTACACCCATCACGCCCGCACCAACATCAACGCCGCAATCGGCCTGTTGAACTGGCTCGCCGAGCACGGAATCACCCTGGCTGACACCGGCCAAGCCGACATCGACACCTACCTGACTGAACAACCGCCGTCGCGCTACCGCACCCGCGACTTCCTGCAATGGGCCGCCGCAACCGGTCATTCCCGCCCGGTCACCATCGCCACCCCGGGCCGCAACCCCGGCCCGGCCACCGACCACGACCAACGCTGGGCCCAGATCGCTCGGCTCCTGCACGACGACACCATCGAACTCACCGACCGGGTCGCCGGAGCACTACTGTTGCTCTACGGCCAGCACCTAGCCCGGATCGTGGCGATCACCCACGACCAGATCAAAACTCAAGGCCGGCAAGTCTTTCTCCGACTCGGAACCGACGACCTGCACATCCCCGAACCGCTCGCCAAACTCATTAGAGCCCTCGCCCGCGACGGCCGTCCCTACACCGGAGTCGGCACCCCACCCACCACCCGCTGGCTGTTCCCCGGACTGCAACCCGGCAGACCCCTTACCGCCGCCCGACTCGGCGAACGCCTCCGCAAACTCGGGATCCGAGCCCAGCCCGGCCGCCGCGCCGCGCTCACCCACCTCGCCGCCCAACTACCCGCCGCCGTCATCGCCGACCTGCTCGGAATCCACCCCACCACCGCCGTCCACTGGGTCCACGACTCCGGCGGCGATTGGAACCGCTACGCCGCCCAACTCACCCAGGACGCCAATCACCAACCATGACGAATGCCCCACGTAAGCGGTGCTCACGGCTGGTCATTCGCAGGGTTCGAAGATTGCCGGTTACCAGTTTCGCCAGCGGCATGGACATCAAAACCGTGCAAACGCCGATGCGGCACGCATCGGGTGCCATCACGCTCGACACCTACGGGCACCTTTGGCCACACGCTGACGAGTCCACCCGCACAGCGGTCGGCGCACGTTATCGCGGAGCGGATATCTGCTGCGTACCCGCTGCGTACCGGGACGCCGGGCTAGGCGATGATGAGCGGTGTTGTCGCAGCTCATAGCGCGTTTGCTACCGGACCAGCAGCCAGCCCTCCACGTTGCGATAGAACGTCGAGCGGCGCGCGGTGCGGGCGGCCGGCACACCGTCGCGGACCACAGTGGCTCCGGTGGTGCCCAGCTGGGCCGCGCGCCCACTGATCCACCGGCGCCACCGTCCGGTGTTCAGCGCGGCCCGCAGGCCGGGCACGGCCAGCGTGGGCTCGATCCACACCTGGGCAGCGTCGCCGTCGAACAGCACCGTGTCGTCGACCACCGCCTCGCCGTGCACCGACGAGCGATCGTCGGGGGGGAGCCAGCAGGCCCGGCCCACGATCACCGTCCCCGTCTCATCGCGGATCAGCGGCACCTGCCGTGCCGAACCGCGCCGCGCGCGCCGCGCCGCGCGACGCCCGGTCGGCAGCCGGTAGACCCGGGTCGCGGTGGTCCGCCGGCGCGGCGCGTAAGCCACTTCCACGTCCAGCCGGTCGGCCCGCAACAGCCGGGTCAGCACCGCGGCCAGGTCGGCGTCGTCGCCGACGACGACCAGGCGCTGGTAGGAGTCCAGCGCCGTGTCGATCGAGGCCGCATCCTGGGCATGCACCGTGGGCAGGCCGTCCAGCGGACGGGGTGCGGGCCGGTCGCCGAACAACAACACCGCCGCGCTTGGGGCCATTTTTGCAGTTCCTCGCAACCTGCTGGGTAGGGTAGGTCACCGGCTGGACCACAATAAGCAGGCGTAAACAAGGCCAGACCAGGCGGGAGCGTGTCATGCCGGCAATCGTCCTCATCGGCGCCCAGTGGGGCGACGAGGGCAAAGGTAAGGCCACCGATCTCCTTGGTAGCCGGGTGCAGTGGGTAGTGCGCTACCAGGGCGGCAACAACGCCGGGCACACCGTCGTACTGCCCACCGGCGAGAACTTCGCGTTGCATCTCATCCCGTCGGGGGTCTTGACTCCCGGCGTCACCAACGTCATCGGCAACGGCGTGGTGATCGACCCCGGCGTCCTGCTGAGTGAGCTCAAAGGCCTGGAAGACCGTGGCGTGGACACCTCCAAGCTGCTGATCTCCGCCGACGCGCACCTGCTGATGCCCTACCACGTGGCCATCGACAAGGTGACCGAGCGCTACATGGGCAGCAAGAAGATCGGCACCACCGGCCGCGGCATCGGGCCCTGCTACCAGGACAAGATCGCGCGTATGGGCATCCGCGTCGCCGACGTGCTGAACCCGGATCAGCTTTCGCACAAGATCGAGGCTGCACTCGAGTTCAAGAACCAGGTGCTGGTCAAGATCTACAACCGCAAGGCGCTGGACCCGGCGCAGGTGGTCGAGACGCTGCTGGAGCAGGCCGACGGGTTCCGGCATCGCATCGCCGACACCCGGCTGCTGCTCAACGCGGCGCTGGAGGACGGCGAGACGGTCCTGCTGGAAGGCTCGCAGGGCACCCTGCTCGACGTCGACCACGGCACCTACCCGTACGTGACGTCCTCGAATCCGACGGCGGGCGGCGCGGCCGTCGGCTCCGGCATCGGGCCGACCCGGATCGGCACGGTGCTGGGAATCCTCAAGGCCTACACCACCCGCGTGGGCTCGGGTCCGTTCCCCACTGAGCTGTTCGACGAGAACGGTGAGTACCTGTCCAAGACCGGCGGAGAGTTCGGCGTGACCACCGGGCGCCGTCGCCGCTGCGGTTGGTTCGATGCCGTCATCGCCCGCTACGCCACGCGGGTCAACGGCATCACCGACTACTTCCTGACCAAGCTCGACGTGCTCTCCAGCTTGGACACGGTGCCGATCTGCGTTGGCTACCAGATCGACGGCAAGCGCCTTCGCGACATGCCGATGACCCAAAGCGATCTGTGCCGCGCCGAGCCGATCTACGAGGAGATGCCGGGCTGGTGGGAGGACATCTCGGCGGCCCGCGAGTTCGAAGACCTGCCCGCCAAGGCGCAGGACTACGTGCTGCGACTGGAAGAGCTTGCCGGAGCACCGATTTCGTGTATCGGTGTCGGTCCGGGACGAGACCAGACGATCGTGCGCCGCGACGTCCTGGCGGCCCGCCCGTGACGGATGCTGTTCAGGATCCCGAAGAGCTCGACCCCGAATACCACCACCACGGCGGTTTTCCCGAGTACGGCCCGGCCAGCCCCGGCCCGGGTTTCGGCCGGTTCGTCACCGCGATGCGCCGGTTGCAGGATTTGGCGGTGTCTTCCGATCCGGTCGACGGCGTCTGGGACGAAGCGGCCGACCGCGCTGAGGCACTCGTCGAGCTGCTGGGCCCGTTTCGTGCCGACGAGGGCAAGGCCCCGGCCGGGCGAACGCCAGGCCTGCCCGGCATGGGCAGCCTGCTACTGCCCCCCTGGACGCTGACCGAGTACGGCCCCGACGGCGTCGCAATGACGGGGTATTTCACCCGGTTTCACGTCGGCGGCAACATGGCCGTGCACGGTGGCGTGCTGCCGCTGTTGTTTGACCACATGTTCGGCATGATTTCGCACGCAGCCGGGCGGCCGATCAGCCGGACGGCCTTCCTGCACGTCGACTACCGCAAGGTCACCCCGATCGACACGCCGCTGGCGATCCGGGGCCGGGTCACCCGCACCGAAGGCCGCAAGGCATTCGTTGCCGCCGAGCTCGTCGACGGCTCGGACGAGACGCTGCTGGCCGAAGGCAACGGCCTGATGGTGCGGCTCTTGCCCGGCCAGCCCTAGCTCTCGCTCCTCTTCGCGAGGGGCCGCAAATGTACGCCCGGGGCAGCATTTTGGTGTACATATGGGCGCGCTCGGCGCTCGGCTCCGATGCTTAGCTACTTCGACCTGAAAAAGTGACCGGGCGGGATGTCGGGCTTCGGCGGTGAGAAAAGCGGATCTCGGTTTCCGGGTTATAGGGAGCCCCCGGTCGGCCGGTTATGCGGAGAGGGCGCTGATCTTGACCAGGTTGT